>JAGAXP010000017.1 GCA_017940955.1 Oribacterium sp.
ACCATAGCTTATTCTTGAACGGTTCTATACCTTTGAATCTCGGGTCATTAATAAAGTCGTACATGTCCTACTCCTCAGTTATTCCGTGTGGCTCATGCGAGCCTGGATATATCTATCCTCTTGTTTTGGCCTTTCAAAACATGCTCAAATCGCAGTAGCGCCTCTTTCTTTTTTCAGTGCTGCTGCGTGGTAACGTATATTTGCTGGGCTTCCTGCGGCTCCTGCCGCTTTTCTCTGCCCATTCCAACCTGTGGGTATCTCCACAAGCTCGAATCGGAAGAGACTATATCCTGCTGTGGTCGCCCACACCAGCACCCCGACCTTGTCGTTTATTGGAGCCTCCCAACCTCACTAATAAACTTAAAGACCCTTGGCATCCGTGAAATCAGGTGATGGAGTAATCCGGAACTCGCTTCTATGTTTCTTTCATTTCCTTCAACCCCGACAGTCTCTTGTACTTTTATGTACATTTCATTTTTCCCAGACCGTCTCTTCGAGACAGATGGTGAGCAGTTAATTGTTCACTGGATTCTCTGGCGGTATGTAATTATCATGCCGGGGTGCTCCAATTATGTTTTGTACATAATAAATTGAGAGAGCGCCTCATTTGTAGGTATTGCACAAGAAATAGGGCTGAAATAGGCTTTTTAAGCCGCTATTTTAGGCACTTTATTACAACGACCTACCTCACCGACTGTCTTAAAGACGTTCCAAGACTTCCTTTGGGGATAACCCCAATATGTTGATTTTGAAGTTTACAGGCTACTATATATAGGGCTTATCCGTTTTTCCGGCTCCAAATTTTCGAGATAGGGATAATGTTCATTTTTGACGGGCGGCCGATGGGGCTGGCTGAAAAATAGGGATAATGTTCATTTTTGAGAAATGGGGATAATGTTCATTTTTTGATATAAGATTTGCAGATAGGGATAATGTTCATTTTGGTATGTGCGCAATAAAACAGCCCACCAGGTCGGTTTCCCAGTGACGAAATATGCTCGTTCCTTGGAAACAAACCCGGTGGGCTGCATCAGTTCTATGTTCAGTTTTCAATCAGCTTCGTCGAAGGCCGAAAAAGTTATGAGCTTCTTTTATCTTCCGGTCATCCGTTCATACTCTGCCAGCCTCGGAAACTTCCGTCCGTTCCGGTATTCGTAGTACAGCCTGACCGCATTTTGGAGATTGCCGTTGTTATCGTGATCCCGAATCCTCAGTAGCGCCTCATACATCTTTTCATCATCAGCTACCGCCGTATCAAGAGAAGTACCTATCAGTTCTTCTGCCGCGTTCGCCCTGGAAAGCCGGGATCGTACCGCTCCTCTCGTGTATTTCTTCTCCTCCAGGAATTTCTCAAATCCGTCTTGCACTTATACCGCCCCTTCCAAATGTTCTTCACATTTGGAATTATAGCAGGAAAGTGTGCAGCCGTACATTGAGAATTTATTTGCTAAACGCCGGCTACAGTGTGGTTATCGTTCCGCCTCCTTTACCCTGCCCTCGTAGACTTCCAGTGCCTTCCGGAGATCGAAGTAAACAGTTCGGCTGTCCGGAGCGATCTGCTCTCCAGGGATCCGGTATGTGACCTTCTTCTTCCAGCCACATGTCTGATAGACGAACCGCACCAGATCCTTGCTCTTCAGATCATGGTGGTCATACTTTATCACTTCCGGCAGCCTGTAGGCTCCTCCGTCATCGATAGTACAAGGCTCGATGCCAAAGACCAGGTCTTCCGGGCTGAACAGGAAATGGAAGAACTCCGGATATCCGATTGCCTTCAGCGTGGTCTTGAAGATTGTGATCCTGCCGGAATCGATATTAAAAGATATGCCGGGAACCGTGAAATCCCATGCGATGTACTCATCCACTATAATCTCCTCCGCTTACTGGATCCGGGTCTTCCGGGCGCACTTCTCCCTTGGTATCTGCCGCTTCCTCCCGCACGCCCGTGAACATCGCTATATTCACAAAGCCGTCCATCTCTGTGATCTCGGTTTCCTTCAGATGCTGTTCCATCGGAACACCGAATGTATTAGCGATATCATCAGGGTAGTAGCCGTGCCTGGTATCAACCGGAATCTGCTCGCCGTTCTCGTCCACAGGCTCCTCACCCTTCTTCGGACGCTCGTTGAAGACCTGCTTCACGTTGAGATCAAAGACATAGTAAATCTTGCCGTCATAAGGGATCTGATAACCGAGCACCTTATAGCGGCATTTCTTATTCCAGCCCATCAACTGGAAAAGGGAATCTGTAAAGTCAGGGCAGCGCATTCTGCGGCTCTTGCGCTTATCCGGCTTCGCCACACACCAGCGCAGAGCCTGCTTGTCATTCTCATCACAGCCGGTCACAGAAAATAGCCCGGTATTCTCGTCAAAGTACAGATTGACCCATACCACATCTTCCAATCCATTGATACAGGCGGTATTAAAGGTAATATTCCCATCCCGGAATGTGACGGCGGGATCGCGCATGCTTGGGAACAGCTCCTTACGGATCACCTTCATGTTATTCGGATTGAACTTGTCTATCAGCTCCTGGCGCTTTGTTTCCCTGGCAGAAGCGATGGCTTCCTCTTCGGTTGTTTCGGTGGCCAGACCGCCGTTATTGATCAGCTCCTCGTTCATGCTGTTTTCTTCCACCCTTCCATAATCGTTTCTGCTTCCTTCATCAAAGCGTTCAGCTTCTCCGCTGTGAGAATGTTCATCTCCTCCAGCTCCTTCGCCGGGCGGAGCACATCCCAATCACCCGCATAATGCCGCTGCTCCAGGTAAGAGACCGGTTCTCCGAAAGATGACCATGCCTGCGGATAAACACGCACAGTTTCCCGGATAACGATTTCTTCTGTTGGAGCATCAGTACTCTGCTCGGCATCCTCCGCTTCCTCTGGTTCTTCTGGCACGATGACCTGTTCTTCGATCTTTGTGACCACAGGCTCGTCCAACTGGAAAAGAAGGAGCTTCTGGTCGCCCTGGCATTCAAACTGTCCGCGGAACCGGTACTTCCCCTCGTCCTCCCAGCTCATGAGATCAAAGAGCGTCCGGGAAAGCCCTCTGCATCCGAGTGTACTGACAGCCCAGCGTTCCTCCCGGAGTCTGCCCCAGTGGATGGCGTTGGGATTATCCTCTTCACACGGACGGATGGCGATCATGTTTGAGACCGTGTTCAACAGGAGCTCGACATACTCCACGTCCTCAAACTTCTTAAGGCAGGCTGTGTTGAACCGCAGCTTGCCGTTATGTATTGTCATCGCCGGCTGCTCTATGGACGGGAAGTAGTCGGCGCGTACCTTTTTATAGCCGCCCATGTAAAGGCGAGGTCCCTCTGAAACCATCTCGGTCTCCGGCACCTCTACACTCTCACAGGCCGCCTTGTAGTCCTCTGTGGAAAACCCGCTCCAGTTCTTGTCAATCGGGACATACCCCGCAAGAATACCGTCATCAATCACACTCATCACAGGCAGCGGACGGCTCTTGGATGTATATAGCTGTGAGGACTTGAGCATATTCGCGGCATTGTAGACATCTCGGTCTACGATTGGTTCATGGTGGTCACGCTGGATGTACTGTTTCCTGTTCTGCCGGTTCTTCACAGACTTATGGGTCTTGAAGTCAGGAGTATATGTTTTACGGGCGCGGATGTCGCCGCAATGCCGCTCGTTTTCGATCACCCCGTCGATGGATGACCGATTCCATACTTCGTTACCCAGTTTGGTGGTTCTTCCATACTCAGTCAGCAAGTCAGCAATCTCCTGTGAAGACCAGCCGTTGATGTAGAGGTAGTAGATCACCTTGACCGTCTCCGCTTCATCGGGATTCACCACCAGCTCGCCTTCCTCGTCCAGATCATAACCGAGCAGTTTCGGTGTCAGGAAGATGCCCTTGGAGAAGCGCCGCTCTATCGACCAGTCCATGATGAAGGATTTGGAGCGTGATTCCTCCTCCGCCACTGTCGCAAGGATGGTAAGAACAAGGGCACCCGTGGTGTCCAGTGTATACAGATTGTTCTCATCGAAATGGACGCCCACACCGATCTTCTTCAGTTCCTCGATTACGGAGAGACAATCTACTACATTACGGGCAAAACGCGCTATAGATTTTGCGAGGATATGCTGGATTTTTCCCGCTCTGGCATCCTCGATCATCTGGAGCATGCCCTTGCGATGTGCCAGATTCGTACCTGAGATACCCTCGTCGCTGTAGATACCGGCGAACTCCCAATTGGGATTATTCTCGATCCGGTCCGTGAAGTCGTTCACCTGCAGCTCGTAGGAGGAGGTCTGCTCATCATTCTCTGTGGACACACGAACGTAAGCCGCCACCTTCAGCTTCCTCTGTTCCAAGGCAACCTCGTCGGTCGCAATGGCTGGGATTACTTCCAGTTCCGAAGGATCGACGCCCTTATATCGGTTCCTTATTTTCTGTTTGCTATCACCCTTCTTTTCGCTGGCGATCATTCGTGTTTCACATCCTTTGTTTTCTTATCTAAACCAGGCTCTGCTTTTCCGTCAGCAGGCTTGATGCTCCAATACCACTGATTCATTTTTCTGTAGCATCGGATCCCCATATTCTTCCGTGTGTCCTCCGCCGTCCTGTGGCTGATACCTTCCTGTTCAAGTTTTTCGTACACATCCACGGATTTCATATCGCTTTGATTCAGCATCTGCTTAATCAGGAATGCGGCCTTGTCCATCTTCTTTTCAAAGACAGGCATTTCCGCTTTATGGTCTCTCTGTGGTGAAGCAGATACTTCCAGCCATCTAAATCCGGTCTGTGGTCTTATCTCAAATCGGAATTCTCCGTCCGATGGTCCAAGGCTGTTTTTAATCTGCCTTACCACGCGAACATCTGTATCCAACGAATCCCGTTCTACTTGCAGAACACTCCGCGCCGCTGCAACAACATCAATGCTTCCAAGACTGCGGTACAGCCCCTTGCTTCCCTCTTTCTTATTGAGGTGACCTATCAGGACCACAGCACAGTCATATGTCGATGCCCACAGGGAAAGGCGGTGCATCAGTTTTCTCGCTCGTCCCGCTATCTGAAGATCGGAATCACTGCCCAGATATGCTTGAATTGGATCTATAACCACAAGACGCGGTCTGAAATCTATAATTGCTTCTCGTATTCGCTCGTCATCGAGGGTAAGACCGCCGTAGACCTCTTCATTGATAAAGGCAATGTTCCGGCAGTCCGCTCCGGCCGCTTCCAGTCTCGGCTTGATCGTGTCAGACACGCCATCCTCCGAGCACTGGTAGATTGCCCTCTGTGCTCTTCCGAGCGCCTGACCGTCTGGTGTTGCTCCACCGTTGGACATCTCCGCGATCAGGTTCATCATCATTGTAGATTTTCCGTCTCCGGGATCGCCCTGCAGCAGCGTGATCTTTCCTATTGCGATAAAGGGAAACCACAGCCATCGGACACTTGTCGCGCGCACATC
Source organism: Oribacterium sp. (assembly GCA_017940955.1). Next base: position 5,435 of record JAGAXP010000017.1, read on the forward strand.
GCTGTAAAGCGTCACGAGGCTTGAGCCTTCCTTTTCCGACATGCGCATGAACCCCCTTCCGTGTTTACAGGCCGACCTATTTTACATTTTCATTATACTTTTTCTTCTGTGGTTTTACTGCTACCCCCAGGGTTACATGTTCATTCTTTTGCATCCACATTGGTTACAAAAAAGCCTTAGACAACGCTACAGATAGGAGTGTTCTGTGTTGTGGTCTAAGAAGTGAAATAAGTTCATTGATATCGTTGCTATGTACAAAACCTGACGGTAATATGCTACTGCCTACTGCGGGCTGAAAAGGAGGAACATATGCCCGTAGACAGTAAAAAATTTGGTGAGCGAATGAAGCATCAGCGTTCCTTGCAGAATCTATCGCAGGAGGCGCTTGCGGAAGCGGTCGGTCAATCACGAATCAACATTTCCCGTATTGAAAATGGAGAGAGGCTACCGAGCGTGGAGGTTTTGATAAACATTGCAAATGCCCTACATGTATCTGTAGACGATCTGCTCGTTGACAGTTTGGATTATCCCATTTCCACGGCAGATTCAGATTTGCACCGCTTACTTCTTGATTGCAACAAACTCGAAGAAGAGATTCTCACAAGAACCGCAGAGGAATTGAAGAAAATCCTGTACGGTTTAGGTATCTGACAACATAACAAAAAATCTGCCCGCGTAGGCGGCAGCAGCATCCTTGATTTCATCTTGGGTGCTTCTGTCCTCTACACGGGCAGTTTAATATCCGATGTTCCTCTTACCCCACCGTCAGCCAGCAGTCTGTGAGGAATTTGGTCATTTCCGCTGGCATGGATCCAACGTATTTCTCTCCGGACAGAGCCGGGAGCAGCTTATCCCTCATGTACTCGATTGTGTTCTTCAGCACGCGCTCTCTCTCCTGCGCCTGCCATGCGTCTGCGGATATTGCGGCGACCACCCTCGCATTGTCGATCAGTGCCGCCAGTTCCTCTTTGTCGATGCCGTCCGGTCTTACGACCCGGCTCAATACCTCCACCGCCGCCTCTTCTTTCAACTGCTGCAAATATGCCTTCAGCATCGCCGCCACCGTCAAGTCCGCAATCCCAAATCCGTACTCGTCCGCGTGAACGTCACGCAGGATTCCTGTGTTAATAACCATGCTCAAAACCTCCGTCCATTCAGTACATAACCCCGTACTTTTTTCGCTTCTGAAGTTACCTCAGAGTTTTGTACATAGCAAGATGCAAAAGAATCCAGAAGAAGGTCGTACCCGTTGAAACTATCGGATCACCAGCATTCTCACACAGGAACCGGTCGCTATCGGCGTGTCTGATTCAAGATTGAGATCATAAACATCGAAGCTGTAGATAATATGAAGTGACCTCACATTTGTAGCAACGTGGATTTACCTGTATACTAATGATTGTCCAAGATCAATGGTAACAGGGATTACCGCATACAAAAGGAGGTCACCTATGTATAGAATAATCAAAATCGGAATGGATGTCCATAGTACGAATTATACTTTATGCGCAATGGAACCCACTATTGGTGCAGAAGACCGGGTTTTTGGGGAAATTCAGGTTGCCCCAGACTACAGGGAAGTCATTTGCTTCATTGAATCTCTGAAAATGAAACTTGGCTTCTACGACGATTATTCTATTGAATGCGGTTATGAGGCAGGCTGCCTCGGTTATACCCTTTATCACCAGCTCACAGGAGCCGGGATCAAATGTGTCATTCTTGCGCCGACAACAATGCTTACACAGCAGGGACAGCGGATCAAAACGGATAAGCGGGATGCTCGTCTGATCGCACAATGCCTATGTTACGGCGGGTATCATCCAGTTTACATCCCCACCGGTGAAGATGATGCTGTCAAAGAGTATCTCCGGATGAGGGACGACCATAAGCATGCACTGAAGAAGTTGAAACAGCAGATCAATGCGTTTGTTCTCAGACATGGCCATCAGTATGTTGGAACCAAATGGACCAATAAACATGTTACCTGGCTTAGTAAACTGGAGCTTGATCCGATGTATCATGAAACACTGAACGAATACATGGCTTCCTATGAAGAACAGGAAGCGAAGATCGAACGCTACGACAAACGGATCGAAGAGATTGCTTCAGAAGCACGGTATCAGGAAAACGCAGAAAAGCTGGGATGTTTCCTGGGGATCCGTACACACACGGCGCTGTCTTTGATCGTAGAAACCGGTGACTTTAAGAGATTCGGAAAAGGAAACACCTATGCGGCATTTCTTGGTTTAGCACCTGGTGAGCATTCCAGCTCGACAACTGTGAACCGGCTCGGCATTTCCAAGGCCGGAAACACACACCTGCGCTGTCTTTTGATCGAAGCGGCAAAAGGCATTTGTAAAGGAGCCATCGGACATAAATCCAAAGAGCTTCGTTCCAGGCAAAGCGGACAGTCACCTGAGGTTATTGCCTATGCTGATAAGGCGAATACACGTCTGCGGAGCAAGTACTACAAGATGATCCGCCATGGGAAGAAGAAAAATGTGGCAGTTGCTGCCGTGGCCAGAGAACTTGCCTGCTTTGTCTGGGGTATGATGACTGGCAACATCAGTACAGCCTCCGGAGCAGGTACATCAGTGACGGCTGTCAGTCAAGGGTAAAATGCACAGCTGCGCGGCCCTTGACAGCCATCCGTCCCAGATGTAAATCGCATCCAAGCAGCAATCAGCAGTAGACTGCAGCTTGCTGCCAGAACATAACAACTGAATACCTGTCAGCATCTGAAAGGAGCTGTGATCACTGTAAGGTTTGAGTTATCTGCGTTTAGACACTATGTTGGCGCTTCGGTGATCCACGCTTGTAGATCGCAGAACTCTCGGCGGAACCATTAGCCTGTCGGTAACCAATCCACGAATAACAGAGTGGCCACATGCCGGGAACTGTTAAATCAGGGCTCCTTCCAGATGCTGACAGATCACAAAAATGTGACAGTCAAGAAAAAGTTTGTTGGTTGATCAATTTGCCTCTTGACAAAGGTCACTTCATAACAGTGTCCAGGGAGTATGTCGAACACACAGGCTGTGGCATCAAAGCCCGTTGTAATCGGCGTGTTCAGCCTGAACTCGAAGCCCACACAGGTCGACGGGAAAGAATCCCTCTCGCTGTCAAAGCATGCGCACGGGTCATCGTCCGGATCGTACTCTGGATCAAATGCCAGTTCCACAAGTGCCGGAATATCCGCTGCGCTCTCTATCATTCCAAAAGTCTGTACAAACATCATCTGCTCCTCCTTGGTTTTGATAGGAGCATTGTCAATGTCATTAAGATAGGTTCATCTGCCAACATTATAGCAGAGGGAAACTGTCCTGTCTTTATTAAGTTAAGCAGAATACCCGTTAGCAAAGGCAATAATGCCTGAGCGAAGGAATGCTTCTTTGAAATGAAAATGAAGTCTCCTTAAAAAACGGTATCACAAACAGACAGATGGTGTTTTCATCTGCCTCAGAAAGATATATAATTGTGGCGAGGTTAGGCTGCCCTGTACATGAAATCCCTATTTCTCTTTGGGCGGAGGTGTAAGGGATACTTACGGTCTGGACGGATCGGAGTCAAGTGTTTCTGTATCAGGTGCATCTTCTCGGTTTCGCCACCGCCGTGCTTCAGATACTCTTTGCAGATGTTGACGGCAGTGGCGAAATTTATCTTGTATAGATGTTTTGTTTCGCCCCTGGTCTGCACCACTGCATGTGATACGGCAAGTTCGCAAAAGTTGTAGAGGATCAGCCTGGCATATATTTCCTGTAGGATCAGATCCTTGATCTTGGAATGGAAATTCACCAGACCGATGGTATATTTCAACTCGCGGAAGCTTGATTCCTCGCCCCACCGGAGTCTGTAAAGCTGGCGGAGCTGGTCGGGCGAAAAGTCCTCAATCGGAAGATTTGTTGCAACACATACATAACCAGAATCAGTTTTGAACCGCACGATGCGGAAAGAAATTTTGTAATACTGTGTTTCGCAGTCCAGAAAGTCGAAATCCGTTTTGGGTGAAAGGATCGTAAATATCTCAGGGTGGCCTTTTGTTTCCTTTGTATGCCGTCTGGTCAGGGTGGTTTCGATGCACATATCGAATTCCCCATCGGGCAGGTCATAAGCGCCCAGGATGCCGTTGCTGTCAATATCTTTCATGCGGATCAGATATTTCTGTCCAGCCTGTATGACATGAGCGAAGGTGTTGAAACTCTCATAACCCCTGTCTGCGATAAAGATTGCGGCAGGCCCTTGATATCTGTCGATCATGGAATTAAAAGCGGATCGTTCATGCAGCTTTTTCTTTCCCTGGAATACGACATCGTGATAGGTGTGATTCAAAAGGTCATAGATCGCATTGAGGTGTAAAGCATTATAGCCTTTTTCGCCCTCGTGTATGAAGGTTTCTTCATCGTCAGGATCACGAGAGATATTGACATCAGAGCCGTCGCAGGCAAAAATGTGATAGCTGTAACTGGTGGCATCGCAAAGCGGCGAGCATGCCTGCTCAAAAGAATGGTATAAGAAATCCCATGCTTCCGTCAGGATCTTTTTGCGTTGCTGAACGAATGCGGAGGCGGAAGGAGCAGTAATAGAATGATCGAAGAAATCCAGGACTTCATTTGGCATGGATTTTCCCTGCAATCCGATCAGGAACCAGCAGGTATCGGAGAATAAGATTTTCCGATTTCGGGTAAAATCCTTATCGGGATTTTGGACGAAGAGAGTGGATGGAATCGAGCTCATCAATACAGTTTCTCAGGGTTGTACGCAGGTTTTTCAGGAACTTACCTTGCATAAATGTACCTCCTTGTAATCAAGTGAACGAAACAATTACCTGATTACAAGGGCGCGCCTTGCTACCTCTGCGAGGCAATGACAGCAAGGCGCGCCGCACATTTTGGATCGTATGTCAACCCTTTTTTGTAATAATTATTTCCATGTAGTGCAAAGGAAAACCGGTTATCAGATTACCCGCTAACCGGCTGAAACTCATAAACTAAATGACATTGGGAGCATTGTAAACGGATGCGCAGGCTTCCGGAACCGGTTTAACGCATTTTGTACCCGGCTGGTGTTGACGATAACCGCAGAGCCTTTAATATCGGGCATTCCTAAGACCTCAGATTAAAATTCGGTACAATCCCTCAAAAACCGGTTGGCTTCAACTGAAAAAGGAGCCGACGCGGGCTCCCTCTTCATCATCTGTAGTATTCAGCGTACCATTCAGCAAAGGCTCTTAAGCCTTCCCGGATTCCGATCTTCGGAGTAAAACCGTAGTCCCGCTCCAGGGCTTCCGAGTCAGCGTATGTCACGGGCACATCCCCGGCCTGCATGCCGACCAGCTCCCTGTGGCCTTCAAAGTCGTAATCCGCAGGCAGCACTCCGGCTCTCACAAGTTCCTCCTGCAGTGTCGATATGTAATCGAGCAGGTTCTCCGGCTGACCGCCGCCGATGTTGTAAACAGCATACGGAGGAATCGGAAGTCCATCCTCTCCGTTCTTCTTTTCCGGCGCACCCTGCATTACCCGGTACACGCCCTCGACAATATCGTCGATGAAGGTGAAGTCCCGGCGCATGTCGCCGTAGTTGAAGATCTGGATGGTCTTCCCGGCTACCAGCTTCTGTGTTGCGCTGTAGTAGAACATATCCGGACGGCCGGCAGGACCGTAAACCGTGAAGAAGCGGAGTCCCGTGGACGGGATGTTATAGAGCTTCGAGTAAGCATGGACAAGCAGCTCATCACTCTTCTTGGTCGCGGCGTAGAGGCTTACAGGATTGTCTACCTTATCCTCTGTGCTGAACGGCACCTTCTTGTTCCCGCCATAGACGGAGGATGAAGATGCGTACACCAGGTGCTCCACAGGATTGTGGCGGCAGGCTTCCAAAAGGTTATAGAATCCGATGATGTTGCTCTCGATATACACATCCGGATGGTCGATGGAATACCGCACGCCAGCCTGCGCCGCGAGGTTCACCACGATATCGAAGTGGTAATCAGCGAACAGCTGATCCACCAGTGCCTTATCGCCGATGGAACCGCGCACAAAGATGTGTTCAACCGGGCTGCTTTCCGCTGCCTTCTCCACCAGGCCCAGCCTGTACTCTTTCAGTACCGGATCGTAGTAATCGTTCATGTTGTCGAGGCTGACCACTGTGCCGCCTGTCATCTCTTTCAGCAGACGGATCACAAGGTTTGCCCCGATGAATCCTGGCGAGCCAGTCACCAGGATGGTTTTATTGTTCAAATCTATTTTCTGCATCTATTAATCCCTCCGGAACAGGTCACGGGTGTAGACCTTTTCTTCCACATCGCCCAGCACATCCGCGTCAAAACGGTTCGCCAGGATGACGTCGCTCTCTGCCTTAAACTTCTCCAGATCGTTGACGACTTTGCTGCGGAAGAATTCGCCGCCATCCTCGAGTGTTGGCTCGTAGATTATGATTGGAATACCCTTAGCCTTGATGCGCTTCATGACGCCCTGAATAGCGGAGGCGCGGAAGTTGTCGGAGTTGGACTTCATGGTGAGTCTGTACACGCCCACGGTCTTCGGATTCTTCGCTATGATCTGATCAGCGATGAAGTCCTTCCTTACCGTGTTGGACTTGACCACCGCTTCGATCATGGTCTGCGGTACATCCTTATAGTTGGCAAGGAGCTGCTTGGTATCTTTCGGCAGGCAGTATCCGCCATAACCGAAGGACGGATTGTTATAGTGGCCGCCGATACGCGGGTCCATGCACACGCCGTCGATGATCATCTGTGTGTCCAGCCCCTTGGTCTGAGCGTAGGTGTCCAGCTCGTTGAAGTAGGAAACACGGACGGCAAGGTAGGTGTTGGCGAACAGCTTGATAGCCTCTGCCTCGGTCGGATGCGCGATCAGGATCGGGATGTTTTGCGGCTCCTGTCCGGCTCTCTGCTCTTCGGTTCTCGCCCCTTCCAGCAGAAGGTTTGCGAACATCTCGGCATCGGCTCTGTGGTCATCATAAGCACCCACAACGATGCGGCTCGGATGTAGATTATCATACAGCGCCTTGGACTCCCGGAGGAATTCCGGGCTGAAGATGATGTTGTCCACACCGTACTTTTTCAGAACGGAATCTGTATATCCAACCGGGATCGTACTCTTGATGACCATGAGGACGTTCGGATTGACCTTCAGCGTCCACTCGATGGCGTCCTCCACGGCGCTCGTGTCGAAGAACTGATGCTCGTCATCGTAGTTCGTCGGTGTGGCGATGATAACCAGCTCCGCGGAACCATAAGCCGCCGCCTTATCTGTGGTGGTATGCAGATTAAGGGTTCTCTGTCCCTCTCTCGCTTCTTTAAAGAACCTCTCGATCTCATCGTCCTGGATCGGGCTGATGAACTTATTCAGCTTCTCGGCTTTCGCTTCTGTTGTGGTGATAGCTGTGACTTCATGCTTCTGTGCCAGCAGAACCGCAAGGCTCAGTCCAACATATCCTACTCCTGCAACTGTGATCTTCATGTACTTTCTTCTCCTTTTTAATCTCTCCTGAACAGGTCTCTTGTATATACTTTCTCTTCCACATCATCCAGTGCCGTATCATAACGGTTGGCGATGATGCATCCGCACATCTTCTTAAACTTCTTAAGATCATTGACCACAACAGAGCCGAAGAAGGTCGTGCCATCTTCAAGCGTCGGCTCGTAGATGACCACAGTTGCGCCTTTGGCTTTGATCCGCTTCATGACACCCTGGATAGAGGACTGGCGGAAGTTATCGGAATTCGACTTCATGGTCAGGCGGTACACGCCCACAACGACTTCCTTCTGAGCGTTCTCCCGGTCCTTAGAATACGACTCGGAATTGCCGTAGGTCCCAGCGATCTCCAGCACACGGTCAGCGATGAAATCCTTACGGGTGCGGTTCGATTCCACAATCGCTTCAATCAGGTTCTCCGGCACATCACGGTAATTTGCCAGAAGCTGCTTAGTGTCCTTCGGCAAGCAGTATCCGCCATAACCAAAGGACGGATTGTTGTAGTAATCTCCAACTCTCGGATCGAGGCACACGCCCTTGATAATCGGAGCAGTCTTTAAGTGCTTGACTTCGGCATAGGTATCCAGCTCATTGAAGTACGATACCCGGAGTGCCAGGTAAGTGTTCACAAACAGCTTGGTCGCCTCGGCTTCCGTGGTCTCCATGAACAGCACCGGGATGGAAGTCTTGATCGCTCCCTGCTGCAGGAGTGCCGCGAAGGTCTCGGCTTTATCCATGTTCGCCTCGTCCGCTCCCACAATGATCCGGCTCGGATAGAGGTTATCGTAGAGAGCCTTGGACTCCCGAAGGAACTCCGGACTGAAGATGATGTTGTCCATCCTCATCTTCTCCCGGACAGAAACGGTGTATCCCACAGGGATGGTGGACTTGATGACGATGGCCGGCTTGACCTCTCTGCCCTCTGTGGCCGCCTTGATGATCCCAAGCACCGCCTCCACAGCGGAACAATCGAAGAAGTTCGTCTTCGGATCATAGTTTGTGGGAGCTGCGATGATGATGAAGTCAGCAGTGGAGTAAGCCGATGCCGCGTCCGTAGTCGCTGTCAGGCTCAGTTCGCGCTTCTCATGCTCCGCCATATACTTTTCGATGTACTCATCCTGGATCGGGCTCTTCCAGTTGTTGATCTTATCGACCTTCGCCTCCACGATGTCCACAGCGGTCACATCATTGTGCTGGGACAGCAGGACGGCCAGGGAAAGGCCGACATAGCCGGTACCGGCTACAGCTATTCTTTTCCGCTCGACAGCCACAGCCTCCGCCTCATCGTCCACAATGACATCGGTCGGCTTAAAGCCGAGGACGGCGGACAGGGAGAGCAGCTGATCCACAGACGGGCTGTAATCACAGGTCTCAAGTCTGGAAAGAATAGAACGGTTTATATTCGCTTTCTTCGAGAGTGCAGCCTGGGACAGTCCCATCGTCTTCCTCCGGCTGATCACTGTCTCGGCGAGAAGTTTCAGTGATAGGTGATTCATAAAGGATTCCTCCTGTTGTTGCTATTAGCGTCAATAATTTGTCATTGGCAACATCAATAGAATAACAGGAAGATTGAAGAATTGCAATAGAAATGTTGTTAAATTGTGTAGCTATCGGTAGTTCAGAGTGTTCTATATACTAATTTTGGACGTTATCAGCGTCAATTTAGAATCGAAGCCAGCCGCTAATAGCAACAAAATAGCCCACTAAGCCGTCTCCGATCATTCTCGGTGCTTGCTTAGTGGGCTTGTGTGTTCGGTCTTTATTGTTTCACATATTTCTGATTTTTGCTGTTTGGCTTGTCTGGAATCGTCATTTTCAGCCTTCCGGATGTGATGAGCGGCTTAAGGAAATGCTCACTGAAACTCCTTCTTCCCGAAAGCCCCAAGAACTCCATCATTTCCGCCCTGGTTCTCGGAACAGCGCAAAACTCGATCAAACGCTCAAGATCATCTTGCTCCTTGACTTGTTCCCCATCTTGTTCCCTGACTTGTTCCCCGGAAGTCCAAGTTGCATCCTCTTTGCCCCAATTCTTATTTTTCAGCGTCGCATAGAGCATGAACTCGGACTGACGGTACTCCGGCTCCGGAAGTCCTGCTTCTGCCATGTCCCGGTAGATACGGTCAACACCCTCACCGAACTCCTTCACAAGATCATACTCGTTCAGAAACTCAACGATCATCGGGTTTCTAGAAAAATGGAATTCTCTAATATTGTTGATCCGGACAAGGCCCGGAAGAATGCCTGGGCTCTCCACAGTAAAATGATCATCGAACATCTTGATCTGAATATCTGTGCCGCCGATACTGTAGTCACGATGTGCTACGGCGTTCACGATCAACTCAGTCCAGCAGAATTCCGGAAATTCGGGGATTGTCTGGAACACCGCCCCTTTACCCAGCTTTGTGTACTCACGGATCTGTGTTTTCACGAAAGCTGTGGCCTCTTTTACCTGATCCAGAATGCGCCCGGAAAACTTGACATCCTTGACCACATTCATTCTATCCCCGACCTCGGCCGTTTTGCCCTCGTAACGTACGAAGCGAACACGGGCGCGAGGGAAGAAACGCTGCGGATTCTTTCCGAACAGCAGAATCGCCGCCCCACTGATGACTTCATCGTCACCACGTTTGGTTATGAAATCATGATTGTGCCGAAGATAAAACTCGGCGTCTCCTTTGTCGTATCCGATCTTCCTGCAGTATTCAGCTACAAATTCCAGGTCGATATCATCTATCGTTGCGCCGGCTACCGGCTGGTCCTCAAAGTACTTCACGCCCTTTGCATAAACCAATTGAAGCCGCTGCTCAAAATTTAGCTTCTTGCTTTTATCTCCCACACGGAGGAACACATCATCTGCCTGATTCGCAACAACTTTGTTGTTCGGGAAAATCTGCATCCGCAGTATGTGGTTGGGATTGCCGTTACAGTCGATCACGTCCATTGGCTTTGGATCAACCTGGACGCTCGGAATGCAGTAATCAAAAGGAGCCCGGAGAAGTTCATTGATGTTCTTTTCATGGGCATCGATTCCTGTAATCGTTCCATCATCTTCGATGCCTATAGCAAGGTATCCACCGTCAGCATTTGCCATCGCTACGATGGGTACAGCAAGGTCGACCGCTTTGATCCTTGCGGACTTCCTGTCCATGATCTGTTTTTCTGTTGAAAACTGTAAATCTTCGATTTTGTTGGGATCAAACACAGCCGCGCACCTCCCTTCTTTGCCCGTCCTGATAGGCACAAAAATCCAATTACTATATTACTCCAAAATGCCCGATTTTTCAAGATTCATGCAAACTGTCAGGCTGTAAATTTTACCATCGTTTTCACCACATTCACGCCGTCATCCGTCACCTCGACCCGCTCAACCTCCGCCTCGAATCTCCCCTCGTCGAACTGCTCCCAATCCATCTGAATACATATCGCAGCCATCAGGTCGGTCTCCCTGATCGTGCGGCACAGGCAGCCGTTTCCCCTTCTGCCCTTGTGCCTGTCGCGGCAGGTCCATGCCTTGTACTTGTCCCCGCCATACCCTCGCAGCGTCCGCCTGGTCATCGGCTCGCCACACTCGCCGCAGAAAACCTTCCCGAAAAAGAAATGAGTGCGGCCATCATGGTACCGCACCCCTCTGTCGATGTCTTCACGTCTCTTCTTCAGTTTTTTCTGGACCGCATCCCATGTAAGCCTGTCGATTACAGCCTCATGGTCGTCCACAAGGTAGTTGCTTTCAAACGGGATCCGCTTGTCCGGCTGCTTGGTGAGGAAGTTCTTAGGCGCTCTTTTCTGTAGCATCTTGTCTCCGGCGTACACCTCGTTGCCGAGGATGTAGAGCACTCCCTTGTCGGTAAGCGCCGCGCCGTTCCTGCCCGTCATACCGAGGGAATTCAGCTTCTCCGCGATCTCCATGCAGCCCTTTCCTTCCAGGTAGAGCTGGAAGATGATCCGCACGATCTGTGCGTCATCGTTTGGCACAAGGGTTCCATCGACTGAATCGTAGCCGAGGATGCGGTTGCTGCCCATGTTGTACTCGCCGCGCTTGAACCGCTCCCTGTAAGCCCATCGGACGTTCTCAGAGATAGAACGGCTCTCGTCCTGTGCGATGGCACAGAGGAAGGAGAACATCATGGAGCAGGACGGGTCTCCTGTGTAAAGGTTCTCCTTCTCAAACCGTACTTCCACACCGTTGCCGTGGAGCAGCTTGGCATACTTCTGCGCGTCCACGATGTTTCGGGAAAAGCGGCTGATGCTCTTACAGATGATCTCGTCAACGCGACCGTCCAAAGCATCCCTGATCAGCCTCTGAAAGCCCGGCCGGTTCTCGGCCTTTGTGCCGGACTTCTCGTCTGAGTAGATGCCGGCAAACTCCCAGTCCTCATGTGCGGCGATGTAGGCCGTGTAGTAGCTGACCTGCGTATCGAAGCTGTCCTCCTGTTCCTCCAGCAGGGTAGATACACGGCAGTAGGCCGCCACCCGTTTCTTATGCAGATCCCTGTTCCTTGGGATTCTTGTGAATTTCATCTCGCTCATGCCGTCTCAGCCTCCTTTTCCTTCTGTCTCGCAAGGTACTTGTTGTAGAGCTCCGCGATCATCGGCGGGTGTTCCCGGTCGGCATCCACACCGGACATGACCGTGGTGATCAGTCCGCATTTCCAGAACACCTTCAGCGTGCGGTCATCCGCTACCTGTTCACCGAGTGCCGCAAGGCGCATATATTCCCGCTCCGTTTTGCTGTGCGCTCCGAATTCGATGTGGTCGATCAGCTCGTCCACCCACCAGAAGTCCACACGGTCAAAGGTCGGATGCTCCCGCTTGATTTGAAGCGCCGTCTTTGCATCTTCCCCGAACTTTCGGCTCTTAGTCTTTTCCCCGATCTTAGCCGCATCCAGCTTGCTGTAGGCTTCCAGCACCGCCGCCTCCACCAGATTCGAGCGGATGATGAAGCCGTGGCAGGCATCCTCGCCCTTCTCGCAGCTCCAGCCGTGGCCGTGCTTCACCTGCACCGGAATGCTCCTCTGGTATAGGATGCTCCCACAGTAAGGGCAGCGCAGCTTGTCACCGAGCGGGTACTGATTACAAGGTCCGCAGTCATGCTCCCTCACATGGCCGTTCACCCTGCGCATCCCCATGATCTTCTGCACCCTGTCGTACTGCTTGCGGCTGATGATCGGGGTGTGGTGGTTCTCGATGTAGAAGCTGGGGATCTCGGTGCTGTCGTTACGGACCACTTTATGGCTCAAATGGTCCTCTGTGAAAAATTTCTGCAGGAGGATGTCCCCGGCGTAGCGTTCGTTGACCAGGAGGGTATGAACCGCTGAATTCGACCACTTGGCTTCTCCCTGCGGACTCCTGATGCCGTAGGATTCCAGGTATTTGCGGATGTTCGAGATGCTCTCGCCGTTCTCGTAAAGGTCGAAAATCTTCTGCACCACCGCCGCCTGTTCCGGCACGATCTGGTACTCTCCATCCTTGGTCTTTTCGTAGCCGTAAAGCCTTGTCCAGCGGGTGACTCCCTCTTCAAACCGCTTCCGGATGCCCCAGCTTGTGTTCTGGGAGATCGACCGGCTCTCCTCCTGGGCAAAGGCCGCGAGAACGGTCAGGAGCATCTCCGAGAATGCCGTCCGGGTGTCGATGTTGTTGCTCTCGAACACGATGTGGACGCCCATGTTGTTCATGTGGCGAACATAGGTCAGGCACTCCAGGGTGTTGCGGGCAAAGCGGCTGATCGATTTTGTCAAGACCAGATCCACATTCCCGGCTTCGCACTCCCTCATCAGTCTCTGGAACTCCGGTCGCTTTTCCGCGCTCGTTCCCGTGATGCCCTCGTCGGCGAAAATGCCTGCCAGCTCCCATTCGGGATTCGCCGCGATCAGTTCTGTGTAGTGCTTGACCTGCCCCTCGAAACTGGTCCTCTGGTCTTCCATGTCGGTGGAGACACGGCAGTAGGCAGCCACACGGAGCTTGCCGGAATGTGCGTTATTCGCAGCCTTCACCGGCTCTAGTTTGATCTTCAGAATCTCCATCGCATTTTCTCCTTCCTGCGCCGCTGTAGGTTATCCCCCGGCGCTGTCCTATATTCCCGTAAAAACAGGTGAATAGCAAGTTTATTGTGCGTAAAATTGGCCTATTATCGACGTATAAATCGTAGAATAATCCGGCGTATTTCAGCCGGATAACTGGTGGATCTGGACAAAGAAATGGCCCTCCGAGATGCTTCCCAGAGAGCCGTTTAAGCTACTTTTATTCTGCCTGTTTCTTCCTCACTTCCTCCGCCAGCTGCGGGTACCGGTCCGGGTAGCGGAGGACGTAACCGTCCCAGAGGATTGCCTTGTGCTTTGGATCATGGGAGTCCCTGACCACACCGGAGGAGACCGTAGTCTTAAGGCCGCACCGCCATGTGATGGTGAGCGTCCGGTCGTCCAGGACCTCTGCCTGCTCCGGATCCATGAGTTTCAGATCCGATGCCGTGTAGCTGTGCTGCCCGAACTCCATCTTCTCCACAAATTCATCCAGCCACCAGAACTCGATAGCCTTAAAGACGAGGTATTGCGCTTTCCCTGCCAGCAGCTTCTTCGCTTCCTCTGCCCGCCGCCTCAGTTTCATGGTACTGATCCGTTCGACATCTGCCAAGTCGATGCTCTTCCACGCCTCAAGGATCATCTTCTTTACCGGGATCGACATGATCACAAATCCCCTGCAGGCTCCCTCGCCCTCACAGAGAAAATGACTGTCGCAGTTCTGGATCGGAAGCCGCCTGTGCCGGAGTACCTGACCACAGTATGGGCAGCGCAGGTAATCTCCGAACGGGTAGACGGAAGGCGTGGACTTCTTCTTCAGTTCCAGGATGGTGTTGCACCGGTTGAACTGTTTTCTCGATACCAGCGGTTCATGATGGTCTTTCAGCATCTTGCTCGGAAGCAGCCCGTTGTTCCGGTAAACGCGGTACTCCATGAAGCTCTTTTTGTAGAATTTCTGTGTCTGAAGATCCCCGGCGTACTTCTCGTTCCGGATCATGTAATGGATGCGTGACTCATCCCATTTCTCGCTGCCGGACGAGTCGAAGTAAGGTGGCTTGATCCCGTCAGCCAGCAGTCCTTCCACGATCTTCGGCACGGAGATGCCTTTCTCGTACTCATCGAAGATGCGCTGAACGACCGCCCCTTCCTCCGGCACGATCTCGTAGTTGTCGCCCTCGTCGTTCTTCCGGTAGCCGTAGACCGGAACCAGAAGCTCATGCCCCTTCTCCAGCCTTTTCCGCTTGCCCCATTTGACGTTCTCCGAATGGGAATGGCTCTCTTCCTGCGCGAATGCCGCAAGTACGGTCAGGAGCATTTCAGAATACTCGCTGTCGGTGTCGATGCCCTCTTTCTCGAAGATGAGCCGGATGTCGAGACTGCGCAGGTGCTTCATGTAGTTTACCGCATCGACGGTATTGCGGGAAAAGCGGGAGACGGATTTACAGATGACCGCATCGATCTTTCCGTCCTCGCAGTCCCTGACCATCCGCAGGAACTCCGGCCTGCGTTCCGCCTGTGTACCGGAAAGTCCCCGGTCAGCGTAAATTCCCGCCAGCGTCCAGTCCGGCTCTGCTGCGATCTTCTGCGTGTACACAGCCACCTGCGTCTCGTAGCTGGTCGCCTGCTCGTCGGATTTTGTCGAAACGCGGCAGTAGGCAGCCACACGGAGAAGAGAGGATTCACCTTCGTTCTTCTCTTCCGGATTGAAGATCTTCGTCACTCTGATTTCAGCCATGGTCTTTCACCTTCTTCCATTTCGCCCGTACCTCCGCTGCCTGTTTCGGGTACTTGTCCTCATGCCGCAGGACCCATGCATCCCACAGGATTGCCTTGTGTTTTGGAAACTGGGAGTCGCGGATGATGCCGGTAGGCACGGTCTGGACGATCCCGCATTTCCAGGTGATGGTGATGTCCGAATCATCCGCTGCCTCCCGCATCTCCTCGGGCATGGCGGCAAGCTCGGTCGGCGCGTAGGAATGCAGTCCAAAGTCGATCCGCTCCACCAGGTCATCCAGCCACCAGTAATCCACGGCATCGAAGGCCGGGTGTTCAGCCTTGGTCTTCTTCATCAGTTCCCCGGCTTCCGAATCATCGACCTCATCCAGCGGAATGCTCGCATACGCTTTCAGGATCGCCGCATCCACAAGCGGCCTGGCGATCACAAAGCCCCTGCAGGCTCCCTCACCCTGGCAGAAGTGAAACTGATTCCTGCCCTGGTCGGTCTTCGCCATCCAGAGGACATGTCCGCAGTAAGGACACCGGAGCATATCGGCGTAGGGGTACTGCACCGGGCGGATGCGGGAGGTGCTCCGCATGAGCTGGATGTCGCCGCAGCGGTTGAACTGCTTTTCTGAAATGATCGGCTCGTGGTGTCCGAAGATGTAGTTCTGCGGAAGCACGCCTTTGTTCTTCACTTCCTTGCCCGTCATGAAGTCCGGCGTGTAGCGTTTCTGGGTGACGATATCCCCCATGTACTTGACATTGTTAAGCATGCCCCAGATCCTCGTCTCCTCCCAGTTGCCGACGCGGTACTCATCGATCATTGGGCGCGGAGTTCCGTTCTCGCGGAGAATCCGCCTGATCTCTGCGATAGGCTTGCCGTGTTCGTAGGAGTCGAAGATGAAGCGCACCACCTCGGCTTCCTCCGGAACGATGACCATGGTCGTCCCGTCATCGGATTTCCGGTAGCCGTAAGGCGGGTACAGCGGCGCGTTGCCCGCCATCGCCTTCTTGCGCTTGCCCCATTTCACATTCTCGGAATGCGAATGGCTCTCTTCCTGTGCAAAGGCGGCAAGGACCGTCAGCAGCATGGCGGAGTACTCGCCCTCGGTGTCGATGTTCTCTTTTTCAAAGATGAGCCTGATCCCCATCGCCCGGAACATCTGAATGTAGCGGACGGCATCGAGGGTGTTGCGGGAAAACCGGGAGACGGACTTGCAGATGATGGCGTCGATCTTCCCGTTCTCGCAGTCCTCGATCATCTGAAGAAATTGCGGACGCTTCTCCGCCCGTGTGCCGGACAGCCCGTAATCCGCGTAAAGCCCTGCCAGCGTCCAGCCGGGTTCCTTCTCGATCTTCTCTTTGAAGGCTGCCATCTGCCCTTCGTAGCTGGTGATCTGTTCGGCATTTTTTGAGGACACGCGGCAGTAGGCGGCCACACGGAGCATACCGGATGCGTCCGATTTCTTCTCCTCCGGTTTGTAGATCTTCCGGATCTTCATACCGCCCTCTGCCATGACTGTGCCTCCTTCGCCGCCAGCTTCATTGCCCTGCCCATGATCTCCCGCTCCTCTTCGCTGAACTTCCTGCGATGGCCGCCGAGGGTCTGATGGTCCAGAAGTTCCTGCACCACATCGTACAGTTCCTTGCTTACCAGCGCAGGGTGATGGTTCTCGATGAGGATCTGGTCAACGTAGCCCTTGTTCTTAACCCGCTTCACGATGCCGTTCTCATCCACAATGCTGCATTCCTTATTCGACAGGTAATTGCCGATGTAGGTTTCGCTGCGGAGAAGGTTGACGATGGGAGCCTTGTTCCATACCCTGCCTTTTCCATCTTCCGCTTCCATGCGGGTAAGCTCCTCTGCGATCTCGCCGTAGGTATGGCACATCCCCGCCATGTAAAAAGCCTGACGGACGGCCTCGGCTTCATGATCGACCACTTCCCAGCGATGCTCTTTGCCGACCGAAACGTAGCCGTACCTCGCAACATCCCAGGGCTGTCCCTTCTCCACATGCTTCTGCCGACTCCAGTTGATGTTCTGTGAGATGCTGTTGCTCTCCTCCTGCGCGATGGTCGCAAGGATCCCCAGCATCAACTCCCCGCCCATCGTCTCCGTGTCCAGGTTCTCCTTCTCGAAGCGGACCGTCACGCCAAGGTCGGAAAGCTGCCGGATCGTGTTCACGCATTCGAGCATGTTGCGGGCGAACCTTGAGATGCTCTTGGTAAGTACCAGATCCACCTTCCCGGCTTCGCAGTCCCTGATGAGCCGGTTCAGTTCTTTCCTACCCCGCATGGAGCGTCCGCTCTTGCCATGGTCGCCGTACACACCGACGAATTCCATGTTGGGATCATCCTTGATAAGTTTCTCGTAGTAGGCGCACTGGACTTCAAATGAGCCGTCCTGTGTATCGCTTGCCGTGCTCACCCGGCAGTAGGCCGCCGTGCGCAGTTTCTTTTCTTCCATGCTGATTCGTACCTCCTTGTGTTGTTCTGACCGGTTGGAGGCAGCCCTCTCTCGCGGTCACTGCATATTCCCGTAAACGGGCGTACATAGCAAGTCAATTCTGGATAGAATTTCCCTTTATTTTTCGGGCATCAGTATCCATTGAAACTCGGAGCGTAAAAAAGGGGAGGAGCGGCTGTTACACCGCTCCCATAGGGTTTAGACCCGCTCCGTATAGCTCAGCTTGATCCAGCCGTTGCGCTTATCGGCATAGGCTTTCAGCAGTCCCCATCCGTCCTGCTCGTCCACAATGGTGTAGACGCCGGGCTCGATATAGCCGTAGGATTCGTAAGATGTGGACGGTCCTTTCCGGTAGTTCAGATCGGAGATCTTGATGCGCACGAGATAAGGGAAAACTGATTTATTTTCCTTCTTCTCCTCTTCCCCGGTCGCTGTCTTATATGCCGCTGCCGTATATCCAAAGGGATCGGAAGTGCTGTCCGGGAAGCACCAGAACGTCCAGGTGGATCCGTAGGTGTTCTTTACCACGGTCTTGCCCTGAATATAGGCGCTCCTGTCCTTCACGGATCCCGTGCTGATGGACTTGATATCGGAGAAGCAGTCGTGTTCATCCACATAAAGCGGGAGCGTCCTGTTTCCGTTCACCAGAACATCCTTCACGCCCGCAAGGATGGCATCAGACACACTTCCGTTATCCATCCAGTGGGCAGCCCTCGCAAACCACCCGCCGTTTCTCACCCAGTTGTACAGGCCGTCTGCCCCTGTGCCGTACTTCTTACGACGGGAAGCATTGGTCTCCAGCTGATTGGCCATGAGACTGGCTTCCGCCTTCGCCCCGGCGACCGTACCCTGCTCCTGCTTACACAGGCGGGCGATCTTTGTAAGCTGCTCATCGGTCAGAGGATACTTCGTGAAGCTGGATGTCTTCGGATACACCTGCTTACCGTCATCATCGAAGGCCACATAGCCGGGATTGGCATCCACGCAGAGCTTTGCATTCTCAAGCACTGTAAAGGCTCCGATCTGTGAGGCGGTATCCGCCCAGGATTCCCTTACCCGGTAGTACTTCGTAGGCTCTGCAGGAGCCGTGACCGTAGTTCCCGGATTCCAGTCCTTCTTCACCTTCGAGCCGATAGTGACGTTGGTCGCTGTGTGGTGGCTTTCGTTCAACAGGATATCTCCGGGCAGAAGGTAATCCCCACCGGTCAGGTACTTGGAATCGGTCAGTGCCTTGAAGCCTGCTTTCACCAGCGCAGACTTCATGTTGCCTGTATAAGAGCCGGTATGCTCCTTCAGTGCCTTAATACCGAGGAGATACCCCGCCGCCGTAATGTTAGCGCACACACCAGCCGAGCAGTCCGCTTCACAGGCCACCGTGATCTTGGACGGCTCCCAGCCGACCGCTTTCAGCTGTGAAAGGTAAGTGCGGTTCTGGCTCTGATCGTAGCCGATCTTATCATTGAGCGCCGCATCGATGGCGAGGGTCGCCAGCTTCAGTGCGACCTTCTGATCCGGATAGCGGAGCACCACAGTCCATGGACGGTTGTACCAGCTTCTCATCTGCCACTCCGTCCCGGTCTGGTCTCCGGCTGTGCCTCCCTTATAGGCGTTATTCTCGTCATGGCCGGAATTGCTGATATAGTGTGTCCCGGTGGAATTGATATACTTGGCATGGGTAGTAGAGAGTGTGACCTTCTCCTCTGCAGCCGGAGCCGGAGGCGTGGTCGCCGCCTTCACATCGTACTGCATCAGATCCCAGCGGCTAATGATGTCGCAGAGCTTGTCCACATAGGTGAGGCTCGTGGCATAGCCACCGTCCTTGATGATCTGTGTCGCCTTCTTATAGTCCGTGCATCCCTTCAGCCCGGCATACCTCTGCTTGCTGCCGTTCATGGCTCCGAGCAGGTAGGCGCTGTGGTCAGCGATGGAATCCTCCACGCATGCGTACTTCCTGAAATCCGCCGTGATGGTCACATAGCTGCCATCCGGATTCTGCTCTCCCGTCATCTTGGTGTACACAGACTTGCCGTCCCAGGTGCTTCCGCTCCAGGTGTTTCCGGAGAGGGACTTCTTCATCCCAAAGCAGTTATTGGCATTCTGTGCAAGCTCCGACTTGCCGTAGCCGGATTCCAGGATGAACTGCGCCAGAGATACGGAAGCCAGGATGCCGGACTTCTTCTGGTCAGCAGAAAAGAGAGCTCCGACTTTCTTGATCACATCCGCTTCCGACAGGCGCTTAAGCGCCATTGCCTGCAGGCCGGTCACTTTTTCTTCTTTGGCTTCTTCTTTGTCTTCTTGAAGAGACACCTTTTTATCGGACTGTGAGACCGCCTTTCCAATCGTGCAATAGGATGCATTCTCCAGATAGATCCATCCCGCACCCGACTTCAGCTTGCCCCAGCCATTCTTCACCTGCGTGATGGTAAAGACGCCCTTTCCGGTCTGTCCGACCACCTTGCCGCTCATGGAGCCGGAGGTGCGGATGTTAAGGTCATCAATGATGACGGTCACAAGGAAAGGTACATCCGGGAACTTGGTGTTCTTGCTAGAAGAACTTCCCGTTGTCACTGCTGCCGTGCTTCCGGAAGAACTGCCGCCAAGCTGCGCCGTCACCTTAGAGGCAAGGTCACCCATCCTGGCATACATCCAGTTACCGGGACAGCTCTTGTTGGCAAACCAGCGATGGACAGTCAGGACCATCTCATCGGATTTCGGACTGTAGTTTAAGGTCTTGTCCTTATCTCCCAGCCAGAGCAGCTTCTTCTTTCCGTTCCTCTTGCAGATATCCACGCAAAGGGTGATCAGCTTCTGATACACCACTTCTCGGAAAGCATACGGCTCCGTGGTATCGGAAGCGCACTCGATGGTAACGGCCCTCTGGTCGTTTGCATTAGAGGACGAGCACCAGGAGCGGTTCTTCTCCTCCACATACAAGCCGACCCTGCCGTCCTTATCGATGCCGTAGTTGGAGCTTGCCTGCGTGGAGCTCTTCGCAAACCAGTCTCCCAAGCCCTCCGCTGTGCATTGGCCGACCACACAGTGAGGCGTGATACGGTCGATGCTGTGAGTCCTCTGTCCGGAATGGTTCGGGGAGAGCTTCTTGTATACCACAAGGCCGCTGTTCGTATATCCCATAAAAATCTCCTTTCTCCCGTGCAGATGACGGGATTTGGGCGCAAAAAAACACCGGCCGTTTTGGTCGATGCATCGTCTTATTCTCTATCTCTTTTCTACGAGCAAAAGGCCCCTTCTTCTGGGCCTCATGCCGTGCTGCTTACTCATTCAGCAGGTAGCGGTAGGTTCCTTTCGGATTCTCCGTGGTCTGCTCATCATCCAGGAGCCGGAGGGTGGCGTTGAAGCGCCTTTTCAGTTCCTTTTTGATCTCACGCTGGGCTATCTCCCGGTCTTTCTGGTTGATCCTCTTTGCTTCCCAAGCGTAAGCCTCGATCAGCTCCTCGGTGGTTCAAAGCCTGTAATCGCAAATCCCTTCTAATCTTGCTATGCTTGCCATCTTCATTCCCTCCTTCAAAGCCTGATCTTTTTTCCTGTGATGATGTCAACCACCGTGCTGCCCTCTCCAAAGGCCGCCCTCATCTCGGCCTTCTCTTCTTCGTTCGGTCCCTTGTAGCTTTTGCGGTAGCTCTCCAGGAAGGCGGCGGTCTCGGCTTCCTCTGCGGCCCGGCTTGCGTCCTCGTCGAAAAGGTTTCTGTAAGCCGTATGGGAAAGGATCTCGCAGCAGTCTTTCGGCATCACCCGGTTGTTGCTCGTCCAGCGCACCACCCCGTCGGCTCCGAAGAAGATCTCGCCGCCCAACTGCCGCTCTTCCATCTTCCTGATCTCCTGCTTGGCGTTCTTCTTCCAGAACTCGCCCAGGCTTCCGCTTAATTCTCTTTCAAATCTTGTCATGGTCTTTGCCCTCCTGCTTTCCTTTTGGTGTGTACATATTCGCTCTAAAGGGCAGTAATAGCAAGTTATATCTGCGCATATTTAAGGCATAATCTGCACAAATATGAAGGCAAGATTTGAAGCAGAATATCAGCACTTTACAGCGAATTTTCCGCCATCGTACAGGATGAAGGAACCGTCCGTTAGATGCAGCCAATCATCTTCGATGCCGGCCACCTCCACCACCGTTCCCTTTTCTGCGATACCGAGCTTATCCGCATCCTTGGACGGAGCCTTGCGGATATTCATCTTAGAAGTCAATGTGTACTTCTCTGGCTCGGGAGTCTTTGCAGGTGTTTCAGGTGCGGTCTCTGCCGCAGTATCCGGGACAGTATCCTCAGAGCCTGCTATATTGCCCTGGTAGACACACTTGCCATCGCAGAACACCTCTGCGCTTTCGGCATCTGCCAGCTTCTTCGCCGCCGTCAGGTTTTTCAGTTCCTTCAGATTCTCGCCGTCCTTCACAACGGTATAGGTCTTATTGCTTGCCATTTACTTCTACCTCCGTTCCCTTAGAAGGCGGGAATGTTACTCCCCGGCCTTCATCTGTGCAATCAGTGCCTCGCCCGCGCCGGTAATGATGGCGTTGATGTCCACGTTGGCCGCCTTCAGTACGTCCATTGCGGATGCGGACATCTTGGAAAGTGCGCCCTCGATCAGCTTCTTACCAAGCATCTCGATCTCGTCCTTCGTGAGCTTCCCGTCCGCGCTGGCGGCCTTGAGGTCGTCCACAACGGTCTGCTGCAGTTCCAGGACCGTCTGCTCCGCGGCATTCGTCAGCTCGCCCACCGCCGTGTTGATGGTGGACAGCTTCTGGCTCTTGGTGATCTGCATCAGAAGCCATGCGCCAAGCACACCGATCAGGGTGACGGCAAGATTCGCAAGTACGCTCACAACGGTCTCAATGATCACAGTATACATATCGTTTCCTTTCTCCGTTTAATGCCCGGCGGCAAAATAAAAACACAGCCGTCCTGCTGTGCCAATTTCATCTGATCTCGGCAATTATCCTATCTGCCGAACTTCATTCAAATCCTGTGTTCCCGGCTCATCTCCTGATAGAGCCTGCGGATGTATTCCGTGTCTTGGGTGATGATACCATTCGTGATCTGGTTCTCGTCCACATACCTCTCGTATTCCTCGGCAACATTCAGGACATTCGTCCACTCATCCGGACTGTGGTTGATCTCGCCCCGGCATTCCCTGGCAAAGGTCAGGATCGTCTGCCTGTGGTTATTGATCCACATGTCCCGGATCTGCTTTTCTACCTTCTCCAGACGCTTCTCGGTCACTCCGTTCAGCTTCTTGCCAAACCACCCCAGGATGTTATCCCAAGGGTTCAGCTTGACCGGCGCGATCTGGATCAGGGAAAAAAGAATGATGAGCAGCACCATTGCCCACCCTGCCAGTTCCCCCGCTGTCAGCTTTTGCAACACTTCATAGATCGTCATTTGCTCCTCCCGTTATTCCAGCTCTTCGATGTGCTTGATCCAGTCCTCAAAGGTAAACTGCTCCAGGATCACACCTTCATTCAACACGCGCCTCTTGGTTCCCGCGATGATGCGGTTCCTCATCTTCGGGTCTACAGACTGGAACAGGAATTTATGCTTCCTGAAATACTCCTGGAAGCACTTCTCCGTCTCATAGCGGTATTTGGCGTTCATCGGATCGAGCCAGATCTTCTTGTTCAACATGTAGTAGGTGCCGTAGATGAGTACCGTCACATAGTATTTGGCATCCTCCACCATGCCGCGGTCCATGAAGTCCTTCACCAGCCAGCCATTGGAGTAGATCATACGCGTATAGGTTTTAGGAACATACAGCGGGTCTTTACGGCAGATGGACCCCTCTCGCCATTTCCACAGATACAGCGGAATCTGGCAGTGCTTCACGTCCTTTGCCACCTTCAGCGCGAGGCAGTTGTATCCGCTGTCCTCATGGCATTTCACGTCGTGATGCCATACAATGTTGTTGTCCAGAAGGAACTGCCTGCGGTAGACTTTCCCGTGGACGAAAGTGCTGTCCTTCTTGTGCGGGAAGAAGATGGAGCGCCCGGTCTTCCTGTCCAGCACCTCCTCCATGAAATCGCACACCAATGCGTCGCAGCCCTTGTCGATGAAGGCAAAGATCGTGTACAGCGCAAGGTTCGTCAGGAACATATCGTCGGCGTCGCAGAACATGACATAGTCCGCCGTCGCCAAATCGAACAGGCGGCCACGGGTACCCGGCGGGCCGGAATGATCGAACCGCACATAGCGGATGGGAAAAGGAAAGCTGCCGAGGAACTCCTCTGACAGCTTCGTATCTGATCCATCGTTTCCGATCATGACCTCAATATCTTTCAGATGCACGCCCTGCTGGGTTCTGATGCTGTCCAGCAGCGGGCGGATCACATCCTCAGTCTCGTTGTACTGAGGGATAAGCAACTGTAACTTCATCATGCTCCTCCTTTATGATTCCGGATTGATATATTGTGAGATGGCGTTGTAGATGGTCTCCCCTCCATAGCTGGAGAGATAGTCCGCCAGCGCCGCCGCGAAGCCGGAGCTGGACAAATAGCCCGCGTCATTCATCTCCGAGGACGTCAGGTATCCGGCGTTGGAGAGCCAGTAGCTCATGCCGCTATCCGACATATACCCGGCGCTGGCAAGATAGTCGTTCAGGCCGTACTGCGTCAGGTATCCTTCGTTGGCAAGATAGTTGCTCAGGTCATACTGCGTCAGGTATCCTTCGCTGGCAAGATAGTCGCTCAAGCCATACTGCGTCAGGTATCCTTCGTTGGCAAGATAGTCGCTCAGGCCATACTGCGTCAGGTATCCTTCGCTGGCAAGATAGTCGCTCAGGCCATACTGCGTTATATAACCCTCATTGGAAAGATAATCGCTCAGCGCGGAGCTGGTCATGTATCCCTCATTAGAGAGATATTCGCTCAGGCCGGAGCTGGTCAGATAGTCCGAC
This sequence comes from Oribacterium sp., assembly GCA_017940955.1. The sequence goes on from JAGAXP010000017.1 coordinate 30,031, forward strand.
AGGATGTCGCTGAGATAGCTTTCCATGTCCGATCTGGTCATATAGCCCGCCAGCGCGTCGCTCAGATCACTGCCCATCACATATTCGCTCAGGTAGCTGCCGATTTCCGCCGCGAGGACATATCCGGCGAGCGCGTTGCTCACATAGTCCTGTGTGATATAAGCGTCAAGGTCCGCGCTGGAGACATAATCGCCAAGGCGGGAATCCAGCCCGGCGGCGGAAACATAGCCGCTCAGATACCCGGCAAGCTCCTCATCCGTCACCAGCCCCGCTCCGCTAAGGCCGCTTTCCATCAGGGCCTGTAAGGTGATCCGGCTGGTCTCACTCCCATGATTCAGCACAAGGCTGTCATTTGTGTTCGCCGAGGACGTGCTCGGCAGTTCACTGATTTTTACGCCCATGAAAAATTCCTCCTTCTCAACGGTCGATTGTGATCACATCACTGTTTTCCGTAAGCAGCTGTTCTCCGGCCTGGACTGTGACTGCATCCGGTTCATCTTCTTCAGTATCGATCAGGATCTCATCTCCGTCCTCGGTCAGAAGCGATACGCCGCCCTCGGTCTCGATGCCTTCACCGCCGCCTGACGGTGTGAACACAGCCGAGGCACGGATCTTGTAGATCGTGCTGCCCCTTTGCAGGAACAGGTAATCCGAATCCAGAAGCGAAGAAACGGTCGGAACCTGCGTCAGGTCATCCTGCTTGCAGGCAAGAACCGTGTACAAACCGCCTGATCTGACAGCATTCCTGCTCCCCTGAACCGGGGTCTCATCGAACGAGACTGCTTCATGCCCATCATGGAGAGCAGCATAGACACCACCGCTCGTCACTGGGTTTGTGCTGCCCTCGGTCGGGGTTTCGTCAAATGACAAGGCATCCTGCTTCCTCTGAAGGGCTGTGTGGATACCGCTGCTTTTGACCGGCTTACTGCTGCCGGCCACAGGGGTATCGTCGAATATCAGCGTGTTCTGCTTCCCCTGCAGGGCTGTGTGGATGCCTCCGCTCTTGACCGGGTTATTGCTGCCGGCCACAGGGGTATCGTCGAATATCAGCGTGTTCTGCTTCCCCTGGAGGGCTGTGTAGATGCCTCCGCTCTTGACTGGTTTGCTACTTCCCGCCACAGGAGTATCATCGAACGAGAGCGTATTCTGCTTACCTGCAAGTGCGGAATAGATGCCGCCGCTCTTGACCGGCTTACTGCTCCCGGATACAGGCGCATCGTCAAAGGTCAGCTTATCCTGCTTTCCTGATATCCTGTCAGCGTTGGCCTTCAGATGCGTGTCAATGATATCGAAGTTACCGTTCAGTACATCAATGTCCACAAGGTCGGTGCCCTCTGGCTTGGTCATCCTGTAATTTGTTGTCCTGGTCGCCAAACGGATCACCTCCTTTTATGCGTTGACATGGACATAGGTCGTATCTCCATACGTGACATTGCTTCCGAACAGTTCCGGGAACTGCTCCTTCACTTCCTCGTAGAGGGATCCCTTCGAGTATGTGAGGTACGGCACTTTTCCGCTGTGCGTGATCCCGGTACAGCCGCTTGCCGCAGAGCCGTGCTGCACGATGTTCTTAAGCACCGAGAGATCCTTCGGCAGATCGTCGTACCAGCACCACGGAAGCGCCAGGATGCCAGGGATGTTCACGATGCTGTCATCCGGGAACGTCACATAGTTGGTGTACATGGTATCGTCATCCACATCGTAAAGACCCAATCCTGCCATCTTCCGGCAGATGCCGGAGGTCGCGGAATTATAGCCGCCCTTTAAGCCCGGTGCGCAGCGGATATAGTCCGAACTGTTCAGGGTAAAGGTCAGCACCTGGATCTGATTGTAGACGTAGAGATTCGTGTACGGATAATCCACGCAGCTCGGATTTGGCAGCGTTGCCGGAAGGCCGTTCTTCTTTTCCATTGCCGCAATGATATAGATGTCAGCCCTCGCTTCTATGGCGTTCCGTCCATCCGCAGAAGAATATCTTCCAGCCGGAAGCACCATATACGGGATATCCCCGTACTGCCGGTAATCGGTAAAGGCTCCCTTGCCGCACAGGTAATCCACGATGGCGCTGTAGCTGTCCTCGGACATGTAATAGTCGCCATCTGCCGGGATATACGGAACATCCTGCGGATAGAAATCATCCCAGAAGTCGGACGGAAGTTCATCATTGAACACAAGCCCAAGGTCCTCTCCTACGATCTTCCCGATCACGTCAATCGGAATCGTCATCGTCTGGACGTTTACCAGTGTCTCCGCCTCGTACTGATCTCCCACAGCCGTCTGGTAGGTTGCGTGGATAGATGTGCCGTAAGGCGTCATGATCTCCCCGCTTGGCGGATAGAAAGTACAGGATGGCGTTACCATCACGATGTCCCCGGACTTTTTGTATTTCAGAGCAACAGTCGCCCCTGTCAGGTCAAGCGGCTCTCCCTCTGCATAGAGCGATTTATTCGGAGCATGGGCAAAATAGATGCCGTCCACCATATCGATAGTGACCTGGTATTCCGCCGTGTACTCCGATCCCGTTGCCGGATTTCTCCACATCGCCTGAACAGGCAGGCTGTCCATGTGACCGAGAATTTCTCCCGCGGCAGGCTCGAAGGTGACAGAAGCAGCAGATACACTTCTTGTTGTCCCATCCGTGTAACGGATCGAAAGCACCGCTCCGGAGAGGTCGAGCCCAGTTCCTTCCTTCTGCGTCAGGTTTGCTATGCTGGTAAAGAAAAGTTCCTCCACATCCGCCACATCGATCTGCGTGTCTGCCGTGAACTCATTGCCCGCATGGTCGGTATAACTGGCGTTGATATTCAGTTCCCCGGCATACTCAAGGAGCGATCCATCGTCCGGATCATAACCACAGGATGCCGTGATATCCGATGCCGTCCCGTCCTTGTAGTAGGCCATCACCTGCCCTCCGGAAAGGGAGAGCGGGGAGCCTGCGTACTGCGGGCTTGCCGGGCTTCTCACCCACTCGATGCGGCTTGTGACCGCGTTATAGCCGAAGACCACAAGCCGAGCCTGTCTTGATGCAAGTCTAAGTGCCATCCCGCCCTCCTTATCCGTCCGTGATGGAATACGTGATCTTCAGTGACTGTGAATCCGTTTTGGTGATCGGCTCTTCCAGGTTGCAGATCGTCCCGATATAGTTCTGGCAGGAATCGAAGTAAACATAGTAATCTGTGAACATCCGGAGGTCATCGGTGACGTACCCACAGAAGTCCTTCATGTTCCAGGAGCCTGTCGTGTAGGAGCCAAGGTCATACCTGCACTCACCGTCCTCATAGATAATGGCCCTCGTCCGCCTGTTCTCCGTCCCGCCTGTCGTGTTCGTGACCTGGTACAGAAGCTCTGTCCAGATGCCGCCGTCCCGGTGCGCGTAGATGCCGCAGTCCATTGTCTGGAAGCGTTCGATACCCGGCGTGATCTGACGGATCCGGGAAGTGTCCGTAAGGGATATCCTGTAGACGGACTTCCTGTCGTAACTCAGTGCGTACAGATATCCATGAGATACCACCAGCGCCATGGTGTGGTAGTTCTTGCTGGCATTGGAAGGATACAGGAACACCTCCGGCAGCGTAAGCGCCTGCCTGAAATCTGTATCCTCCTCCAGGGAGAAATGGTCGGCAGAGGCTTTGAGCCTTCTCAGGTACACCGTCGCATTCCCGTTCTGGTTCCCCTGCGTCGCGCACAGATAGATATACCCGTCGTAGTCAGGAGTCACGTCCCAGTAGTTCCTGTCCGTGATCGTCTCCCGGGAAAGGCTGTAGGAAAGCGCCGTCTCCTCTGTTCCGAGAAATGGTGTGTTCACACGGAGCAGGTGCCGGGAGAGCTTCCGCTTGAAGAAATGGATCGTGCTGTTCGCCTGGTAGTTGTAACTGAAATAGGCCGTATCCGTCTCCGGATCCATGGCCACAAAGTGACGGTAGCTGCTGCTGATCGTGTTCCAGGCATTTCCCCGGTACATGTGGAACGGTGCCGCTCCCGCCTTGGCATGGGTAAGCGCCAGGGAAGCGATTACGCCGTTCGCCTGGTTGGGCAGGAAGTTCCACACATTCGTGTATCTTCCGTTCTCATACTTGGATGCCGTGCTGTCGATGGTCCCCTGCAGGTTGCTGGCGGAGCTTCCGGTTCCCCTGCCCGCACAGCCGGTCAGATGCACATTCATTGGGAAGTGATAATTCCCGGCATCCTCGATAAGCGGACCGTCAAAGAGGAGCAGCCCGCCCAGTCCCTTGGTCGCCAGCGGCAGGATACTGTTTTCGTTGGAGTACAGGCTCAGGGTGTCGTTGGAGTCGATCCCCGCCCGGTACGCCAGCGCATTGGTGAGCATGTTTTCATGCTCGGTTATTTTGATCTTCCCGGTCTTATGATCGAGAAGCTCTATCTTCACATGACCTTTCATCATTCGATTTCTCCTTCCGCGCTTTCTGTCATGCCGCCAAGAAGTGAAAGCAGTTCAAGGTGTACTGTCTCATTCACCGCAAATGCCCCGCTCGTGCCTGGGATTACTCTTGCTTCCGAATCGATCCTGCCGAACATCTCTGCAAGGTCGCCGTGGATGACTTCCTCCACCTCGATCTCGCCCATAAAGCCCTCTTCGATCTGACGCACACGGTTTTCCAGGGAGGCAAGGCGCCTGGCTATCGTGGTCATCTCCGATTCATCCGATGCCTCGCAAACAAGTGCGATCTTCACCTCATGGACGCCCTCGTCGCCCCGCTGTATCTCAAACGGCGTGGATACTGTCAGCGTCGTATTCCCGGAGAGACGGCTGTCCCGGCAGGAATAGATCAGCCGGTCATCGAGGTACACATTGGCAGTGACGATGCTCGGCTCATCCAGGCTGTAGGTTCCTGTCCAGATGATCTCGCCCCTCGACTTATCCGTCTGGATCTCAAACTGCGTGGCGGTCACCACGGTTTCTTCCGTAATTGCCATATCCGCCGCGCTGTAGGCATCCGACATCCAGAAGGTGGACGTTCCTTCGACCCCTTCCTGCTGTGCAAGCAGTCCTTCAATGTCCTTGGTGTACCGGCTCTTCGCCTGGTTGAGTCTCGGGTTCTCGCCCACGCACTTGATGTGGTTTTTCCCATTGATCCGGATCACAATCTCCGTGATGCAGGCAATCTCGCCCGTGGCCTGTCCTCCGGAAAGGCTCAACACGTCCATCGGATCAAGCGCCGGGTCTCCCGGAATATCCGCCTCGAAAGGCGTATAGGTGGTGGCGGCCAGGTTATTGATGATTCCCTGCAGAATCTCGCTCCGAAGGGACGTCGCTGCGATCTGCAAAAGCGGATTCGTGCCGATGTTGTAAATCAGGCCGTCATCCGGATTCACATGGTAGTACTCGGTGAGTCCCCCGGCTCTGTAGGTGGCATATAGCCCTGTATACTTCGTGATGTAGTCCGCGATCTTGGAGGAATACCGCCAGGATGCCGGGATGTCCATCACGGGTGTATTGGAAAACGGGATGACCACAAGAGCGCCGCTCCGGTCGATCTGGCAGACGCCGCAAAGAACGGTAGATACCTGTGCGATCATGTCACGGTAGGTCATGTCCTCTTCCAGGTTTGTCCAGGATAAGCTCCGCGTCCCGTTCGGCATGGCGGCCACCTGCGCCTCGGTTACACCAAGAGGCACGTTGCAGACCTCGCAGGCGTATTTCAGCCACTCGTATGGCGTCCTGACCGTCCCGCTGTTTTTCATGTTCTTATCGAATTTCAGCATGTAGTCGTAGGCCTTCAGCTGTAGGACGGTCAGCGTCCTGGTGGCTTCTGCGACTACAAACTTCCCCATGGGGATCGTCTCCACAGGCCCCCTGTCGTTCCATGTGGTAGAACGTCTGGATGCCCAGGTAAAACTCCGGAGGTTGTTCCAGATGTTTTTTACGTTATGCTGGCATACAAAGGTCAGATCGATCACAGCATCATAGAGGCTGTAGCGGTCCACATCAAGGTATAGGGAAATGTCCAGCTCCGCCGCATACACGGAGCCCAGCTCCAGCGAAGTGGAGCCAGCACAGGAGCGGGTAAGCGTCCCGCTGCCCTTTACGATGTCTTTGTTTGTGAAATGGTAGATTCTGCCGTTCTTTGTGGTGATCGTCCCATACCACTCAAATTTCCTTGTCTGCCTGCGGATGGCGTCTTTATATTCCTGTGATACCTCATACATCGTTCAGATCCTCCAGACTGAAGGAGACGTTCCACAGGCTCCCTCCACTTGTGTCGTGCTCCAGGGATACCTTGAAACCGTCCATATACATGATGCCGGTGGACAGCTCCCCGGTCTCCGGATCCAGCCATTCCACACTCAGATACGGCTCCTTCTTCAGCTTCCGCAGTCTTTTCAGCCAGCTTGCGGACACGGGCAGTGTCACGGAGATGGAAGGCACACCTTCCCGGATCACATCCCGGATGGTCGTTCCCGCCTCCGTCACGCCCCCGCTGTCCGCCACCACATCGGTGTAGTCGATGGAATAGTCGTCCTTCTGGACAGGAAGGGCTGTCCCGTTGATCTTGATATACGTTTGAAATGTCATGTCCTTCCTCCTGACCGCAATGCTCTGCGCTGCTGTGCCGTAACGATCATCTCGTCGATGAGGTTGCCTCCGATATACACCGGGATCGTGATGTCCCCGGAATCCGCTGCCATCTGCGAATTTGAAACGGCGCTCTGAATCATATCCATAAGTGAAGATACGCCCACCACTGCTTCCGGCCCGGCTTCCCCTCCGCCAAGAAGGTTGTTCCCGGATCTTCCGAAGATCGTCGGGCTGTTTAAGATCATGCCGTTGTTCATAGCCTTCTTGTACCACTGCACCGAAAAGTGCGGGATGGAAGGCGGGTTCAGGCTGAAGGAGCCCGAAATGGAGAAATGCGGCAGCTTGATGTGCGGCAGGCTCCAGCTGAAGTTGAAGATGCCCTTCAGCTTGTTCACAATGCCCTGCACAAATGACCAGACACCGTTGAACACGGATGTGAAGGTGTTCTTGATCCCGTTCAGGATATTCGTGACCGTGGACTTCACCGCGTTCAGCCCGGTGGATACGGCTGATTTAATCGAGTTGATCACCGTCGTGATGGTCGTTTTGATCGCATTCCAGGCCGTGGATGCAGCTGTCTTGACCGCGTTGAACACAGTGGTCGTGACGGTCTTGATCCCATTCCAGGCAGTGGATACGGCAGTTTTTATCGCGTTCACAACGGTCGTGATCGCCGTTTTTATTGCATTCCACACAGTCGTGGCCGTAGTTTTGACCGCATTGAAGGCCGTGGTGGTCGCCGTTTTGATGGCTTCCCAGGCTGTGGTCACCGCCGTCTTAATGCCGTTTATGATCGGGTCGAGCACCGACTTGATAGCATTCCATACGGTCTGAACAACAGTTTTCACTGCCTCGAACACCGTGGATGTGACAGTCTTCACCGCTTCCCATGCTGTAGAGATCGCCGTCTTGATTGCTTCCAATGCCGTGGATACGGTCGTCTTGATCGCTTCCCAGGCTGCCAGGATGATCTCCTTGCAGTTCTCCCAGATGAACTGGAACGGAAGGGTGATGATGGTCAGTGCCGCCGAGAAAAACTCCCCGATGGCCATGACCGCCACCTGCACCACGTTCTTGATGGTTTCCCAAGCCGTGGACACGATCTCCTTCATGCCGTCCCAGATGCCGGAAAAGAAGGTCTTCACCCCTTCCCACAGTCCCTGGAAAAACTCCACGAAAGACGTAAACGCCGCAGGGATCGTCTCGGTAAAGAACGTGGCGATTGCCTGCACGACAGTGGACACTGCCGTTTTGATCGCTTCCCACAGCCCGATCCAGAAGTTTCGGAACTCCTCCGAGGTGTTCCAGAAATAAATAAAAGCCGCGACTGCCGCAGCGATGGCGGCAACGATCAGCACGATGGGGTTTGCCATGATCACAGCCCACAGTGCCTTAAGGCCGCCCATGAGCTTTGAACCGATCCCAATCACGCTCTGCACTCCGGATACGATCTTCGGAGCCCAGGTCATGATCGTTCCTATCGACGTGAGCAATTTTCCGATGATCACAAGCAGAGGACCGATAGCCGCAACGACCATGCCGATCTTCACGATGGTCTGCTGCTGTGCCGGGGTCAGGCTGTTGAACTTGTCCACGAGATTCTGAATAAAAGTCGCTACCTTCAAAATCGTCGGAGCCAGCGCCTCGCCGATGGAGGTGACCAGAACGTCGATGGAACTCTTCAGCTTTTCCAGGGAGCCGCCGAATCCGCTCATCATGGCTTCCGCCATCTCATCCGTGGTGCCGGCACAGTTTGCCAGAGCCGTATCCAGTTCCCCGACTTCTTCCGGAGCCGTGTTGATCAGCGCCAGCCAGGGAGCCATCTGGTTCTTGCCGAAGATGGCCGATGCCGCCGCGATCTGCTCCGACTCGGACAGCTTTCCGAATGCGTCATGCAATTCCTTCTGGATCTGCACGGAGCTTTTCATGGTTCCGTCCGAATTGGTGACGGAAATACCCAGCTTATCCATCATCTCCGCGCCTTCCTTGGCGGGAGATACCAGCCTTGCAAGACCGGTTTTCAGGGAGTTGGCCGCCTTATCCGCATCGATACCGTTGTTCGCCATGATGCCCATGTAAAGGGCAGCGTCATTGACCGAGTACCCAGCAGATGAAAAGATCGGGGCCGCCACAGACATGGCGTGGGACAGGCTGTCCACATCCAGTGCGGAGTTATTACAGGCCGCCGCGAACACATCGGCATAATGTCCTGCCTCATCGAAACTGCCGTGGAAGCCGTTGATCGTTGCGACCAGGCCGCCGGAAACCGTGTCAAGGTTGCCTCCTTCACCAGCGGCAAGGTTCATGGCAGGAGCCAGGGCAGATGCCGCCTCTTCCGCACTAAGGCCGGCACGGGCGAAGTTCAAAGTCGCCGTCGCAGCGTCCTTCATACCGAAGGTGGAGTTGGCTGCCGCCTCCTTCATAGCCTTGTTCAGAAGCTCCGCCTGTTCCTCGGTATTGCCCATGGTCTTGTTGGTGAGCTGCATGGTCTTGTCGACCTCGGCAAAGCTCGCCACACCAGCGGTGCCCACAGCGGCAAGGGGAAGCGTGACATGCGTTGTCAGGGTCTTGCCCGCGCTCTCCATCTTGCCGCCGAGTTCCTTCATCTTCTCCCCGGCAGCCGCAACCTGCTGTGCCTGCACGGAACCAAAGTTCTTATACTCCTGCTCCAGGCTCTTTAAGTCCTGCTCCGTCTCAGCGATCTCACGCTGCAGGGCATCGTACTGCTCCTGGGACATCTTGCCGTCCGCAAGCGCCTGGTCCGCCTGTTTCGCCGCTTCCTTCAGCGTGTTCAGCTTTTCCTTGGTCGCAGCGATCTCCGTCTGAAGCGTCTTATATTTCTGCGAGAGCAGGTTCGTGTTGCCGGGATCCATCTTGAGGAGCTTGTTTACATCCTTCAGCTTGGATTCCGTGTTTCGGATCTCGGAGTTGACACTCTTGAGGCTGGCTTCGAGCTTGGTGCTGTCGCCGTTTAATTCGATTGTGATTCCCTTTATTCGTCCACCTGCCAAGGCTGTCTCCTCCTTTCAAAAGTTGCCGAAAAATGGTTAAAATAAATCGAATTATCACAACCAAAAGGATATCTTTACATCTTTAAGAAAAGCCTTAGAATTCAGTGCTTTTCTCTCAAAAAGGTGTGGATATCCTTTCTGTTTTGTCTCCTCTTTTTTCCTTTAGAAGTTAAAATGAAACCGACAACTTCTAAGAAAAGGAGGCGACAACTTTGAATGTTTCGTATCTACAAACAAACTTGGATGTCCTGCTCAACCACATGCGCGTAAACGGTTATTCGGTATCGTCTATTAAAGCCTGCCGAAGCACCTCCAATTACGTCATTCGGCTTTCTTCCGAATTATCATGGGACTCCTATGATGATGTAAGAGCATGGACATCGGAAAACGAGGCTTTTTCGGTTGAATACCGTAAAAACCTTCAATTCGCGATTACCATTATTGAGCGGTATGATGTTTTTCATGAACTTCCGATTCATCCGGTTGATCAAAACCAAATGTCATTCTGTTCGCACAGTGCCGGCAAGCTGGATCTGCTTCCTATGCAGGAAAAAATGATGGACTTCGAGAAAGCCATGATTGACAAAGGCTTCAAAAAGGAATACATCAAAAAAATCAAGCAGTCCTCAGCAAAGATTATTGTTACGGCCAGGACGGTTCCCTGGGATAGCTTTGATGACATTCGAGCCTATTATAAGAATACCGAACTGTCCGACACGAGCAAACAAAGCTATCTGCTCGCCATCAATAAGATGGAAGCATTTCTTAACGGCAGAAAGGTGCCCTGCCATAGAAATGCGCCGCATTGTATTGAAGATGCAACCCCAAGTTTAGGAACCTTAAACCTTCTGGAGCTGAAGGATCGTCTTCCTGAGCTGCAAAAGTATATGGAAGACAATCAGTACACCGCCCCTTACATCCGGAAAGTTATCCTTAAGGCTGAGAAAATCATTGTTCTCTCTGGCAAAGTGGAGTGGAATTCCTACCAGGACATTCTCGACTGGCACCGTAATCAGGGATATGATGAAAAATTCATACGCGACCTTCGGACCATTGTCGGTATTATGTCTGCATTACATCTGTACAATGAATTCCCAAACAACCATGCCACTCAGCATCCTTTATGGCCAAGGGATAATCGTTATCAAAAGCTTATCCCGGCTTACCGCGAGATAGTGGACTATGGCTGCAAGACTCAGGAAAACAGAGGCCTAAAGGCATCGTCTATTAAGCGCGCCAGGTGTGAAGCAACATCCTTCTTTTTTAACTTGCAGGAACGAGGCGTTTGCTCTTTAGATGCTGTAACAGAGGAAGATGTACTTTCCATCTTTCGTACTGGCCTGAATAGTAGATCTGTTCTCCACTCCCTCTCCCGTTTCATGCGGGATTGCATTCCGCTGAATGCATTTCTGTTCAGAAAAATTGATGAATATATACCGGTAATGCATAAAGCGCGCAAAACGATCCAGTACCTTACGGCTGAGGAAAGCAGCGCTTTTCAAAATGCACTGGAGGATATTGAAAATGATCTTACCCTTAAGCAGCGCGCAATTGGGACACTCCTTTTTTACACGGGTATGCGTGCCTGTGATGTTGCAAATCTTCAGATAGACTCCGTAGATTTAAAGAATGAGTTACTTGAATTCGTTCAGGTTAAAACGGGTGAACCTGTAAGGCTGCCTCTTTTACCAACAGTCGGAAATGCCATTTATGATTACTGTACAATGGAAAGACCGCTATCTGACTCGCCTGCTGTCTTCCTTGGGCAAAACGCGCCCTATCACACAATCACACCGGGTTCTATCGGTTATATCGTTGGCAAGATTATGGATCGTGCAGAAATCCGCATGAATCCTGGTGACCGTCGTGGATCCCATATATTCCGGCACCATGCTGTAGCAACAATGGCCGAGAATAATATCCCGGCCCCGGTCATAAGTGCAACCATCGGACAAACAAACCCCAAATCACTCGATTCATATTTGTCAGCGGATCTGGTCCATTTGAAAGAATGCGCTATAAATCTCGGAAAATATGCTATTCCCAAGGAGGTGCTTGATTGTGTTAAACATCAGTAAAGCCAGAGAAGAACTTTTCAATAAATTCATCGATTACCGAACAGCCTGCGATCAATGGAGTGAGGGATATGGATTGAACCTTCTCTACTTTGACCGTTTCTGCACTGAGCATTATCCCTCTGAAACAGGCGTATCACAGCCAATGATCGATGGATGGTGTGTTCAACGTGAGACCGAAAACAAAGCATCCTTGATCGGACGGACTCTTCCGGCAAGGAAACTAATCGAATACCTGAACGCAAGAGGATTGGCAAACCTTCAGATACCAGAGATGCCAAAAGCCGAAGGCAAGGAGCATATCCCGCATTTTTTCACCGATGAAGAATTGACATACTTTTTTGCAGGATGTGATGAAAATGTGCTGTCGGCCAAGTCTGATGCCAAGAGATTCTATGCATTTCAGGTGTCGGTTCTCTTCCGGCTTTTGTATAGTAGCGGTATCCGTACAACGGAGGCCAGGTTGCTCCGCGTTGAAGATGTTGATTTGTATCATGGTGTTTTGAACATCCGGAAAACCAAGCATAGTATTGAGCATTATGTTGCACTCCATGATTCTACTGCTCAGATGTTAAGAGATTACAATGAGATAGCCGACCAGAACTTTCCTGGACGGGATCTGTTCTTTCCTTATCGTGGAACCAAGCCGTTTTCACCCGATATGCTGACTTACGAATTCCATAAGGTATGGGATCGAGTGAATACTGAAAACGCCGTTCCCTATGATTTGCGCCATCATTATGCTATCTATAACATTAACTCCTGGATTTCATTGGGTTTTGATTTTAATGATAAATTTCTTTACCTGAGCAAGAGCATGGGCCATACTTCATTGGAGAGCACCCGCTATTACTATTCCCTTGTGCCGGCTCTCGCTGCCATAATTCAGGATAGAACAGAAGCCGGGTTTAATGAAATCGTTCCGGAGGTGCCGCACTATGAAGAGTAAGAAGAATAATGAAGCAATAGAACTCTCCAGACACATCAGCACTTTTATTAGCGAGTATGCTCCCAATCATCTAACAAACAGTCCGAATACACTTCGGTCCTACGAAACGGCACTTACGCTTTATATTGGTTTCCTCGAAACAAAATGTGGGATTACTCCCGACAAATTTTCCAAAGAGTGTTTTGATCAAAAACACATAGAAGAATGGCTCGTCTGGCTGGTCGACGAGAGGAACTGCAGCATAAAAACCCGTAACAGCAGACTTTCATCGTTGAGGGCATTCACCCAGTATTTAGCTTCCAGGGATATCAAATATCTTACTGTCAACACGGACGCTCGTGCTGTAATCTACAAGAAAGCAGCCAAAAAGAAAGTAAAAGGTCTTTCCAGAGATGCAGTAAAAGCAGTTTTGGAAGTTCCTGATGCAACAACTCATTATGGATTAAGGGATGTCACACTGATGACGATCCTTTATGGTACAGCCGCCCGTATCGATGAGCTTCTGTCAATAAAGATCGAGGATCTACATCTTGATGTCGCAAAACCTTACGTCATTATTACAGGAAAACGGGAAGTCACACGATCATTGTACTTGCTTCCAAGAGCCGTTGAATATCTGCTTCTGTATCTGACAGTTTTTCATGGAGACAATCCAGCGAAAGATGATTATCTGTTTTTCTCTCCGATACAGGGGAAGGGGAAAAAGCTTTCTCAGCAGGCTGTTTTCAAACTGCTTAGGAAATATGCTGAAATTGCTCATAATAAATGCGATGACGTCCCTCTCGATCTTCATGCACATCAGTTCCGCCACGCAAAAGCAACGCATTGGCTTGAGGACGGCATGAACATAGTCCAGATTTCATTTCTTTTGGGCCATGCGTCAGTCGAGACTACGATGGTGTATCTGGACATTACAACAGAGAAGGAATATGAAGCCCTTGCTACTCTCGAAGGGGAGAAACAGCGGAAGGCTAAACCTAAATGGGACAAAGGAACAGACACTTTGTCCGGTATTTGTGGCTTACGCAAGTTGAAAACCTGACAAGCAGTTCGTTCCGACAACTTTGAAAAAAGTAGTGGATTTCTTAGAAGTTGTCGGAACGTACATGAGACTATCGAGAATCATTGGCTTCAGTAATCAAAAGGATATCTTTACCTTATTTCACGGAAAATGCTTGTATTGCGGGCTGTTTTCAAAAGGTATAGATATCCTTTTGGTTGTGATAATTTGACTTATTTTAACGTTAAAATAAATCGAAATCGCGCTGCGTCGCCACCTGCGCGTAATTCTCATTATCGTTGTCACTCTCGATATACATGTCATTGACAAGCCCCACCGTGAGCAGGTCGAGATCCCGGATGGAGATCCCAAGCTGCACACAGCGGAGCAGAAAGAGAGGCGTCGTCATCTGCCGGTCGATGGCATGCCGTTTTTTTTAGCTTCCGACTGTGTCTCAAGGTTCACGCCCCACAGGGAGATGATCTCCGGGAGCACCTGGTAGATGGAAAAGACGCTGAAAGCCTCCAGCCACTCCTCGGCTGTATCCGGGATGGAAGGATCCGCGTGTTTCGCCATCAGATAGGCGATATTCTCAAAAGCCTCCAGCGAACACATGGTGAGGCCGCTGTCCTCCTCGCTGTTCTCCTTCAGCTCCTTATCCAGCTTGATCAGATCTTTGAAGATGTCGCGTCCGTATCTCACGCGGTAAATGCGCGGGATCGCGGCGGAGGCTTTGAACTCCACCTGCTTTCCGTCAATTTCGATGGTCTTTGTCATGCTCATGGGTTATCCTCCTTCTCTTTAGCCGTTAGCGGGTTCCTCAGCCGGCACCTCGGTCGGCAGATACACCGCCTGGTACCAGTTCTGGTAGACAGAATCCGTGGTATCGTCTCCGGTCTTGGCTTTCACGATGCCGTTCGCCATCGGGGTCGCCTTGACGGACAGGGTCTCGGTCTGTACTTCGACCTCTTCTTCGTTCGTCTTGGACTCCACGCTCGGGCGGCTGGCGGCGCACTTGTAGAGGACGTGGCGGATCTTGCGGATGTCGCCGTCGAACTCAAAGAGCAGTGCGAAGTTCACCGTCTCGGTATTGGCGTTCTCGATCAGGACATTGTTGGCATCCAGCTTCTCGCCCAGCACATCGGTACGGAAGCTCTCCGGCACCATGGCAAGTTCCAGGTCGCCCTCGTAGCCCATGTTGTTGCCGATGGTGTAGTAGGCGTAGCCGTCCGCATAGAAGTTGGTCGGCTCGCCGTTGGCGTCAAGTGCCAGGGATACCGCGCCGGGCATCGGCACAGGTGTCCCGAAGGAGAACGTCCCGTCATCCGCGATGGTCAGGATCGCGTAGTGGACATTGCAGATATTGAATTTGACCTTATTCTTTTTCTTCGGCATGTTGCGTATCCTCCGTTTCAAATTGATAGAGGACCTCATAGAGCTTTTCTTCCTCTATCCAGACCTCTGTTTTCTGATAAAAAATGCCGTGCCTATCAAGCACGGTCTCAAGCCTCGTCTCCAGTTCCGGGTCTTTCAGGTCGGTGTACAGTTCCACGTTGACGTTGCGGATCTTCAGATAGACCGTCCCGTCAGCGGAGAAATTGTCCGATCCCGGAAACAGGAAACAGATGAACGGAGGATCCGGTGATTCGCCCTCCGCAAAGTGGTCATAGGCGATGGGCAGGTTCGTCTCCTCCAGCATCTCCACGATCCCATTGTGTGTCATTGCAGCGCCCTCTCTATTCTCTCTTCCAGTTCCCGGATGCCCATCTCCTCGGCCGGCCCGATGTGCGGGATCGCACGGACCCTGCCGCCGCCCCGTTTCGCATGGCCGTTTTCCAAGAGATGCGTCAGCTGATAGCGGTTCCTCGAATGGACCACCACATCTAGCGAATTGGAAGTCTCTTTGACTTTCTTCACCGCCCAGCTCTTTGCGTAGCGGCCGGACTTCCTCGGAGCCGTCTGGGAGATCTGCTGTTTCACGGTCTTGCCCGTCTCCTGGATCTCCTTTTTCATCACATCGACAGCCAGGTCCTTGTATTCCTCAAGGTCCTTCATGACCTCGGATGCCAGCTGCTCCGGTTTGATTCTCGTTCCCATCGCATCACCTCTCTGTAAGCTCGGTATGAAGCTTCCGGCTGTGGCGTTTGAAGCCCATCTCGTCGATGGACAGGATGTTGTATATCCTTGTCCCGATCATCACCCGGTACTGCTTTGAATTGACCGCAGCGATCTCGGAACACCAGCGCACCGTGATATCCAGCCGGTCCGCTTCCACGGTATGCCCTGCGGCTTCCTCCTCATTGGAAGACAGTCCACTTGTGACAGCCGTTGCCCAGCAGGAGAAATAGTCCGTCCATACGGCTTTGTGGTTACCGTACTTGTCCGTCACGGTCTCATTCTTCTGGATGGTGATCCGGACATTCAGTCCCCCGATATCCATCTCACACCACCCCATCCCGGATGCCAAAGAGGAGCGACCGAAGGGTCAGTGTCAGCGCATGGTGGTCTGCTTCCTCCCGATGCTCATAGAGATAGCCCAGGGCATAGAGGATCGCCACACGCAGAGTCTCCCTGAGATCGGTCAGCCTTGCCCTGGTGTAGCTTTTCGAGCAGCACTTGTCCGAGTCGATATCCTCCCACTGCTCATCGGTGAGCCTTGCCACATCCCGGCACAGATTTCCTGCGGCAGAAAGAAGGCTGCCAATGACAGCATCCTCATCGGAGGAATCCACACGCAGGTATTCTTTTGCTTCATCTAACGTGATGAATGTCATGTCAGCCTCCTTCAAATGTGTGAAGAGCAGGACGAGGAATATCCCACATCCTGCCCTCGATGTGTCAGTTACAATCAGCCGTTAGCCTGCTCATCCGGATCAGCAGCCGGAGCCGCAGCCTTTGTGCCGGCCATCTTCAGCACCTTCACGGACTCCGGAAGGATCAGACGGCCGTCCACACGCTGGGTGGTCATGAAGCCCACCTGGTCGGTACGAGCATACAGCTCGTTCAGACGGCGGAAGGTGCGGTTCTGGCGGTCAGCGACCCAGTAGTTCTTCAGATCACCGAACAGGAGCACACGCTCACCCTTCGCGATCCCCGGCATGAAGGAACTGGTGCGGATCGGACGTCCCAGAATGGTATCCGGCTTTGCCACATCCAGAGAAGGCTTCCAGATGTAGTTGTCGTTCTTATCCTTCAGCTTCATCAGCTGCAGGAGCAGGGTCTCGTTGCAGACGAACTGTGCGTTCCTGCGGTACGGGGACTTCAGGCTGTAGTAGAGATCGAAGATCTCATCGAAGGTCACGATCTCTTCGTCCTTCGCGGTCACGCCAAGCTCCGCACCGCCGGTCTCCGCCAGAATGCCCAGGGGCTTCTTGTCACCGTCGCCGGTGAAGAAGGCACGCTCCTCGGCATTGCCCATCGCAACACCGAAACGGGTGGCGATATAGGACGCCAGGTCGAAAGCGGAGTCGTGCAGGAGCTCGTTGGAGATCTTGATCATCGTGCCCAGCTTGTAGGCGGACAGGGTGGTCTGACCAAACCTGGTGTCGGTCTCCGGGATCTCCTCGCCCTCATCGATCCACTGTGCTTCCATGGTGTCGTTGGCAATCGGGATCTTGCGGGTACCGGAATTGGTGCGGATGACAGTGGCGAGCTGACGGAAGATGTTATTCTCTTCCAGTGCCTGGATCAGGCGACGCTCGAACTCATCCGGAACGGTATAGCCGCCCTCGGTGTCCTCGCCAACAGACAGGGCATTGCGGACCGCAAACTGATCGCCCTGATTGCGGATCATGTTCCAGAAAGCATCGCGGTACTCATCGGATGCGGTACCCTCAGCCTTCGGAGCCTGATGTGCGCTCGGGTTACCCTTGACAGGACGGGAAGTCGGCGCGGACAGGGCAGCGTCAAACGCCTCCTGCTGCTCCAGGCGCTCAATCTCAGCACCGAGAGCCTGCACGTCGGCAGCCATCTTGTTGTACTGCTCCACTGCGGAAGCCTCGACCAGACCGTTCTCGCCGCGATGCTCCTCCAGGAAGTTCTTCGTCTGCTCCCAGAGATTGGCACGCTTGTTGCGCAGTTCAAGAATCTTACTCATGAAGTACCTCTTTCTCCGGAGATACGCTCCGGCCGTGAATTTTGTTTGGTGTATAAAGAAAGCCGGAGGGGATCATCGCATCCACTCCAGCTTGTCTTTCAGGATCTCATACGGCATCGCACCGTCTTTGGTTTTGCCGTCCAGTCCGATCACAGGCATCTCGGGCTCTGTGTCAGACGGATCGTTGTCCCTGGCAGGAGGCTTCTCCTCAGCGAGAGCATCTTCGGTCAGATCCGCATCGGTATCTGCCTCTACGTCTTCGACGGGTTCCTGTGTTTCAGAACCGGTCTCCTGCTCCGGCTGATCACCTGCAGCCGCATCCTCCGCACCGAGGCGGTTAAGGATGGTCTCTCCCATGACGCGGGAGGAATACTGCCACATTGCCTCAGCCAGTTTGAACGGCTTTTTCTTCTCGCCGCCTTCTTCGCCTTCATCTCCGCCTTCCTCCGTGTCGGGTTCGTTTTCCTTATCCGGCTCGTCCGGATCTTCCTCCGGCTCCGGCTTCTTTGCCTCAAAGAGGATCTCATCGGCAAAGCCAAGCTCCACAGCCTTTTTCGCATTCAGCCAGGTCTCATCGCTCATGAGCTTACTGATGCGGTTCCTGGAAAGGCCGGTCTTAAAGGCGTAGGCGTTGATGATGCTCTCCTTGACCTCGTTCAGCGTGGTGATGGCCTTCTCCATGTCACGGGCGTTGCCCATGGCAATGGTGGAAGGATCATGCACCATCAGCATCCCAGTCGGTGAGATCTGGACGAGGTTGCCGGCCATCGCTACCACGGACGCAGCAGAAGCCGCAATGGACGCGATACGCACAGTCACGTTGCCGGGATAATCACGGAGCATCGTATAGATCTCCGCAGCGGCGAACACATTCCCGCCCGGCGAGTTGACCCAGAGAGTGATGTCGCCCTCCTCGGCGTACAGGTCATCCCTGAATGCTTTCGGGGTTATCTCATCGCCCCAGAAGGATTCCGAATCGATAGGTCCTTCCAGGCGGAGCACCCTGCCACCGCTGTCATCATGAATCCAGTTCCAAAATTTCTTCATTTTTTCGGATTACCTCCTCTTCTTTGCGCCTTGCGCTGGGCGTGGCGCTGTGCATGGTTTTTGCTTTCAGCCGCATCCTCCTCTCCTTCCTCCGGCTGCTCCTCTGGCTGTGTCTCGTCAGGCTCTTTTTGCTCCTGTGACTGCTGCTTTTCCTGCTCGGCCACCTGGTTCGCACCATAGGCAGAACCGGCGTCTTTCAGCTTGGTGTAGCTTCCGTTCAGGTAGTAATCGTCCCCGCCGTCCTCCTCCGGGATCAGATCCATGTTTTCAAGCCTTCGGATATCGTTCGGAGACAGGAAGCCGTTAGCAAAGCCCACCGCGTAGCCGTCCATGCGGCTCTTGTAGTCGCCGCGCATCAGGCCGTCCACATTGAACTTTGGGAAGTAGTTATCCTGCTCCTCTTCGATCAGCACGTCCTTGATGATGGCCTGCTCGATACGCACAAGCCAGGGCATGATCGTGTGCATCACGAAGTCGATGCTCTGGTGCTCGATGTTGTTGAAGGTAGCCCTTTTGAGATCCTGCACCATATGGGGAGGCACACGGAAGATCCGGCAGATCTCCTCTACGCCGAATTCCCTGGTGGAGAGGAACTGCGAATCCTCCGGAGGAAGCGAGATCGGTTTATAGGCCATGCCTTCTTCCAGCACAGCCACCTTGTGAGCGTTCCCGGCTCCGCCGTAAGCGTTCATCCAGTTGTCCCGGATCTTCTGCGGATCCTTCAGCACCCCCGGATGCTCCAGTACGCCGGCAGGCTGCGCTCCGTTCTTGAAGAAGGCGCTGCCGTATTTCTCCACGGCAAGCGTGGTACCGAGAGCATTTTTCATCATGGCGATAGGCGAAAAGCCTACCAGACCATTGAAGCCCAGGCCGGGGATGTGCAGTATCTCATCCCTCTGAAAGATGATGTCCTTGTTGTTCTCACCGGGAACCTCATCCGTATAGGCGTGGTAGGTGTAGAACAGCTCGCCGTTGTCCGCCCTGTCGATCTCCACATTCTCCGGGAGCAGCGGATACAGACCCAGGATGCCGTTCTTGCCGTCACGCACAATTTGTGCGTAGGCGTTGCCCCACAGGAGCAGGTGCATCATCATGGCTTCCCTGAAGGAGAAGCTGGTCATCTCCGGATTGGCCTGCCGGTACAGGATCTTATACAGCGGATGCTCTGTCGCCCGCTCCTTGCCGTCACCCTTCTCGGTAAACTTGTAAAGGTGCAGCGGCAGGCTTGCCACCGTCTCGGCAAGAAGCCGCACACAGGCATACACCGTGGAGATCTGTAATGCTGATTTCTCATCCACCCGCTCCCCGCTGTTCGTCATGCCGAAAACAAAAACACCGCCCGAGTCGCGGACGTTGTCTTCGATCTTGGGCAGCTCCGTTTCAGGAGCATCCCTTGGTTTTGTGAAGCCGAACCATTCTCTCCAGCTCATTTACTCCTCCTTCAGTTTTGCAAGTTCTCGGCTGCATGCCGCAAGGCACACGCGGAAGATGTCGTTCCGATCCTGCTTGTTCAGGATATCGTTCTTTACAAGAACCGTGACTCGCTCAATCAGGTCACGTTTCTCCGCCATTGTCAGTTCCAATGGAATCTCCTCCTCTAAAAGACCCACAGTCCGTGCTCCGGATCATCGTACACACTGCCCTGCTGCTCATGGCGTATGGCCCTGTCAAGCCCCATGATCCAGGCAACAATGCCATCGATCTTCTCTGTGGATTTCTTCTTGCTGGGTTTGATGTTCTCCGCGGCATCGATCTCCGCGACCACATTTCCTGCCATCCATCGAAGGACAGGGTTGCCGCCGTGGATGATCTTTCCTTCCAGGAGCAACTTGTACAGTTCCTTCATTCCAGGAGACATATCTTTGAACCCCATGCCGATGGGAACCATGGTGAAGCCGTCCCCTTCAAGGTCTGTGATCAGCTGCGTCGCATTCCAGCGGTCCACTCCGATCTCCTTGATATTGAACTCGGTATGCAGGTCGTTGATGGTCCTGCGCACAAAGTTGTAATCGACCACATTGCCCTCGGTCACATGGAATAGCCCCTGCCGCTCCCAGACATCGTAGGGGACGTGATCCCGTCTCACACGGAGATCGAGTGTTTCCTTCGGCAGCCAGAAATGCGGAACCACGATATATTTCTCTGTCTCATTCCTCGGCGGGAACACCATCACAAAGGCTGTGATATCCGAGGTGCTGGAGAGGTCCAGCCCGCAGTAGCACTCCCTGCCTTTCAGCGCATCCAGGTTGATGGGGATGTTTCCCTTGTCGTAGATGTGTTCCGGGATCCATGCGACCGCGCTTCCGACCCACTGATCGAGCCTCAGCTGACGGAACACGTTCTCCTCTGCAGGATTGGTCAGTGCCTCCCTATGGGCATCGCGCACACGGTCGATCTGGATGGTGTATCCCAGCGAGGGGTTCGCCTTGTACCAGGCTTTCTCACTGTTCCAGTCCTCACCGTCATCCAGTCCGTAAATGACCGGATAGAACGAAGGGTCGATCCGCTTGCCCTCCAGGATATCCTTTGCCTTGGTATGGTACTCATAGCAGATGCTGTTCCTGTCGGTTCCGGCTGTGGTAATCAGGAAGTACAGTGGCTGCGTTCTGGCATCGCCGGAGCCTTTGGTCAGTACATCCACAAGGCTGCGGTTTGGTTGGGCATGTAACTCATCAAGAACAAGGCCAGATACATTCAGGCCGTGCTTAGTTCCGACTTCTGCCGAAAGCACCTGGTAAAAGCCCACATTGGAGTAGTTGACCAGTCGCTTGGTCGCCGCCATGATCTTGGAGCGTTTCAAAAGCGCCGGGGTCATCTCCACCATGCGCTTTGCCACATCGAACACGATGGACGCCTGCTGCCGGTCCGCCGCCGCACCGTAGACCTCCGCAGACGGCTCTCCGTCCGCATAGAGCAGATACAGCGCCACCGCAGCGGCAAGCTCGCTCTTCCCGTTCTTCTTCGGGATCTCCACATAGGAAGTACGGAACTGCCTGGTTCCATCCTCCTTCACGATCCCGAACACATCCCGGATGATCTGTTCCTGCCAGGGGAGCAGCCAGAACGGTTTCCCGCTCCATCGTCCTTTGGTGTGGCAGAGGTTTTCAATGAACCGCACCGCTCGGTCAGCTTTCGCAGAATCATAGCGTGAATCGGGAAGCATGAACCGGGATGGCTTGTAGTTCTTCAGTATTGGGTAGTCCTTTGGTCTCTCCTTCGCCATCAGCTACCTCCCAGCAGGTCTTCCATGTCATCCATCGGCGCGTTCTTCAGATCTGCCCCGGCGGTAATCCTGCTCCTTGCGGAAGGTGTCAGGCCGAACTGCTCCGCGATCTTGTTCATGATCTTGAGGTAGGTCTGTGCAATGGATACCTGCGGAACCTGCTGCCAGTATCCAGACGGTGTCTTTGTGATCGTGCCGTGCTGCGTCATGAACTCCTCCGCTTCTTTCCACCTGGCGTATGCCTGACAGTAGGATGCGAAGGCGGCCTGATCGACCTCGGTCAGCACACCGATCTGCTCCAGTTGCTTGGAAAGCCTGCGCCATTCCTTCTTTGCTTCCGGCTCTAGCCACTTCGGACACGGAGGCGCTTTCTTCTCCGGCTTTGGCTCCGCGTCATTCAGCGGACGCTTGCCCGGATTGCCTTCCAGTTCCTTAATCGCGGTCGGCGTCGGTTTTCTTCCTCTTGTCGCCATTGGCTCCTCCTTCCTCCGAAAATGGGTATAAGAAAAGAGCCTCCGGATCGCTCCGAAAGCCCTGTGGGTTTTGTGTATGTCTTTTCTTTTTACTTCTGCGCCAACGCCCAGGCTATGGCATGTCCGTCGTCCTCGAACTCGACATCGCTGACTGCCCTCAGCCCGATGGCTCCTTCGCAGGAAAGGTCGTCATCCAGGTGTTCGTAAACCGCTGCGAAGTAGCAGGGCTTTTTGTGCTGGTAGTAATATCCGGCCATGACCACGCGGTCTCCAAAGTTCAGGGTCTTGCTCCAGCGGCATTCGAGGTCTTCGCTGGTGGTCGGGTTCGGCAGGCGGTAGGCGTTCGCTCTCTTCATCATCTCTGTCATGGTCTTAATCCTCCGTTTTTCCAAGGGTGTGTTTCCCTTTCGTTGTGTGCATATTACCGTCATCCATCGGATTAGTCCACGCCTATGTGCGATAATTCCGAGAGAAATATCCACCAGAGTTTGAACCCGTTCTCTGGTGGATATGTACGCCGGTTTCAGGCGCTGATCATGGCCGTAATCTCAAAATCCCTGCTGAATTCCTCGGCGGATACGACCTTGTCATCGCTGCCGTCATCCGCTCCGTAGAAGAGCTCCACACCCTCTGTGCAGGTGTTGGCGATGCCTTCCTTCCCGGTCGCCTTTTCCCGGATCTCGATGGTGTGGCAGGTTGCTTCCGCCAGCACCAGCTTCGTGTACTCCGTCATGTTCCTTAAGCCTCCTTCTTCGCCGTCAGGACATCCACCAGCCACTCGGCTTCCGGAAGGCTCTCGTCGGTCGCCTTCTCCACCCGCAGGCTTTCTTCGTCGATGTAGTGCAGGTGCTTACCGACCTTGATGAAACGAACATCCTCGTAGCCCTTGATGTCGGTGCGGTAAACGCTGGCGCTGCGGCTCTCATTGTCATAGCTCTTGCCGTCCCAACCCGCAAATGTGAAGCGGACTTTCTCGCGGGTCTTGTTGAAATGCTTCTCGAAATCTTCGCGGGTGATCGCGGTGTTGTACTCGCGCAGGGTGAATTCGTTTCTCATCTGGTAAATGTTCTTCATGGTGGTGGTCTCCCTTCGTTTTTGTTGTGTGCATATTACCGTCACTTCCGAAGATAGTCCACGCCTGTGCGCGATAATTACCGGACAAATATGTACCAATCTTTCCTGCCGGAATCAGGTACATATACACAGCGGGCAGAGGAAAAAGGCTGTACTCCTGTCAGCCCCTTTCCTTTGCCTGCTGCCCTTTCTCTCTCTCGATCCGGTGCCTCCCTCAGTTCAGCTTAAAGCGGATGCCCATGATCTGCTCCTCGGTCTCTTCGCCCCAGCGGTTGCTCCGCTTGGTGATGGTGCAAAGTCCCAGCATCGTGCAGCCCTCGGCGGCGTAGCCGTGCAGGTCTTCCATAAGGCCTGTGCTTTGGTTCGTGACCACCAGTGTCTCGATCCCGGCCCTGCGGAGGGTCTCGATGAAATCGTGCCGCTCCCTGTCCCAGGTGAAGTCGTCCATGATGACCTCATCGGTCTCGCTGTATCTCCAGGCTCTGAATGCTTTGCAGGCTCCGGCGCTGATCGGGTACTGGAAGTCTTCTTCCTCTTCCTTGTACCAGGCTTTCAGCTCCTCGCTGTCCCAGCCCTTTTCATCAATGATCTGCTGCTTCAGCTGCTTGTGCGCATCGTGCTTCTGTTCAAAGGCGCGGGCTGTCCGGTTCAGTTCTTCAAAGTAGGCGTTGTTCTTCATGTTCGTGGTCTCCCTTCGTTTTTGTTGTGTGCATATTACCGTCAGTGGCCGGATAAGTCCACGCCTGTAAGCGATAAATATGAGCAGAATAACCACCAAATAATCCGCCTTGTCATCTGGTACATATACACACGCCGTAAAAGCCCCACACAGCCTCCCTGTCAGGCTGTTTTCGGGATGGGAGAACGACCAAAGAGAGGCCCGAAAGCCCCTCAGTGGCCGCCGTATCGCGCCGTGTCAGCGGGATGCAAGGCAGTCGATGATCCGGCGGGTGGAACCGCTGTCCACATGACCGTCCGACCAGAAAGCTATCATGAACTCCCCCTCTATGCCGGGAAGCTCAAGCTCGCAGGTAATGGCGTTGTAGCCGCCTTCCCTGCACTGTGCCACCGCCCTGTGGTAGAAGTCCATGCTGACAGGCTCCGTGGTGCCGTCCGGTGCCTTGATCCGTGCGCCATTGGTGTTAAGGCTTGCGATGTGCCTCTCCTCCGGCGTCAGTATCTCTTCCGTTTCCGGCAGACAACCGTCCTCTTTGAGTTCGTCGTAGGTCTCTTCGAGGATCTTCTCCAGCTCTTCCCAGGAATCTACCACCCAGCGGGGAAAACCGAAGGGTGCCTCGTGGCTGCCGTCTCCGTGTTCGGTGAGGTACAATCCCTCATCCGTCACGACCAGACGGCCTTTGTACTCGAAGGCGAATGCCGTGCCGTCGAAATAATCCCAGCAGGCTTTCGCTTTCTCGGAAAGGCTGGTCGGGAGGGAAAGCTCAATGGCTGTGCCTTCGCTCTCGCGGTCGTTCATGTCAACTGGACGCTCTCCGCAGGATGTAATGTGGTTGTCGCTTCTTAAGAACTTCATGGTGGTCTCTCCCTTCGTTTTTGTTGTGTGCATATTACCGTCAGGTTCGGGATAAGTCCACGCCATAACGCGATAAATCCAGGGAGAATACTGCCGGAATGTACAGCCCTGATCTTGTGCAGATCATGCAATCCGCATCGGAGGCTCACCGCTCCCAAGACGGAGCATTTCCACATGACCATCCCAGGTTCGCCTGAACATCTCCGGATACTTGAACTTCTCTGCGTACTTCTCTGCCAGTTCATCGGAGATCGAACCGAAGTCATCGCGGGTCAGTCCGCAGATGTAGAAGGTTCCCACAAGGATGTCGTATGGATTGCCATTCTCATCGACCAGGATCCGGTTAGCGGGATAGCCTTTGAACTTCCCGTCATCATCGCACAGGACGGCCACCAGATCATCCCACGGATATACAGCCTGGATGGTGCCGCCTACAAGCTCCTGCAAATTTTCAAGCGTATGATCCGCCTCGATGAGCCTCGGAGCTTTGCGCGGAGCGATCTCCAGCATCCTTATCTTCTCCATCTGCCGCCTCCGATCTGCGGTATCTTCACCGCGGCCCATTCCATCATCGGCAGGGTCTTGGTAAGACCGGCCTTTTCGAGTGCCTCGATGGATCCGCACTGGTCACATACAGTGATGTCAGCCCATCTGCTTATTGCGTGCCTTGCTTTCGGGCCGAACATCATATCTCCGCAGCGCGGGCAGCGGCAATCTTCCTCCGGCTGATGCTTTCCGTACCAGTCCAATGTGATTTTTGCCTCTGCTTCCGTGCTGATCTTATGGCAGCGGTCTGCTCCATAGGCAATCGACAGGGAACTTCCCATATCCCACGAACACATCACATTGCCGGCATCATCCACGCCCGTAACGGTCGCCTGCGCTCCTGTGGGAATCTTCGTGTAAGGATCGTCCATCTCATCAAGGACGATGCGGCAACCGGCAGGGTATGTACTTCTGAGGCGTTCAACGGTCTCTCTGTCAGGAAATCTCATAGTATTCTTCGCTCCTTTCCGGGTTTCTCCCATTGTGGTAGTCACTCTGAATCTCAGGGATATCAACAGGGGCTACTCTTCCACCACCAAAGACCGGCTCATCGGCCGGCTTGGTAGCAGGAGGCTGGCTCCTGTCAGGCTTTGGCTTCTTTCTCCGCCTTGAGGCGTTCCCGACGCGCTTTCTCGTAGGCTCTCATCTTCGCCCTGCGCTCTTCGAGTTTTTCGGGATGGGCTGCGTAGTATTCTTTCTGGTAGGCGACCTGCTTTGCGATGCGTTCTTCTTTGGTCTGCTTCTTCTTCGGTTCCGGCTCAGGGATACCGGCCGCCCGCCGGGCTTCCGCCTCACGTTCCTTCTTCCTTGCGTAGCTCTCTCGGCAGTGCCTTCTGTGCTTTTCTCTGTAGGCTTCCGCGTAGTTTGCTTCCGCAAGGATCGCTTTGTTGTAGCCCTCGCCCTTCTCATCCGCCGCTTCCTTCAAGACGATGGCGTTCTTAAGGCAGTAGTCGCGGTAGATGTTGCAGAGGCGAAAACGGATCGCCGAGGTGTAGTAGCTCGCAAAGTTTCCGCTCTTAAAGTTTCCCCGGCTGATGATCTTCCAGATCACAATCTGCCCTTCCTGGATGAAATCATCCTTGTCGTAGGTGGGCATCTTGCCGAGGTACATCTTTGCCTCGGAAATGGTGATGGGCTTCATGTTCTGGAAGAGCCTCGCGTAGGCTTCTTCCTCTCCCGCACTGATCCGCTCGACCAGCTCTTCGTTCGTGCATTCGCTGTATTTCTTCATGGTCGTCTCCTCCGTTTCGGTAATCCTTGGGGTGTGTCTCCCTTTTGGTAGTGTGCATATTACCGTCACATCGGAGATTAATCCACGCCTGTTTGCGATAATTCTGAGATAATAACCACCAGAGTTTCAGTGCATTATCGAGGCATGATCTGGTACATTTAGCCCGCTGATTTTGAAGGCCGGAAGGCGGTTTATTCCGCCTCCGATGCCTCCTCCTTCGCCGCCTTCAGCGCCAGTCTCTTGGTCTGCTGGCGGGTTTTCCACTTCTCCTCGTCCGCCTTGGTGCGGAAGGCAGCGTGTCCGGAAAGATGCTCCATCAGGATCTTGCGCTCCGCTTTGTAGTCGGGGCCGTTCAAGCCAAGCCTCACCAGCCACACCCGAAGGGCGTACTTCTCATTGCTGTCGTCGGTCTCCTTGGCCTGCACCCGCTTCTGGGTCTGCGCCATCTTATTCATGGCCGCCGCCAGCTTCATGAAAGTCTCCAGATGTTCCTGATCCTTCACCTCGGTGAAGCCGTCGAAAATGACTTTTTCTTCGTCAAAGGAGATCCCCTTGACCGCATCCTCACTGCCGTCCCATTCCTGCACAAAGCGGATCAGCTCCG
Organism: Oribacterium sp.; assembly: GCA_017940955.1. Next base: position 57,432 of record JAGAXP010000017.1, read on the forward strand.
AAGGCTCCCGGAAGGTGTGGCGGTCGAGGATGTCATCCACCAGATCCTTGTCCACATGGAAGGTTCCCTTCGTTGCTTTGGAAAGGAGCGGCCCCCTCGTGTGGACCATGCAGATCAGGTTGATCAGGGAAGATGCCGTGTGCCTTGCCAGCGGGAAGCTGATCTGCGCATCCAGCGGGAAGGCTGTGTCCGTGTCCCTGATTCCGAGGCTTGCCGCTGTTTCCTCTTCGGCTTCCTGTTCGTACTCCGCATCGGGGATCGGGTCAGGCTCATCCGTTTCCCCAGCGTTTGCTTCCTCCGCAGTCTGCAGCGGCGCGGGCTGTGCGAAGATGTCCGTCTCCGGCTGCCACACTTCCTGCTCCTCGTAGGTTTCGGCAGGTACTTCCGCTTCCGGCTCGTCATCCTCGCCCCATTCCTCAGTCCCGAGTTCCGGCTGGAGGATCTGCGCAGGAGCGGCAGGCTGTTCTGCTTCCCGGCTGACCGGGTGCGTCTCTTCGATGCACTCTCCGATCATGTTCTCGGAGATGAGGGTCTGCAAAACGCTCTCGTCAACGCCCTCTTCCACCGTGAGGCTCCCGTCCTTCTCCACCGTGAACGCGCCGATCTCGTAGGCGCAGCGCGGTACGAAGGTGTAGCGGGCATCCTGCCCGGTCAGCTGGCTGATTCTTGCGACCAGCTCCTTGCGGTTTTCGATGTTCTTTTCAAATTTCTTCATGGCAGTTCGCTCCTTTCAAGGTTCCGCACCTCTTGCGGTTGTGCGCATATTACCGTCATTCCCTGAACTTATCCACGCCTGTTTGCGATAAATCTGCTGTAAACTTCAGATTCGGCGTAATGCCCGAAACAGGCGGCAATAAGCCGGGCAGAAGTGACGATCAGGAGCGTTTATGCTTTTCGTGCCATGTACGGAGATATTCCATCTGATCATGGTCTTCCCGTTCTTTCTCTTCCGCATCAATGTCACCGGCAACAGCGCCAAGCACAAAGCCAAGTAAAAAGCTCAGAGCGAGAATGACCACGATGACGATCACATACTTCATTGGGTCCTCCTATGTAATCGGGAGAAGATCACTCCTCTCCCGTATCTGCGTCATCAGTTTTCCCAGCCGCCCAGGCGATCCCGGACAGCACAAAATACACGCACGGCAGTGCGCAGCCATTTCCCCAGAGCTTGTACTCCGCGGCATCCGTGTAAGGATCGGCGAGCCACTTGCGGATCTGCTTTTCCGTCTTCGGTTTGCCGTCCGGCTTTGTCACTCCACGCCATGTCTCCCAGACATCCGTCCAGAAGGCGATATCCTCATCGGTCGGATCAGGGATCGCAAGTTTCGAACACCACCAGTCCGGGAAGCCCTGGAGCCTCGCACACTCGGTCGGCGTCAGCCTGCGCACGATGTAGATGGGCTCATCATTCGGCGTGTCGTTTACGATAGGCGGGTCTTTATAATCCGTAGCCACCAGTGTTCCTGCCTGTTCCTTCGACGGGTTCATGAAGAAGGAATTCTTCGATGCGGAATAGTGCTCGTCAGTCGGTGCGGCGACCGCGTGATGGTCGATGGTATTGAGCGTAAAGCTCACTTCTTCGTTCACTCCGTCCCCCTGCGGACCGTTCTTATCCGCCCGTCCGATCATGGAGCCTTGCAGGGCATAGGCAGGGTCTTTCTCGACCACAGCCACACCGCCTTGGTTTCCCGCAGGGTCGGGCTTGTCCGTGCTAAGGGTTCTCGCCGTATCGGTCGGATATACATGCCCTCTCGATACTCTGGAGCCTTCGGACGTGAATCGTACATCGTAGGTCTCCGGCACAGGAGCCACAACGCAGATGCCTCCCTGGTTGCTGCTGACCGCATTGCCGCCGCTCTGGTCAAGCGTCCGGCTTGTCTTCGCCTCATAGAATCCGCTGTGAGGATTGTCCGACAGCATGGCGTGGGAGCTCTTGCTGCACACACCGAAGGCTTTGATCTCCGGCTTTGCCACCGCATCCGGGCCGGATGCCTGCATGGTCGGCGCAAGCTCCTCATTCACGGCGAAGTTGAAGTTTGCCTTCTCGCCGCTTGTGAACGCAGGCTTGCCGATGCCATAGGACGGATGATAAACCATCGGAACGGTATCTCCCGCCCCGGTATCCAGAGTATGCGCCACGTCTCCCGTGACGCTGCCATTGTAGCGGTCAAAGCCCTGTGCGTCCTTCGGCTGGAAGAGCGTCTGGTCGTTGTTGCATCCGAGGGTGGCGCTCTTGTCATGTTGACATAAAATGCCTTTCCCGCCTCCCTCGCATCCCCCGCGGATTTTCAGCGTCACCGGCTCGGCTACCAGCGGAACATTTCCGCCTCCTGTGCCTGCCCTCTCACAAAGGGTCTGGCATTTATCGTCCTCCCGGATCTTCACACGCCCATCGGTCGGATGGTTTTCGATGCTGAGTGCCGCCGGAACCACACCGGCGCGGAGCGTCGGAGACATCTCTTCCTCGTAGCCGATGCTCCGGCTCTGGGCGCTGTGTTCCGTGGAAAAGCCAGCCGACTGAAGCACAGCCGGGTGATTGCCGTGGTCCTGCGCCACCAGCGCCAGGGACTTGTTCTCAGTGATGCCGACTCCGCTGTTACCCTGTGTGTTTACACAGAGGACTCCACCTCTATCGTCAGTCCGCCCGCCTGTCTCTCCAGTGCCTTCTTCAGCACCTCCGGTAGCTCTTTCCCACGAACGGAAGCCCTGCGGAGTATACCCAGACACGCCCTCGGACTTAAATAGTACTTCTCCGGCACTTCCGCCAGCAAAATCTGCGACAAGGTAGATCCTTGCTCTTCGTTGGGGGACGGACCAGTATTGAGCATCGAGAACTCTGTAAGCCACGCTCCATCCGTCTCCCAGATATACGTCTGCTTTTGGCCATCGGTGATTCGAAGGCGAAGGCACCTCGACCCCTTCTTCTTTAACTCCGATAACTGCTTCGAGGACAGCTTTGAAATCGTCTCCTCTGTTGGAGGAGAAGGCGCCGGGCACGTTCTCCCAGACGCAGTATCTTGGATATTCTCCATTCGTTTTCTCCCTCATCTCTTTGATGATCCGGATCGCCTGGAAGAACAGATTGGAGCGTTCGCCCTCATGGATGCCCGCCCGCTTTCCCGCGATGGAAAGGTCCTGGCACGGGCTTCCGAATGTGATGATGTCCACCGGCTCCAGGTCACCTCCGTTGATCCCGGATACATCTCCGTAATGCTTCACCTGCGGCAGACGCTTATGCGTCACCAGCACAGGAAATGGTTCGATTTCTGAATTCCACTTCGGCTCGATCCCGGCAAGGATCCCGCCAAAGGGAAAACTCCCGGAGCCATCGAACAGGCTGCCGAGAGTCAATGTCTTTTTCTCACTCATGTATTCTCCTCCCCGAGCATCTGCTCCTTTGCCTTCCTGCAGAACTCCGTGGAGACCTCAAAGCCGTAGCTGTGTCTGCCAAGCTCCCTCGCGGCCCGCAGTGTGCTCCCGCTCCCGGCACAGGGGTCGATCACCACATCGCTGGGGTCGGTGAAGATACCGATCAGCTTCTTCAGTACGGATACCGGCTTCTGGCTCGGATGAATCTTCGGATACTCCTTCCCGTCACGCTTCCAGTCAAACCAGTTGAAGACCATGTGGGTCTTGCCATCTTCGTCCATGTTGCGGAACTTCGGCAGCTTGCCCCGGTACAGCACCAGGGCGTACTCGGTCGCGCCCACGATCTTCATATTCGCTTTCAAAACCTGCGGAGAATAGTTCTTGCAGAACACCAGTGGAATATAGTTTTTGAAGCCGTACTTCTCCGCCTGGCGGATGACCTCCGGAATTTGCTGGAAGGCACAGAACACGATCATGCACGGCGCGTCCTTCTCCCCGGTCTTCGGCTCCTTCTTCAGAAGCCTGTTGCAGAAGGCGAAGTACTCCGCGATATTGAACGTGAAGTCCGTGTTGAAGGCAGCCTTGCGCGCCTTGCTGCTCTCGCCGTTTTTATTGTCGCCGTCCACATACCAGTCCGGCCGGGACGCATAGAAGTCCGTGCCAATGTTGTAGGGGATGTCCGCGATCACGAGCTGTGCCTTCGGAATGCTGTAGCCCTTGAAGTTCTGGAAGTTGTCATGGATGAGGACGCATTTCACATCACTCATCCTGCGCCTCCTCCGGCTCAAAGGCCGCCACCTCATCGAAGCGGAGCTTCTGCCCGTCACGGATCACGAACACGTCATCGTACTTTCCGTTGTTGTGGGCAATCGCTCTTTTTACGATGCAGTCCACGAACTTTGGATCAAGCTCTATGCCCCGGCAGATGCGGTCCGTCTCCATGCAGGCGATCAGCGTTGAGCCGCTTCCGAGGAACGGGTCGAGCACGATGCCGTTGGTCATGGTGCTGTTCTTCATGGGATAGGCCATCAGCGTCACAGGCTTAGTGGTCGGATGATCCGGGCTGCTCTTCGGCTTGTCGTATTCCCATACCGTGACCTGCTTGCGGTCGGCGTACCACTGATGCTTGCCGCCCTTCTTCCATCCGAACAGGCACGGCTCATGGATCCACTGATAGGGAGAGCGTCCCAATACGAGAGCGTTCTTTTTCCAGATGCAGCACCCGGAAAGATAAAACCCTGCATCCTCGTATGCCTTGCGGAAGATCAGTCCCTTGGTGTCGGCATGCCAGACGTAGATGCTGCCGTCATCGGCAAGGTTGGCCTGCATACAGCGGAATGCGGACAGCAGGAAATCATAGAACTCCGCGTCAGGCAGATTGTCGTTCTGGATCTTTCCCGCTGTCTCTTCCACATCCACGCCGTAGGGGGGATCTGTCAGTACGAGGTTTGCCTTCTGCCCGTCCATCAGGCGGGTGTATACTTCCTCGCCGGTAGAGTCGCCGCAGATTACCCTGTGCTTTCCGATCAGCCACAGGTCTCCGGGCTTACTGAACACCGGCTGCTTCAGTTCCGAGTCGATATCGAAGTTGTCCTCTTTGACCTTCTTATCATGGAGCTTGTTGAACAGTTCCCCGATCTCAGGAGGATCAAAGCCGGTCTTGCCGATATCGAAATCACCGCTGTTGGCGATGTCTTCCAGTAGCTCCGCCAGAAGGCCATCGTCCCACTGGCCTGTGATCTTGTTCAGCGCAATGTTCAGGGCTTTCTCCCTGGTCTTGTCGATGTCCACCACCGCACAAGGAACCTCGGTGTATCCAAGATCCTGCGCCACGGTCAGGCGCTGATGCCCGCCGATAATGGTCATGTCGGCATTGACCACAAGAGGATCGGCAAAGCCGAACTCCTCGATGGAATCCAGAATCTTCTTGTATTCCTTATCGCCCTTCTTCAGTTTCTTTCGCGGATTATATTCAGCCGGTTTCAGCACGGAAATCGGCAGGACTTTCAGTTCTGCTGTTTTCTTCAATTCGCACCTCCGTAAAATCGCATGACCTCACACAGCGGAATGAAAAAAGAGCCAAGCGTAAAGCCCAGCTCCAGATCCCCTGTGGATTCCATATATTCTTCTGTCAGGCTGCACCACTCCGGCGAGATGCCGTTTATGGATGCCAGCACTTTATCCTCCCCGTAGTCGATGGCGTGTACCAGGACTGCTCCGGTATTGCAGATCGTGTACACACCGATGACCGTGGAGAGATCAAGCATTCTCTGTTCCGCCATAGGCTTCTCCGTTCCGCAGATGGATGATCCGCTGATTCCGGCTGCCCCGGAAGGCAAGGGAGACATCTTTCTGCGATTCGATAAACGGTCCGTCCACCACCACGTCCACAAGCTGGAGCAGCGGCGAGTCAGACACACTTTCAAGACGATAGCCTGTATAGAGCCAGACATCCTTTTCCGGCAGCTCCGCCCTCACCCTTTGCAGGAAAGGTAGGAACGCCCTCTGGTTCTCCGGCTCCATCGGATCACCGCCGAGAATGGAAAGGCCCTGAATCCAAGAAGGACGCAGGGCACGGATCAGTTCTTCTTCTGTATCTTCTGTAAACGGTTCGCCGTAGTCAAAGTCCCATGTCTCCGGCTGGAAGCACCCAGCGCAGTGGTTCCTGCACCCGGACACAAACAGGGAGACACGGACTCCGGGGCCGTAAACTTAAAAATTTAATATATTTCATCTATATCCTACAGAACCGCATAAATGCTAGAGTTATAGGGTTTTGTATATTCTTTTTAATATCTACAAAATCAGATAATCTACAAATCAATATAGGTGGTGTTATGTAGACCAA
>JAGAXP010000210.1 GCA_017940955.1 Oribacterium sp.
CGTTCATCCTGAGCCAGGATCGAACTCTCATCTTATAAAATGTAAGAGATTTCTCTCTTTAAGTTCTTCCCGTTCAAAACTTAAGCTTGGCTTTTGTTCTGTCCGTTTATCTTTACTGCGAATAAATTCGCTTACGATTTGCATCGTTTCTGAAATTCTAATTCTTAGAATCTTCAGGGTCTGTGTATTAATCGATCTTTGATTTTCAAGGTCCTTCGTACTGTTTTAAGAAGTTTTATAACTTACTTGCGACAGCTTGTTTAATATATCAGATGATTTTATTAGTGTCAACACTTTTCTGATTTTTTTGTTTTTTCTTTGTTGATAGAGTTTTTAACGTACTTTATTTAGATGACAACAATCAACTTATAACATTCATTAACCCCAGTAAAAAAGAAAACAGTATTATTCCACATCCGTAATGCGTGAAATAATACTGTTTCTAAAGATCTTTACCTGTTATATGACGCTTTGTGATTATGTTTTCCACATTTATGCTCCATATAATTCACTTATACAGCTATGAGATAATTGATTCAAATATTCTTATAAATATATTTGCTTCTTTCAGAAAGTGTATCCAGGTACCTGTTCTGTTCATTTGCTTCACTGCACTTGCTACCCACCCTTTTTGTGGCAGCAAACTGATAACAATGAAAAATATCCATACATACAATACAGACTCAACTAGACCAAGCATGCTTCCGGATACCCGGTTAAAAGCAGTCAATACCGGTAATTCTGCAACCTTATCCAGCAACTTAAATAGTATCTTTATCAATATGGTTATCACAATCAAAAGAACAATAAAAGTTATTACAGACAGAATAAACTCCGTTGCCTTGTCTGCTATCAATTCTGTTACTTTATCCAGCCCTAACATACTGTAAAGGTCATCTATATTATCTTTAGACTCTGTCCCTATTAAGCTTTTTAAAGCCTGTGATGTGATGGAGTCATTTAACATTACATCCTGAGTATTTGATGTCTCTGTTATCTTATCTAAATTATCCGCAAGCTTTTCATGTATTCTGTTATTAACATAAGTCCTTATAAAATCATTATTTGTTATCCATTCCTGGAAATACGGTCTAAGGCTTTTTGTTAATATGACTGATAAGACCAGCGAAACCAGATTGGATGACATTTTTATCAAGCCTCTATAATAACCAAATATAAGCATGATTACCATAAAGGTAACCACGCTTATCTGGAGCCAGTCATTTTTTAAAATTTCAAATATTTCCGTCATAAATCATCCTATAAAGCAATCTTCCCTAAGTATAAGCCTACCTTCTTTATCGTATTTGGGATGAAATACTCCTGTCAGCTTCTTGCCGATTCCCACCTTCTCAGCCTTGTCAGCAGCCTCTTCTATTAGTTCCTCCGCACTTGCCTTATTTAAGGCTATACCGTCTTCCTGCATTATCTCTATCCTTTCGTACAGAGCCAATACAGTCTTACCCGGAAGAACACAATCGATTTGCTTGGCATAAGTTTGTGCATAGGTTGCAAAATCATCGATCTCCATTTCTTTATAGAAATCATCCGGTAATGCTTCATCTTCAGATTCCTTTGATAAACCACCGGCACGTTTTTCCATATTCACTATATCATCTATAGTCTTAATTCTGTTACTGTCATAGTTTACCCTAGGTCTCTCTACGATATTTCCGGCAGCCTCATCTTCTTCAAAGCTATCCTCATTATCAGGTATATCATCCTCTGAATCATTAAGTTCAACATCTTCTACGATGTCTTCCTCTTCATCTACATCAGACACAAGATCGAACCTCTTAATAAACAAAGGTCTGTCTTCTGCCATTCTGTCAAAATGATCTATAACATCTACAAGAACAACTGAGCTTGAATCCTTCAATGAAGCAATATATTCATCGATTTCATCTACTACTTTATATGTAAGCGCTCCGGCATCTTCAATGATCAGATCTTTTCCTTCAATCTTCGATCTGAACGCAGCAAATCCTTTTTCATTAAGCTTTTCCGAATTTGTTTTTGCCACCTTAAAGTCATATCCATACTTATCATGGAAATATTTGATCTCATTAACAGCAATCTTAAATCCGTCTTCTTTAGTCTTAGCCTCAATAATCATGTGATAATTATTAAGCTCGATTTCAGGAATATCTTCTTCCTGATGCTCATTAATGTCAGCAGAAGGAATATGATTTTCTACAGCTTCCTTATCCTGATTATCTGTGTCTTCCGGTTTAATACTTTCAAACTTTTTCGCATCATCTTCAAAGTAATCTGAAGACTCAGAATCTTCCATTCTGTCATCACTATCTGCAGAACCGGACTCATGTTCCTCTGATTCGAAACTCTCTGTATTACTTCTTATATCTTCATCAATACCATCATACTGATTGAAATTAAGATTTAAGCCATGATCATCAGTATTAATCTGGTAATCGCTTATACCTCTGTATTTTTGCTTAAGAGCCTTCGCCTTATCAACATACTGACCTAGACCGAAAAGCAGCATTATCTTATCACAGGTCTTTACACACTCCTCTTCATAGCCTGCTTCGGAATACAGCTTGGCCAGCTCATATAACCATTTTTCATCAACATCAACAGAAGTATATTCCTCCAGGGATGTTAACAGCTGTTCTGCCGAAGCTCCCTTGCTCTTAAGGATCATATATCTAAGTAAGTACTGTCTCGAGTCATCCGGACTCATCTCACAAAATTCCCTGTAAAATTCCTGGGCATCCTGAATATCTCCGGCTTCCACAGAAATCTCCGTCAATTTAAACAGAAATCTTTTCCCAACCGGTGCACGTTCAAAAGCAAGAAGAAGAATATCCTTTGCTTCACTGTATTCCTTGTTATGTTCATAAATATCTGCTACGGAAGATAGAAGGTTCGCATTTCTTACTCGTCTCCAGTCAATAGTGTCTGCAATTTTCATTGCAGTCATATAATCTCCCTGATCAGCCATCTTACGCATCTGCTCTGCTTTGATGTTAAACTCATACTTGTCCATTTAAAATATCTACTCCTTAGCAGTTTTTATTTGATAACTATAAAATAATTCTTCCATCCAGTGCACGTAAAAGTGTAACCTCATCAATGTTTTCAATGTCTCCTCCCACTGGAACACCGGAAGCTATACGCGATACTCTGATTCCAAGAGGTTTTATCAGTTTCGTTAAATACGTTGCTGTAGTTTCACCCTCCAGGGAAGAATTCGTTGCAATAATAACTTCATCTATATCATCCTTTAAGCGGTACATAAGTTCCTTTAAGCGTATGTCATCAGGTCCTATGCCCAACATTGGAGAAATAGCTCCATGCAGTACATGATAAACACCGTTGTACTTTCCTGTATGCTCATAAGCAGACATATCCCTGCTGTTTTCTACAACCATGATCTGACTGTGATCTCTCTTATCCGACCCACAGATTGGACAGATATCAGAATCAGTCAGGGTGCAGCATATCTTACAGTAGTGAACATTGTTCCTGGCCTTTAATATGGAGTCAGCCAGTTGTTCTGCCTGTTCCTTCGGTCCGTTAATAAGATGAAATGCAAGTCTTTGCGCACTTTTGGGTCCTATTCCCGGAAGATGAGCCAATTCATTGATCAGTCTGGAAATATCTTTAGAAAAATATTCCATTAAAAGCCAATACCTCCGGTTAACTTGCCCATCTGTGACTGAGAATCCTCATCAGCTTCTCCCAATGCCTGATTGGCAGCTGCAAGAATCATATCCTCCAGTGTCTCAACATCCTCAGGATCAACTGCATCTTTATCGATTTCAACCTTCATCAGTTTCTTTTCACCGGTAACTGTGATCTTTACAGCACCACCGCCTGCCTGGCCAATATACTCTTTTTTAGCCAGCTCTTCCTGAGTCTCCTCAAGCTTTCTCTGCATACGCTGATACTGCTTCATAAGATTGTTCATATTCATACCCGGCATTCCACCGGGAAATCCACCATGCTTTGCCATATTAATTCCCTTTACCCTTCTATTTCTATATTGATATTTATTTTATTTAAATCATCTTCAGTCACATATACAGTAGAATTTTCTTTTTCTTCAGAAAGCTCTGTGCTGAATTTTATTGATTTATTATATCTGTTTTCGACAACTTTACATAACATATCCTTTGAATCCGGTTCTGAAATAATTTTATAGCTGCCTCTGCTTCTGGTAACTATAACCATTCCATCCCGATCCTTATTGGGTTTTACAAAAGTGTCTCTGAGCGCAACAGAAACTACTGATGAAGGAACAGCAATACATATATTTCTCCAATCCTTCTTCAGCAGCTGTAAATCATCATATTGTGCTTTTGGCAATGTGACCTTTAACGGATCCTTTGCTCTTGTCATTTCACCGGAAGATTTATTATCATCTTCCTTCAGGATCTTTATTTGATCCGCCGAAATACTGTTTATATCAAAATTAGATATTTCTCGTTTTATCTCACTTAATTTAGCATTAATACCATCCAATGATGCATCAGTTTCAGGATAAGCCAGCTTCATAAGTGTAGTTTCAAGAAGTATGCGCTTCTGAGTAGAGTATCTCATCTGATTACTTAAATCACTTAGCATCCTAATGTATCTTAGCAGCTCAGTTGTGGAAAACAGCTTTGAATCACTTTTTAAGCGTTCAAGATTTTCTTTTGACATATCCACAAGACCATGTAGATTATCAACAGTCTTAGCCAAAAGAAGGTTTCTAATATACATTATAAGGTCGGAAATAAATTGTCCTATTTCTCTTCCCTGTTCTATTACCTTGGCAATAATATCCAGGATGGTTTTTATATCCTTTTTATTCAATGCCCTGATAATATCAGAAAATACTGAAGTATCCACAGACCCAAGTATATCTAACGCATCCTCATATTTTATTCTATGATCATATTGAAATGCGGAGCATTGATCCAACAATGATACAGCATCTCTCATTGATCCATCACCTACTCTGGCGATATAGTGCAGGGCTTCATCCTCGACATCGATATTCTCTGCATCTGATATCTCACGCAATCTTCCTGCAATTGTTTCAGTAGATATACGTTTAAAATCATACCGCTGACATCTCGATAATATCGTTATGGGAAGCTTGTTAGGTTCTGTTGTGGCCAAAACGAAAATAACGTACTCAGGCGGTTCTTCCAATGTCTTTAAAAAGGCATTGAATGCAGCCTGACTGAGCATATGTACCTCATCTATTATGTAAACCTTGTATTTCCCGTCAACCGGCGGATACTGGACCTGATCTCTGATCTGTCTTATATCATCCACACCGTTGTTGGAAGCAGCATCCATTTCCATTACATTCATACTTGAATCATTAAGTATGGATCTGCATACTGCGCATTCATTACATGGATTACCGTTTACAGGATTCAGGCAGTTAACAGCCCTGGCAAATATCTTGGCAACAGATGTCTTACCGGTTCCTCTGGTTCCGCAAAATAAATATGCATGACCTATTCTTCCGGTCTTGATCTGATTTTTAAATGCCTCTGTTATGGGCTCCTGACCCTTTACTTCGTCAAATGTCTGTGACCGCCATTTTCTGTATAATGCAGTGTAACTCAATTAAAAACCTCATTTGTAACATTTATATTATAATATTCTGTCAGTCTCCAAAAGATATGCCTAAAAGCTTTGCTTCATTTACAATCTGAGACTTTGGATCTACAGTCTTAAGTTTTCCCGCAATTTCCTTGAGAGAAACCTTGACTATATTTCCGTTTACTAATGCTACCATATTTCCGTAATCTCCGTTCTTTATCAGATTTGCTGCTTCAACACCAAACCGTGTAGCAAGAACTCTGTCATACGGTACCGGTGCACCTCCTCTCTGAGTATGTCCCGGAACAGTAACTCTTACTTCTATACCTGTTTTCTTAAGCACCTGATCTGCAAGTTCATATGAAACTGACGGATATGTCCTGTTTGCCAGTTTCTTCTTATATTCTTTCTTTGTAAGTAAGGAGTCTTCGTAAGAAATTGCTCCCTCTGCAACAGCAATAATAGAAAACTTAGATCCACGATTGTATCTTTCGGCTATTTTATTGCAAATTACATCAAGATGATATGGTATTTCGGGAATAAGAATAATGTCTGCACCACCTGCAAGACCTGCATACAATGTCATCAGACCAACCTTATGACCCATTATTTCAACTATAAACACTCTTTTGTGAGAAGCTGCCGTTGTATGTATACAGTCAATTGCTTCTGTAGCTATGTTAACAGCTGAATGAAATCCAAAAGTCATATCTGTTCCCCAAAGATCATTATCTATAGTCTTTGGACATGCTATGACATTCAATCCCTCCTGAGCCAGAAGATTAGCAGTTTTAAGAGAACCGTTTCCACCCAATACAACAAGACAATCCAGCCTAAGCTGCCTGTATGTATGTTTCATGGCCTCAACTTTATCCAGACCATTTTCATCTTTGTCCCTGATTTGTTTAAAAGGAGTTCTTGATGTTCCGAGTATGGTTCCTCCTATATTCAGTATTCCGGAGAAGTCTGAACGCTCTAATTTATGGTATTCAGAATATATCAGTCCATGATATCCATCTTCAAATCCGAACATTTCAAGGTTATCGCATAAGTTGAATAATGCTTTTCCGACACCTCTCATGGTTGCATTCAATGACTGACAGTCTCCGCCACTGGTTAACATGCCTACTCTCATTTCCAACTTCTCCTTTCCTGTAAACTATTTTTATGCATACTTCCACATATGATAACTTTAATAAATTATACAAGTATAATTGTTTATTTTCAATCAAGTGAGACTTGTTTATGTATACTGTTTGTCCCATTAGCCCAAATCTTAATAAGTATTTTACGAAAAAAAGAGACCATCTTAACGATGATCTCACGTAGTTGCGGGAGAAGGATTTGAACCTACGACCTTCGGGTTATGAGCCCGACGAGCTACCAGACTGCTCCATCCCGCGATATTCAATTTGTGTCATTCTCAAAAGTTAATGGGGCCTATAGGGCTCGAACCTATGACCCCCTGCTTGTAAGGCAGATGCTCTCCCAGCTGAGCTAAGACCCCATTCAGTTGAAAACAACTGTGAAGCTCCTAAGAACTTCGAATGGATGGGGGTGGATTCGAACCACCGAAGTCAGTGACAACAGATTTACAGTCTGCCCCCTTTGGCCACTCGGGAACCCATCCATTTAATATTTAATTTTCGTAATCTGATGATTACTAGCGACCCGGGACGGAATCGAACCGACGACCTCCGCCGTGACAGGGCGGCGCTCTAACCGACTGAGCCACCGGGCCAGAATCTTTATCGTGCCTTGAAAACTGCACACCACATCATCAATTATTCTCAGTAATCCATCATTTCCTTATCCGTAAATTCAACCTCATTGGTCAAACCCTCGACCTATTAGTAACTATCACCTGAATGCTTTACAGCACTTACAGCTTAGCCCTATCAACCTCGTAGTCTTCAAGGGGTCTTACTC
>JAGAXP010000018.1 GCA_017940955.1 Oribacterium sp.
CAGGACTTTTGAGATTAATGACCTGGCAGTAGATCCGGCATATCAGAGACGCGGTATAGCAAAACTTCTCATGGAAAAGTGTCTTGCTGATATAAAAAATCAAGGGATGGTAGGTGTGCACCTCATTACTGCCGGGGAAGGCGTTCTACCCGAATTCTACGAAAGGTATGGTTTTAAGAAAGAAAAAGAAGTGATACTGATGGGAATGGAATTATAGTATGAGAAAAAGGCCTGTGAAGTAATAGCAGTATCTTCACAGACCTTTCTTTGTTCTATTCTGTGTTAGTTCCTCCGGCATCCGAAGCTACAGCATCAGCTTCTACTATTTCCGGGGCACCGTCAGGAGCTTCGGTTTCGCCTATATCCGTCTGATCTTCAGGCTTTTCCTCTTCGTCTTCCCAAAGAGACTTATGTTTCTTTTTGGTTTTCTCAGACATCATCCGCATTTGCTCTGCCATGGTGTATAGTTCCGGGAACTTTTCCATCAGTTTCTTTAAATCCTTTGCAGGTACACGATCACCTTTTCCGTAACGAATGGCCACCTGCATGCATTTGCTCATTTCTTCGCTTTCCTTGGCATAAGCGTCAGCTTCATTTTTTGAAGCCTGTATATTCTGGAGGGATGCCTGAAGTTCTGTGACCATGGCCGTATAATCACAGTATTCCTTATGTTTTTTCGAAAGTGCCTGGTAGCTAAGTTCCAACCGGTCATAATCTTCCTTTAAGACATCGGCTTTTTCCGGCTCTTCTTCCATTATCTTCGCCAATGATTCCTTCTCATGACGAACTTCGCTCATTCTCATCGTATATTTTCTGATCTGTTTCCCATAGGTAGTGAGGGCATCATTGATTGTGAGTTTTGACATGGCAAACCTCCTGAGATCATGTTCAGTAAATTAAATACTTCCTATTGGGCTTATCGGCAGATTAAGGACAATTTATATAGAAAAAATATATAAAAAAAGCCGAATCGGGAATAGATATGAAGGACGTTGATAATGGTAAAAGTCTTGATTTAAGTAAATCAGCGCTCGATTAACGAATATATAGAGATATATATAAATATACACATATATCCGTAAAATTGATTAATGAGTAACTAGCTTTGTTTAGCACCTATCTCTTATATCTGATTTCCCTTTCCATAATTACTTCGTAATAACAAATAAGTCATCCGGGAAAAAAGTTCATAACAGAAAAGCTCATTGGAGCAAACAGATTTCCAGATGATCAAATTAATCGTAGCCGAGAGCTACAGAAAGAGGAGATTATGGTATACAGGATAATTCCAAAGCAGGAAGTGATCATCAATGCTGAAACAAAGAAAGAAGCCATGGAGAAATACTTATTGCTGAAAGATACGGAGGTTGAAGGATTATTTCAGGCGGTATCGGAAGAAGAGTGGAAGAAAATCAGGTCTGATGAGGACTACGAGGGACATAAGCGGTTTCTGAAAGGATACATGATGGAACGGTTTATGGAAAAGCACAATGTGTCATTTGAAGAGGCAAACAAACTTAAAGAGATCGCATATGAAATCTATGTAAAGCAGGATGATCTTAGGGATTATGAGGCAGTGGATCAAGTGTATAAAGAGTACGTACAAAATAGATGAACTAAAAAGGAAGGGTACAAAGTGCCCTTCCTTTCCTTAAAATCGATAGGATTTTGACCGAACAATAATAGTCATTATATTGCTCGTCCCATTTAGATACGATATATATATCAAAAAATGAGCATAGAAAAATTATTGACTTGGGTTTGTGTTGTTATCTGTCAAATCTTTATGATTATCACATGTTGTCTGACAGTGGATAGAAGATGGTTCAAAACTCAGATTTCCGTTGTTTAATGCATATTTATCATCCATGAACTTCCATCCAAGAACAAGTGAGCCTATTGTTATTATTCCCAAGTATAATGGTCCTTTATCACCTTTTAGTATGTCGACCAGACATGAACTATTTGGATTATTGATAAATAACTGGTTCATAAGAATCTCCTTTTTTTATGTGTTAACTTTGGTTTATGGTCTAATAATAATATAAATAAGGGAACAAAAATATGGACAAATAGACTTATTAAATGTTCCTATTTAATCGATAATAACAGTGAGATACTATAAAATTGGTTCCTATTTACGTAACATGACATTACAAGGAGTAGAAAATGGGATTTTTTCAGGAACTGAATGTGGAACAAAAACAACATTTGAATCTTAGTATAAAAGCGCAAACCATTATTAGAGATGATATGGTTGCTTTTGGAATAAACTCTATGTCCGGTATTTTGAATCAAGTTATTTCATGTTTCAAGGATGTAGCAGACGCATCCATTTATGAAAGAATTACAGAAAAAAAGGAGTCTCTGCTGAATATTTTTTCTGACTACAGTCATGTTGATCGTGAAAAAATAATAAGTCGTATATTGTCGAATTGTGAAAATGAACTTAAACTAAAATCTAGTAATTACGAGTCTGGAAAAGGAATTAAATTCCGAATAAATAATGAAAATATGGAATTTCTTACTTCTAAAGAATTATGTAAAGAGGATACGTATTATGATAGTTTAGGGAAATACATTAAGGCATTAATAGAAGAATATTCTGGAAAATCATTTTTTGATAGAGAAGAAATAATCAAAAAAGAAATAATTGAAACAATAGTATCGTCAATTCACAGTGAAAATCAAATTAAAATAGCTGTAACCCCGCGAAATAGTATTCTTGCCGATTGCAAGTTTACATCATTTTAAATTCTGAATTTTATTTTTTCATCTACTCCAGAGTGCTGTATTTTACGGCACTCTTTTTTCTCGTATACTTTTATATATAGTTTCGTTTA
>JAGAXP010000211.1 GCA_017940955.1 Oribacterium sp.
GGACTGGAAAAACTTACGACAGAATAAAAAATGTTTACGCAGAGTGAATTTCCCCACCATTTTGGTGGGGATTTTTGTTTTTAAAAACTGATAGGATATCAATAGAAACAGAAAACGAGATTACGCAGCGTAAGTCAAAAGTGGTTTTGAAAACCTGTTGTCGGAGACATAAGGAGGCAGGATGAAAGATGCAAAGAGCTTAGGACACTTCATTTCTGCAAGACGCAAGTATATGAGATTAACCCAGGAAGAGCTGGCGAAAAAGATTGGCGTATCAAAGTCCGCCATAGCAAAATGGGAGACCGATGGTGGGCTTCCTGACCGTGATAATCTCAAACGACTGTCGGAAGTTATAAATGTGTCCGTGGATGATCTGCACAGGATAATTGAAAGGGCAGACGTGAAAGATGTGGATCTTAAGTTAAACATCACGCCGGAGGTGATTGCAACCCTTGAGTCATATGGGTATAAGGTCATCAGACCGGACGGAGAGAGTAGCAAGGAGGGCGAGCAATGAGAAAAGGTTTTAAGAGTGTTGTAGGATTTGTGCTTGTACTGGTTCTGGCAATGTCGCTATGCGGCTGCGGAGGCGGCTCAAAGGTCTCTATTGATTACGGTGATGCCGAGTCATTCGAGGCTGCGCTTAATGCCGGAGAGAATCTGGAGGGGAAAGTGGTTAGATTTACCGCACTTGAGCTTCATCCGGATTCAGCTGCGGGATATAACGTATGGGCGGGAGAACACCTGAATTTTATATCCAGCAGGAATCCTGATATAAAAGCAGGAGATACCGTGGTGGTCAGAGCGGGCGAGATTACCAGTTCGCTTGGATCGTGGTTTATCAAATATGAGAAGGTCGATAACGCAGAGGTTACGGATGCAACCATATCATCAGGTGGTGCTTCAACTGAAAATAGTGAATCCACAGAGACACCGGCAACGGATACGGAAGCGGCATCGGAGTCTGAGGGTACCGGAAGCTCCTCTTCTTTTGCAGTCGGTGGTGGTTCTTCTACAGCTGAGAAACCATTGGAAATTACGGATTACTGCTGGTTTATGAATGAGGTATCTTCATACGATGACAGTGCGTATATAGATTTTTGCACCATGATTTATAACCCGAATGATTCTTTCATAGCTGAATTTCCTAAAGCTATCGTTACTGTAAAGAACGGTGATGGAAGCATTCTGGCAACGGAGGAACAGACTGGAAGTATCATAATGCCGGGAGACACAATAACGCTGTGCGGAATGTTCTCCATGCCTATAGCTGATATCACTGACGATGCTCAGATCATGTTTGATGTTGACTGGAGTGATTTTACATCCGGGAATTCTTTCTATGACGCTGTGAAGACTACAGATTTTACATTCACAAATGTGTCAGAGAGAAGCAGCAGTGATGAGAACTTCATAACAGGGGAGATTACAAACAATTCCTCAATAGATCTTGATACGGTGAATCTCTCCATTGTTCTTAGAAAAGACGGAAAGATCGTGTATATGGAGAATACATTTGTGGACGGGCTTAAAGCCGGAAAAACAAAGGCTTTTGAATTCCAAAGGTATCATAACTGGCCGGAGCATGATACCATCGAATGCTCTGCTATGACTTGGTAAAGGAGGACGAGGACATATGGCTATCAGCTTGATTTCAATTAAGTGCCCGGAGTGCGGTGCAACATTGTCAGTCGAAAGCACAAGAGAGTTTTCGTTTTGCCAGTACTGCGGAACAAAGGTGATGCTGAACAATGAAAATGAGTATATCTACCGCACTATAGATGAGGCTGGGATCAAGCAGGCGGAGACGGATAGAATAGTGAAACTGCGCCAGCTTGATATGGAGGAAAAGTCAAATTTCTCCAGAAAAACGCTGATAGTCGCATGGCTTGCGGCAACGGCGATCCTTATCCTCATCGGAATCATTGGCTTCACAATAGATAATGAAGGCATGGGGATGTGTATGCTCTTTGCCATGTGCGTAGGAATGTGGGGCGGTATAGGTTTATTCATGGGCGACAATAAGAAGAAAAAGGCAACTATTGTCGCAGGTGCAAATGAAGTTGTTATTTCAAGTGCCATGACGGACTGCTGTGAAAAAAACTTTAACAGTGCGGTACTTCTGTTTAAGGGAGCCGGCTTTGTAAATGTGACAGCGGTTCCGTTAAATGACCTCA
>JAGAXP010000212.1 GCA_017940955.1 Oribacterium sp.
AAGACCTCTTACATCATCCTTTATGTTCTCATCAAGCCATGCTCTAACCTTATTAAGAGTGTTCTTATAATCAGAAATCTTTGTTCCGATAACCAGATCCTTAACCGCCTCAAGAGCGTTTGTGATCTTCTGTCCGCCGGGGACCTCACCTACACCTTCAACACCGTTTGAATCTGTAAGGATAACAATATTCCTTGTGAAGTATGGTGCATGTGCTCCTGAAAGGTTAAGCTCCATACAATCGTGACCTGCAACAGGGAATACTTCCATCTTAGAAATTACTGGAATCATTTTTCTTCTCCTTTTCCATGTGAGGGCAGCATAATGTCTGCTTCTTTTTTATGGTACCTGCCGGTACATCATTTCTAATTTTTTATATGGTAAAACCCCGCTGTCGACTTACGTGGTCTTATCTCAACAGTAGTTATAAATATTGAGCCAGCTTTACAATGTGAGTGAGCTCAGGGTAGGGATCACGCATCAGCGTTTTCTCGTCAGGTTCATATTTAGACGAGAAACCTGCAGCAAGAAATCTGTTCTTTATGAAAACATCTACAGTATTTTCAGATACAGATACCCCAATCTTGCCCGGTGTATAATCAGAAAGTGCTTTAACCTTATTTAAAAAACTGTCATTTGGAAGCCCTGATGATTTAGCCGTATCGTCAAATCCATCAGATGCCGCCCCGGCCGCTTCATTATCTCCTGATTTACACGATGTTATGTACAAATGAAACCGCTTTGGGAATCCTTCGGGAAGCTCAGCCTCTTTGTAACCTGACACGTCAAAAAATGATTTTCTTGCAGCTTCACTCATAAGCTCATCTTCCACGATTACGGCTTTTATACCTGTGGCTTTTGGAAACTCCAGGTGAGACCAGTTTCCGGTACTCACTTCTGCTGCTATTCCCTTATCATTTTTTCTTTCAACAACAGTAATATCAGAAGATGAAATAACTGTATTATCTTTACTGCCCCTTATACTTTTAAAAACCGCAAAGGTCTTTTCAACAAATGGAAATATATGGGCGCTTTTAACCATGGATTCATCAACAGAAGTACCCTTTTCCTCTATTTCCGAGGCATTGATCTTCTTAAGGGTAGTCAGTGAAATGTTGGCATTTTCACAATTCCTGACGTAATCCTTCTGAAACCTGCGAAATACAAAAAGCTGAAGAAACAGCGCCGCAACCAGAAGTGCCAGTGTGATATAAAATTGTTTCAAAACCGAAACTGCCAGTACCATTACCAGTACTGCTATCATCAGATATGCTGTATAGCGAACCTTTTTGTTTTCGCTTTTCAACTCCGAAATGTACTCATTTACTGATTTTGACGTATTCAATTTATCGTCCTCCTTATAAAAAGCCGTTTTACATTCTTTATCGGAATGTAATAATAATCAGCTTTATTTTAACAGGATTTCAGATCATAAAAAGATACTCTTTTCATCATCTGAAACTCTTTTAAAAAGTGAGTAGGAGAGAAAGCATCCTCTCCCACTCATTTGAATCTTAGGAGTAGATTAATATTAAAGAATAATCAGAGTATTAAATATTAGCCTTCTACAGAAGCTGCAATCTCCTTGAATGTCTCAAGATAAGCCTTGTCATTAGCCTCTGAATCAGCAGCTGAGAGATAGTAAGGATTGATCTGCATGTTCTTGAGATCTTCCTGGCACTTCTCATTGTCAACTACAGCCTTTGTTGTGTTCTCGAACCATGCGATAACAGAAGCATCTGTTCCTGCAGGGAAGTAGAATGAATAGTCACAGTCAGGATATACGAAATCGATTCCCTGCTCCTTAAGTGTAGGAACATCCGGCATAAGCTCTGATCTCTTCTCTGTAGGGATACCTACGCAAAGGAACTGGCCTGCATCGATGTAATCCTTTGTGTTAACGAATGCACCCGGCATCATGTCAACCTGGCCTGAAAGCATTGCAGTAACCTTATCTGAGTTTGATCCAACGTCTACGAGATCAAGGTCGATACCTGCGATCTGCTCGAACTTAAGGAACTCATAGTATGTATAAGCACCAACCTCTGTACATGCCTTAAGTGCGCCCGGATTTGCCTTTGCAGCATCAAGGAAAGCATTGAGATCTGAGTACTTCTCAGGATTTACATAGAGACCCTGTGCATCATTCTTTGCAAATGTTGGTCCGAGTGTAAATGCTGTGTAATCATAATCTGTGATACCTGCAACGTTAGCAACGTTTACAAGGTTGTGTCCGTAAAGAACTGTAAGACCGTCATTAGCTGCTGAAAGAACCTGGTTAGCTGCTACAGATCCTGAAGCACCTGAAGCGTTAACTACTACGAAGTCAGCGCCTGTAGCTTCCTTAGCATACTGTGCGAATATACGAGCTGAAAGGTCTGTATCTCCACCTGCACCTGCGGGAAGAACCAGAGAGATAGGGCCTGATGGTGTCCAGTCAGATGATGATGCTGCTGCAGCATCTCCGGAAGCTGCTGTTGTCTCTGCTGCTACAGCTGCGGCTGTTGTTTCAGCGGCCTTTGTCTCCTGAGCCTTTGTCTCTGCCGGCTGTGATGAGCCACATGCTGCAAGGCTTAATGCCATTCCACCTGCAAGTACTGCTGATAAGATTCTTTTTTTCATAGTTTTTCTCCTTTTGGGCTTTGCCCTTGATGTTTAGGTGGGTGTTACCTCACCTTTATTTACTCTTCCTTTAGGGAAGATATTTACTTAGGTTACGTTGATTCGAATGTATAAAAGTTCTTTTTAATTCCCGGATCAACCGAAGTCTGTGCATTGATCCGGGAATTTGTTTTTATGCTTTTGCCGCTGCCTTCTTCTGCTGTGCTGCTTTTACCTCTTTAAATACTGACCAGATAAGTACGCCGCAGGCTACAAACCAGAAGAAATCGAAGATAGGATGTGTGAAGAAAGCACCGAAGCTCTTGTAGCTCATGATACCTCTTCTCAGGTAAGTCTCTGTCATTGAACCTACCAGGAAACAAAGAACGAATGGTGTGGTCGGAAGCTTGAACTTGTGGTAAATATATCCGACGATACCGAATACGATGATGGACTGAACATCAAATACTCTGTTGTTTGTTGCATAAGCACCAACTGCGCAAAGTACAAGGATTAGAGGCATAAGGATGTGCTTTGGAACCTTAAGTACCTGTACGAATGCCTTGATACATGTCCATTCAACTACCAGCATGATAAGGTCGCAGACCATACATGCAGCGAAGATACCGTATACAACGTCTGCATTCTTTACGAAGAGAAGCGGACCTGCCGAAAGCCCGTGAATAAGGAAACCACCGAGCATCATAGCGGTAACACCATCACCCGGGATACCAAGAACCAGGAGAGGGATCATTGCACCACCGATGGTAGCATTGTTGGCACACTCTGTAGCTACGATACCTTCAGGCTCGCCATGTCCGAAGGTTTCGGGATGCTTACTCATGTTCTTTGCTGTTACGTATGAAAGCATACCTGAGGTTGAACCGCCGATACCGGGAAGGATACCGATTCCGGTACCGATGATGGCTGATCTCAAAGCTCCCGGGAGCCATGAAATAAATTCTTTCATTGAGAAGCCGAAGCCCTTAACCTTTGTTACAGGGATTGTCTGAACGCCCTTGGCATTCATCTCCTCTGCTGATATAAGGATATCTGCTACGGCGAAAATTCCGATAAGTGTTGTAAGCTGGTTGAAACCTGCCAGGAGATCCTGATTTCCAAATATGAATCTCGGAGTTCCGTCGATAGGTGCCATACCTACGAAGCAGAATACAAGTCCGAAGAGGCCTGCCAGGAGACCCTTTACCATGTTTCCTGAGGAAAGGATCGCAACCATGGTAAGTGCGAAGAAGCAGATACCGAAGTTCTCAACCGGTGTGAACTTGAGGGCTACGTCCGCAAGCATAGGTGCGAAGAAGGAAAGGATGAAGAATGAGAAAAGTGATCCAAGGAAGGAGAACACGATTCCGATTCCAAGTGCTCTCATGGCCTCGCCCTTCTGAGCCATTGGGTAACCGTCAAAAGTTGTTGCTATGGATGATGCTGTACCCGGCATGTTGAGAAGTATTGCCGAGATAAGACCACCGGAGATACCTCCGATATAAACCGCAACCAGGACGTTCATACCAAGTGAAGCTTCCATTGTGAAAGTAAGAGGAAGCATCAGGGCAACCGCCATGGATGCTGAAAGACCCGGGATGGATCCGAATACGATACCGATTGCTACACCGGCAACCATAAATGCTATTGAAATCGGCTGGCAGACACCAAGGAAAGCAGCTCCTAACTGTGCTAATGCATTCATTTTGAACCCTCCTTAATTAAAATGCCAGGATTCCGCCGGGAAGAACAATCTTGAAACCGTAGCGGAAAAGGAAATAAACAACTACTGTGAATACTACATCGATGATCGCGTACTGGATGAGATCCTTTTTGGTTCTCTTATTATCAGGTGCCAGGATGTAGATCTGAATGATGAGATATACCAGTGTACTCACTATGAAGCCCACAGGCTTAAGAATGTTAACATAGATGATGGCAGATACAAGGCTTCCGAGAACTCTCTTATAGTCCGATGTATCCTTGAAACCTGAAGCCTCAAGCTCGGCTGCATTAGCCTTGAATCTTGAAAAAGTTTCAACCAGAAGTATGCCTGCAAGAACAAGAATTATTGCTCCTACTAAGGTTGGCATGAAGTCCGGTCCGATCTCCATGACCTTGGATTTCGGAAGAGCCTTTGCTCCGATGATAAGAGCGATGCCCAGAACTGCGTAAAAGATGCCGACAACGAAGTCGCCATATTTTTTAAAGAACATTTAAGTTCCCCCTTTCTTTACCGGTGACCCGGATGCTCTGCCATTCAGCAGAAAGTTTATCTTTCATAAGATTTGAAATCTTATTCAATTCGATAATAAATTCGGAAGGAATTTCCTTATCTGTTGTAATATTAGAATAACTGATGTGAAACATTCTGTAAAACTCGTAATTCTAATGTCAGATTAAGTAAATCTTATACATAGCACGCTATCCATAAGTTTTGCTTTTAGTTTAGCTAATATAAATATTAGTAAATCTAATGTTAATTATTTGACGCAAAGTTATTTTAATGCAAATTTTTGCAAATCATACCGTATGTCATAATATTTCAACAAAAATCAGGAACACGCAGAAATCCACAGGGGACAGTTCTCGCCGGCGAGAACCGTCCCCTGTGGATTGTAGAATGACCCGGAGATACCTTTCGCATCCCCGGGTCAAACGGAATAAATTATAAATTGTCAAAGGTTTATTATCTTATCATGCAAGGACGCTTGTTATCGAACTTCCATCCCGGAATCAGATACTGCATTCCGATAGCATCATCACGTGCGCCGAGACAGTTATCGATGTAAAGCTTGTTTGCCTTCATGATCTGCTCACGGTCAACCTCGATGCCGAGACCTACAGTCTTGTCGATATCATTAATGCATCCGCCTACGATCTGCATAGGGTTCTTTGTAAGGCGCTCTCTGCCTTCCTGCCAGATCCAGTGAGTATCGATTCCGTTAAGCTTGCCCGGTACTGCAGCTGCGCACTGTGCTACCATTGCAAGTGAGATATCGAAATGGTTGTTTGAGTGGCAGCCCCACATAAGACCGAAGTCATTGCAAAGCTGACCTACACGTACGGAACCTTCCATTGTCCAG
>JAGAXP010000213.1 GCA_017940955.1 Oribacterium sp.
GTCAAAAGTGGTTTTTGAAAACCTGTTGTCGGAGACATAAGGAGGCAGGATGAAAGATGCAAAGAGCTTAGGACACTTCATTTCTGCAAGACGCAAGTATATGAGATTAACCCAGGAAGTGCTGGCAAAAAAGATTGGCGTATCAAAGTCCGCCATAGCAAAATGGGAGACCGATGGTGGGCTTCCTGACCGTGATAATCTCAAACGACTGTCGGAGGTTATAAATGTGTCCGTGGATGATCTGCACAGGATAATTGAAAGGGCAGACGTGAAAGATGTGGATCTGAAGTTAAACATCACGCCGGAGGTGATCGCAACCCTTGAATCATATGGGTATAAGGTTATCAGACCGGACGGAGAGAGCAGCAAGGAGGGCGAGCAATGAGAAAAGGTTTTAAGAAGGTTGTAGGATTTGTACTTGTACTGGTTCTGGCAATGTCGATATGCGGTTGCGGAGGCAGTTCAAAGGTCGCTATTGATTACGGTGATGCCGAGTCATTTGAGGCTGCGCTTAATGCCGGAGAGAATCTTGAGGGAAAAGTGGTTAGATTCACCGCACTTGAGCTTCATCCGGATTCAGCTGCGGGATATAACGTATGGGCAGGTGAACACCTGAATTTTATATCCAGCAGGAATCCTGATATTAAAGCCGGGGATACCGTTGTGGTCAGAGCGGGCGAGATTACCAGTTCATTAGGTTCATGGTTCATCAAATATGAAAAGGTCGATAACGCAGAGGTCACGGATGCAACCATATCGGCAGGTAGTGCTTCTACTACGAATACTGAATCCGCAGAGACACCGGCAACGGATACGGAAGCGGCAGCGGAGTCTGAGGATACCGGAAGTTCATCTTCTTTTTCAGTCGGAGGTGGGACTTCGGCATCAGAGAAACCTTTGGAAATTACGGATTACGGTTGGTTTATGAATGAGGTATCTTCATACGATGACAGTGCGTATATTGATTTCTGTACCATGATTTATAACCCGAATGAATCTCTCATAGCTGAATTTCCGAAAGCTATCGTTACTGTAAAGAATGGTGATGGAAGTATTCTGGCAACGGAGGAACAGACCGGAAGTATCATAATGCCGGGAGACACAATAACGCTGTGCGGAATGTTCTCCATGCCGATAGCTGATATCTCTGACGATGCTCAGATCATGTTTGATGTTGATTGGAGTGATTTTACATCCGGGAATTCTTTCTATGACGCTGTGAAGACTACAGACTTCACATTCACAAATGTATCAGAGAGAAGCAGTAGTGATGAGAACTTCATAACAGGGGAGATTACAAATAATTCCTCGATAGACCTTGATACGGTGAATCTCTCCATTGTTCTTAGAAAAGACGGAAAGATCGTTTATATGGAGAATACATTTGTGGACGGTCTTAAAGCTGGAAAAACAAAGGCTTTTGAGTTCCAGAGGTATCATAACTGGCCGGAGCACGATACCATCGAATGCTCTGCTATGACTTGGTAAAGGAGGACGAGGACATATGGCTATCAGCTTGATTTCAATTAAGTGCCCGGAGTGCGGTGCGACATTGTCAGTCGAAAGCACAAGAGAGTTTTCGTTTTGCCAGTACTGCGGAACAAAGGTAATGCTGAACAATGAAAATGAGTATATCTACCGTACTATAGATGAGGCTGGGATCAAGCAGGCGGAGACAGATAGAATAGTAAAGCTGCGCCAGCTTGATATGGAGGAAAAATCGAATTTCTCCAGAAAAACGCTGATAGTCGCATGGCTTGCGGCAACGGCGATCCTTATCCTCATTGGAATCATCGGCTTCACTATAGATAACGAAGGCATGGGGATGTGTATGCTCTTTGCCATGTGCGTAGGAATGTGGGGCGGTATAGGGTTATTCATGGGCGACAATAAGAAGAAAAAGTCAACTATTGTCGCAGGTGCAAATGAAGTTGTTATTTCAAGTGCCATGACGGACTGCTGTGAAAAAAACTTTAACAGTGCGGTACTTCTGTTTAAGGGAGCCGGCTTTGTAAATGTGACAGCGGTTCCGTTAAATGACCTCA
>JAGAXP010000214.1 GCA_017940955.1 Oribacterium sp.
AGTAACTGTATCAACAGGTGCACCCTTATAGCTTTCTCCTATATAAACTTCATAATTTCCATTTTCAAATTTCGAAATATCAACATAATTGATTATTGGACCATTAGGATCATCATATACCATATAAACACCTTCAACAGGCACATATGTTCCTTCAGCATCCTTGAAATCCGAAGCCATAGCTCCAAAGCTTAGAAAAATGATGAAAAAAATGGTAACGATCGAAAGAGCCAATGAGTTTTTCTTTAACATGATTCCTCCTTTGAAATAGTGCGAATGCTATAAAACAAAGAGCAAATGCTATCATTGTAAGTTTCGTGATAGCCTACTCTACCATTGGTATTTCGGTTGAAAAGTGAAATATATAATAGCAACAAGAGTCTCCCCGGAAAGAAGACTCTTGATATTAAGTTTATTTGATACGGTTGATTTTATTAATCTTAACTTCCAGTAATTTTACCACTCAAGTAAAGGACCGTTTTAAGGATAATTAGTAATATACCCTTAAAACGGTCCTCTTAACTTTGTTTATAGAATAACATCAAACTTTTTTAAACTTCTATACACTTCACACCGTGTAAATATGTTATCGAAGGTTAAGCTGTGTATTTGTATCACTCCATTACACGTATAGCATGGTACGCTTCATGAATAGCAGTGAGTATCTTTCTGGGAGCGATGGCATCTCCAACTACTGTCACATCTTCATATGATTCATCAAGTATGTCTTCTAACTGATTGTTTGCTCTAAATCCGGCAGCATTTAACACACTGTCACAAATGATTGTCGTTTCTTTACCATCTTTTTCGAATATAACACTATCCTTTGTGATTTTAAGAACCTTAGCACCTGCTTCAACCTTTACACCACGTTCTCTAACCATCTTTCTAAGATGCTGATCATTATTAAGGCAGTGTGCTGCAGTATAAAGAATATCTGGAAGCATCTCAACGATGGTAACTTCATCTGCCTTAGTAGCAATATCACAAGCAGCTTCTGTACCCGCAAGACCTCCTCCGATAACTACGACCTTTCTGCCAACTTCCACTTTGTGTGTAAGATAATCACTTACAAGTGCTGTATTTTCGATACCTTCAATAGGCGGAACCACAGGAGAAGCACCGGCTGCAAGTATAACTTTATCAAACTTACCATCTTTTATATTCTCAGCAGTTGCAGTTTTATTGAGTCGTATGTCTACTCCCAGTTTGTAGCATTGAATCTCAAGGTGTCTGATAAGACGGAGAACATCTGACTTAAAGTCTGGACCTCCGGCAGCCCATAATGTTCCTCCAAGTCTTGAATCCTTCTCCCAAAGCTGTACATTCCATCCACGTTTTCTGGCAGAAATTGCAGCCTCCATTCCTGCAGGACCTCCACCGATGACAAGAATATCCTTTACACTGCCATCCGGCTTAGGAAGATCAAATGTCTTTTCAGCATAGCAACGTGGATTGACTGCACAGTAATAGTGCTTTCCTGAAAATCCTGCAAGTAGACACTCATTGCAACCAACACAAGGAGTAATGTCATCTAAATGTCCTGTCTTTACTTTTGTTGGCCAGAACGGATCAGCAAGCATCTGATGACCCAGACCCACATAATCAACTATCTCATCTTCTATTGTCTTCTTGGCAACTTCCGGCTTAAGCTGCTTTCCATCACCAAGTACAGGAATACTAACAACTTCTTTGATTGCTTTCTGTGCATCAATTTTGTGTGCATCTTCACTATACACTGTTGTTATAGCCTGGAACCATTCCTCATAGCAACCTGTGTCAACATGAAGTGCTGCGATCCCGGATTTTTCAAAAATCTTTGCCATCTCTATACCTTCCTCGATGGTACGGAATCCTTCAACACGCTGTATAGGCGTGAATTTAACTATAATCGGGAAATTCTTAGGGACATTTTTCTGTATAGCTTCAATACACTCAAGAGAAAATCTCATTCTATTCTCAAGACTTCCTCCGTATTCGTCAGTACGGTTATTCCACTGTACTGACTGGAACTGATCGAGAAGATATCCGCCGTAAGCATGTAACTCAATCGCATCTGCTCCGGCATTTACTGCCAAATATGCGGAATAACCAACTTTCTCAACAAGATATTTTATATCTGCAACTTCAAAAGGTTTGCATATCAAATCCGGAAACCAGAATGAGCTGACACTTCCGGCACTATATGGTGCCGTAAACGGATCTGTAAACTGCTGTCTTCCAAGTCCGGGAGAAAGCTGTACACAAACCTTTGCGCCATAATGATGACATCTTTCTATAAGCATATTAAGACGTTCAACATGATGAAAATTAGAAAGTTCAGTACATGGTCTCGGCTCATACTTTGTAGATACTACATTCGCACCGGTGATGATGAGACCTGCACCACCTTTTGCTCTTTCCTCAAAATAATTTATACCTTCAATGCAATAGGAGCCATCTGCTTCTCCTGTTGTCCCCATTGGAGACATAAATATCCTGTTTTTAAGCTTCATAGACCCAAGTGTTGTTTTGTCAAATAAACTATGTGACATAAAATACCTCCTTTTACGCATGTAAACGCATCATTGACCTAGGTAAATTATCGCTTGCTTGTTATTGTTTTGTCAATAATATTTGGGCATTATTCATAGTTTAGCTGTTTTAAACAAATATCACATATTACTTTTGTACAAATCGGAATCAATATAATAGATGTAAATATTTTGATTGGTTAACTATGTACTGTATTTTTTAAACATGTTAACATAATAAGTAAATTATTATTTACTTTGGTAAAGGTGGCGCACATGAAAACGATAGATAAGGAATTTATTAGAAACAATACAATAGAACTTATACGAAACAAAGGTTACGCAAATGTTACAATAAATGACATTTGCTATGCCTGTAGTATAACAAAACCCACATTCTACAAATATGCCGGTTCAAAAGATGAACTGATTTTAGATTTATATGACACTACGATTAAAGAGCTTGTTTCTAATCCATATTATTTCATCGGTAGTGATTCATCACTCGATCAACTCCTTTATATTTTTTCTAAACTCATTAATGATACTATAACTTTCGGAAGTGATCTTTTTAGTCATATGATCATTTCAAACCTGCAGGAAAATCGTCATAGTTTCGACATGCGAAATCATCTCACGGAAATCTGCGTCCTTATAATAAAAAAAGCTCAGGAGAAAAGTGAGATACAAAATACCAATTCTCCCGAGATACTTTACAATGTAATAGCGCATTTATTTACCGGACATGAAGTGAAATGGTGCATTAGCAAAGGTAAAAGCAAGGATTTTGAGGATTTTTTCCTAGAACTCAATGCCATACTGGATGTTCGTGAAGATTTAAAAAACCTATATAAGAACTATTTACCTACTGATTGAATTGCCACAGTATATTCCATAAAATGCAGTCATCAATTACGCTTTACCTTTTTACTTAACTACTCAAACTACCACTAAATACATAGTAGTAGTTTGAGTCTATAACTAATCAAAGACATAGTTATAGATAGCTCTAAATCAATAAAAACATCACTCTTTCTTTAGTACAGTTATAATCATCCAACATCATCTATACTTCTCAAAAGTGATAAAAAGTGATAAAATATCAAAAAGTGATAAAAAGTGATAAACGGCAGTTGAGGTGATAAAAAGTGATAAACAATAAGAACAACCCTTATACTCTGATGTTTGGTAAACAACCGGCACAAAACATACCGAGATTAGTAGAGTTAAATGAAGTTCTGGACTCATTTCTCAATGAACCTGCAAACCAGCAAATATATATGATTACCGGTGTACGAGGATGCGGCAAGACCGTTTTTATGACCGAGGTAGCTAACGAACTTAAGTCGCGAAAAGAATGGGAAGTACTGGAACTGAGCACAAGTCAAAATTTACTTAGCAGTATGGCAGATGCATTATCCAAAGAAAGCAGATTTACCCAATTCCTGAAACGAGGAATCGGTGTATCCATAGCCGGATTTGGAGTACAACTTGATGCTCATAAAGAAATCACAAGCCCTCAGATAACCATCAAAAACACCCTTGATGCGTTAAAAAAGCATGATAAAAAGCTCTTGATTTGTATTGATGAAGTTATTTCCAATGATTATGTAAAAGAATTTGCAAGTATTTTTCAGATACTGGTCAGAGAAGATTATCCAGTTTATCTCTTAATGACCGGTCTGTATGACAATATCAACGACCTAAGAAATGAGAAAAATCTAACATTTTTATATAGGGCGCCTGAAATCAAAATGAAGGCTCTTAATATGGCTACCATGGCTGAAAACTATAAAACCAATCTCGATGTTTCCCTTGATCAGGCAAAAGAGATGGCAAAATTAACTCTGGGTTATTCTTTCGCTTTTCAGGTCTTAGGTTACTTCACTTTTAGACATGACGGAAATTATAATGAAGCACTTTCAGAATTCAGACAATACCTTGAAGATTATGTTTACGAAAAAATCTGGTCAGAACTATCTTATATGGATAAAAAGTTTCTTTACGCTGTCGCAAGCACAAAAACCGGAAAGGCCAAAGAAATAAAGGATAGTCTCGGTTGGACCAACAATAAGTACACCCCATATAGAAACCGTCTGATCAAAAAAATGATCCTAAACGGAGATGATTATGGTTATCTCAAGATCACATTACCTTTGTTTAATGAATATATCATCAACACTTTCGATGACGATATGTAATTATCTAAGATTCTTACACTCCAACGATAAGATATATTGAGAACTTAAAGATGTTTTGACTCAGTAATCCACTCTGGCTATAATACACAAATAGTGCATGTATTCACCAGTGAAAACACCTTAACTATAAGAGGATATTCCCAGCATGAACCAGGAAATACTGAACAGGCTGTCACAACTCACTCACGAAGAAAAAGAACTGCTGAGCGGTCACAAAAGCATTGACCGCTCTCTTTACTATGCTCCGGAAAAAGGTAACAAAAATACAGTTATAGATTCCTCAAGAGTCCTCGATAACGGCAAGCTCATAGACATTCGCCCACACACAAGGTTCGTGCATTTCCCAAAGCATACACACAACTACATAGAGTTCGTTTACATGTGTCAGGGCAGCACTAAGCACTTAATAGACGACCGGCCCATCACACTTATGGAAGGAGATCTCCTGTTTATGAATCAGCATGCAACCCAGGAGATACTCCCGGCAGGAAATGACGACATTGCCGTCAACTTCATGATACGGCCTCAGTTTTTTGATGATGTCCTGCCCAAACTGTCCGGCGAGAACAATCTTCTCCGTGACTTTCTGGTAAGCTGTCTCACAGACCGTGATATGGGTGGAAACTATCTGTACTTCCCTGTACGTGACTTGCTTCCGGTTCAGAACCTTATGGAAAACCTCATCTGGATAATGCTTAACAATCCGGCTTATACGAGAAATCTTGCACAGCAGAGTATGACGCTGCTTTTTGATCATCTGGTTGAGCAGGCGGTAAACATTCGCGTACCAGAAAACTCCTATGAACAAAACCTCATCATCAGGCTTCTGAACTACATCGAGACAGAATACAAAAATGCTGCCCTTTCCGTTTTTATCGAAAAGAACAGCATAGATATCTACACTATGAGCCGTATCATAAAGAAAAATACCGGCATGACCTTTAAAGATCTTCTCATTCAAAAGCGTATGAAGACTGCGGCTTTTCTTCTGGAGAACACAAGTCTCTCCATCATGGATATCAGCTTTACGGTAGGCTATGAAAATACCAGCTACTTCCATAAAATCTTCAGGGAGAAATTCGGAATGTCACCAAGAGAATATCGAGGGAAATGATAAATGTCAAAAACCTTCCCGGGGTCATAGATCCCCAAAATCACCTTAAAATGTGAATCAGACATTCTTAATTTGTTTTTGGAAACGTTTTACCCAATATCACACGATATCGTATTGATCGATAACCCAGTCGTATGATTTTAGATCCAGATTCCTTCCGCATTGTTTACAGATCTTGCCGTCCATCAGCGAAATGCTGGCACCGCAACCCTGACACTTCAATGC
Organism: Oribacterium sp.; assembly: GCA_017940955.1. Next base: position 6,054 of record JAGAXP010000214.1, read on the forward strand.
AGAGGCACCGCAGACTGCCTGAGTCTTGCATCCGGCATCCTTGATAAGCTTAATCTTCAGTTTTTCTTTACGTTCAATGATCCTTCCGTGATTCAGTTCCATAAGACGAAGCTCTACGCTTACATCAGCGCTCTGCAGATTCTCGTCTGCGCGGTAGGATTCCATAGTGATCTTCAGGATATCAATATCCACTACATTCATATATTTTTTTATCAGAAATGACAGGTCATTCTCTGAAAAGGCGTTAATCTCCATAGGATTTTCTGCGTAATGTATGGCAGCAAGCTTGTTCTGGATACCTCCGAAAAAACTCTGAAGTGAAAAGAGCGGGTCTGTCTTCCTGACCTGGTCCGCCATTCTTTTTTCCTGTTCTTCTTCCTGCCTGCGACTGTAAATCATCTTTAGGTCCATTGTCTTTGAAGATGCACTGATGAGTAACAGGAAAGGAAGCATAAGAATCAGGAATATCGACTTGAGGCTCCAGCCGAGAAGCCCAAACAGGCCGGATGCCAGAAGTCCCGTAGCCAGTCTCAAAAAGATGTTTTCATCCGGCATATACACAAATGCCCCGATCAGTCCAAAATAGATTAGCGGCAGCATTACTATCAGAGTCGACCAAGGAAACGCCAGTTTCCTGACAGCTTCCTTCTTGCTGGTATTTGTATGGAAATCCCGCCTTAATCCGAAACTGTCGACCTTATTTTCCATATCTTCAACAGTAAATAATGTGCCGCAGAAATCACAGCCATCCAGAAGATTCTCTCTTGTGGTTATATTCCCACATGAGGGACAAGTGACCTTGTCTCTACCGACCTTATTCGCAGAAAGCAGTGTAAAATGTGCCACTTCATTATCCCTAATGCGTTTGATGATCCTGCCGTCCTGCTTTATTGTTCTTACTGCTGAGATCTCCTCATAGATATCATTAACCAGATATCTCCCATCAAAATATTTGTTTTCCCTGACACAATTTCCGGAATAGGCTCTTCGTGCAGAATCCATCTCTAACGTAAGATGGTTTTTCAGGAGACGTTTTTTCTGCAGCGCTGTACTGTGCCATAAAAGCTGAGATGCATGGTTCTGAAGATCGCTGTTCTGCTCTTCCCGTCCGTTTGATAAATAATCGCTGTAGCTTCTACGAAACCCACTCAACCTCTTCGTCAGTTTATCATAATCCTTCACAATCGGATAATTTGGAAAATACCTGTGTAGTAATGCCGGCCATTCTTTCCCGGTCTTGTCGTATTCTTTATAGAGTGTAAAGAGTGCCCAAAAGGTAGCTATGCACATTATGAAGAATCCCAGTGCGACCATACCATTCAGATATTCTGTCTTCGGCGCGAAAATGATGACAAGCATAAGCCCCGTCAACCAGGCAAGTCCCGGAGCGGTAAATGACCTTATATTGATCCTGTAGTCACCCATATGATTTCCCCCAATATTGAGACCTAATCCATATTTATCTCACTCCCACTTTTTCCATACATCCGGCTGATATCCTATAGTAGAAAGGTTTGCTATAAGTGCGCTTCCATAACCTACTCCGTCACAAAATATCCCCCGGTCACATTCTCCTTTTGCGACCGCAAGAGCTGCCGGTTAAACAAAATCCGATAAGTCACAGGACTCCTTATCATATGTTCCAAAGTCCTTTACTTCATGACCCTGTGATATGAGATAAGCCTTTATCTCCTATTTTATCTCTGTTCCTGCGTGATCGTTTGCCATTGCTATTATCATAGTAACCCTCCTCGTATATAACTTATACCTGATAAACCTTACGCTAAGATAGATGTCAATGCAGCAAATATTGATGACAGAATCGCGTATAACAACCACATATTACTGCCTCCTATTATATCAACTGGCCTGAAAAATGGTCGATTTCATGCTGTATAACTTGTGCAATAAAATCATTATATTTACCGTGCTGCTTTTGGAAGTTCTGATCCAGGTAATCTACCTCAATTTCTTTGTAACGGGTGCAACGGCGCATGCCATCCAAAGAAAGGCAGCCCTCTTCTGTCTCATATTTTCCTGATTTATTTGTGATCACAGGATTTATCATCGGGATAATTATGGGACCTACCGCAACCACTATGATCTGCTTACGTTCTCCAATCATATTTGCTGCCATGCCGACGCATCTTTCCAGATTTGCATTTAAAGTATCTATAAGGTCCTGAACTATTTCCTTATCAGCTTCTGTTGCTGGTTCTGACTTCTGCTGTAGGAACATGGGATCACGTACTATCTTTCTAACCATCGATTACCTCCTTTTAAACACTTTCTATCATTTCTAATATCTACTGTTTTGCTACTTCGTACAGCAGAAATACACCATTGAACCATCAATATGAATGTCAATGTCCTTGTACATATGCTCCAGAATTTTTATAAGCTCTTCCTCGGTATGAAACGGAGGATTAAACCAGCCTTTCTTTGAAATTACCAGGAATATAAGAAAGAACCTTACGAGCTATCTCATTATCATCAGTTCCGCTCCAGAAGATCTTAATATACATTTTGCTTAGGGAACTTCCCTGAGTGATCACATCATCATATATGTTCTTTGATGCCCTATATGCTTTCTGAATCTTGTCCGCCATTACAAATTTCCCCGTCCGATATTTTCTATTATATCTTCTTGTACCCGCAGTCACAGTACTGTCCACCTGATGCCAGTGTATATTTTCTCACAAACGTAGACGTTCCGCCCATGTCATTCATTGTATAGTCCAGATGACACATAGCAGGAACAAACTCATAAATCCCAATTTCCTTCATAAGTGTACAGATTCCGCACTTAGTGAACCTGGCTTCGTATCCAGATTCATCACCATAATCTATAAATTCCATGTTCCAGGAATAAGGATTCCTGTCGGCAGCACAGTTCTCTGTTACTGCTACCTACAGTCATGCACCCTCAAAGGAGATCTCCGTCTATGATTACACTCAGGTGCTCTGGGCAGCAGTCTTCGGATTCCTCCTGTTCGGTGATATCCCGGATCTTCGGAGCGTAGTGGGATACTTCCTGATCATCGGTGCAGCAGTTGTGATGTTGTTGTACAATCAAAGATAATAAAGCAGTGATGATCATGTTTATCCAAATACTATACCCAGTACTGCCGCAAATATTATAAGGTGTATGGGGGAAGCCTTCCTCTTCAGGAAGCGTTTGTGCAGCAGCATAAACATAAAAAGGATCAGGGTTATCAGGATATTCACATAGCTAAAGCCATCTACGGAACGGCAGTTATTTATGATCATATAAAGCCCAGTGGATATGATGATACCGATGATGCAGGGCTTAATGCCTTTGAGCACTGCCCGGAAATGCGGATTGTCCGTAAAATTCTTCAGTATGGTTGAAACGATAAGTATTATGATAAATGACGGTAAAGCGACAGCAGTAGTTGCTATGAGGGCACCGGATATCCCGGCCTGACTGCTTCCTATATAGGTGGCCATATTCACCATGATAGGACCAGGTGTACTTTCACTTACGGCAATCATATAGGTGAGCTGATCCTCGCTGAGCCATCCATAGTTCATGACCACGTCACGTATGAGAGGAATTGCACCATAGGCTCCACCAAATGCAAATATTCCTATCTGCAGAAATCCCAGTAATAGTTCAAGATATATCATAGGTTGGTTTCTCTTTCTTTAATGCAGGTATAAGTGAGTAAAAAGGATCTGACACGGAAGGGTGTTTAGTTCCATAAAGCATTACTTTTTCACCTTTTGTAAACTGTTGCAGATGAGACCGATCAAACCAGCCGTCATCATCATGATAACTGTGGAGACCTTAAATCCCAGAAGCTCCGAACAAAGCATCAGCAGCATTGATGAAGAAAAATAATGATGGGAAAAAGCTTCTTTTTCATTTTTGAAAGCATTCCTATTCCGGCATTGAAAATCAAAAGACCCACTGCAAGCTTGATGCCCCTGAAGGCATCGGCAACTATTTTTATCTCCATAAAATTGCTTAAAAAACAGGAGATGATATATATGATTAGAAATGCAGGAAGGATTACTCCAAGTGTCGCGGCAAAGGCGCCTTTTAATCCGTTTATTTTATAGCCCACATAGGTGGCGCAGTTTATGGCGATGGGACCCGGGGTGGACTCCGCGATGACAGTCATATTCATCATCTCATCATGAGTTATCCATTTCTTTTTTGTTACGCAAATGTCTTCGATAAGGGAGATCATGGCGTACCCTCCCCCGAAGGTAAAGCTTCCGATTTTTGCAAAGGTTAAGAACAGTTCAATCATTTTTGCTCCTCTTTTTTAGTGATAAACATACACAATGATACCATCGAAACCTGACAATCAACAAGCCTATATTCTTACTCACTGCTCCCCTTGGTCCACCGGCTGAACTGTTACTTAACCTCTTCATTTTGTATTCAAAGATTCCCGTGCTTTGTCAGAGTAAAAGCATGAAACCTCAAAAGTAGTATTTCCTATCTTTTTAGAAAAGCCAGCACATTTTTCCTGTGCTGGCTTTTCTACATTCTGTATTCTATTGTTGTTTTCCATAAAGTCCCCCTTTTCCGAACACTAAAAAAGCAGCAGACTATTCCTAATCTACTGCTTGAATACATATCATACTATAAATATTATTTCTGTAGCATATTTGCTATAATGGTACGCTCATTCCCAGTTATTTCAAGTGTGTTCATGGCATCTTCCAATGAACATTTCATATTCTTCATCATTTTTCGAATATCACTGACAAGCGTATCAATCCTAGTAGCTTCAGAACTCTTTCTAGCTTCTTCTTCTGCATATTTTCTTACTGATTCACACACAATATCACGTCCTTCCTTTGTTTCCTTAAAATGGTGAAGACCATCTGCCAATAACTTATAATTCATATTCTTGGAAGTTTTAGCATGAAAATCTTCTATCAACTTACCAATCTCATCATCACCTTTATATCTACCATTAACATAAATGATATGAGAGCCATCACCAAAGGCTGTTCCTATTTCTTGTACAGTTCTATCTATATGATACATCGGCAAACCTGCACCAAACTTATCGTACTTATAGATAAAAATCACATAAGAGTCTTTCAGTAATTTGAATGGATCACCTTCTTTGAGCATTCGCGAATCCATTACCGCACTATGAAAACGAGTTCTTCTTACATGTGCACCTTCTGAGCCACCTTGTACTTCAATATCAATTTCAGTGCCGTCTGCATCTATAGCGTGAACGTCAAGTCTGATATCTCTGCCACCAATCTCAGGACTCCTCATCTCTTCCTGCGTTTGAATATCTATAACTGTAATTTTTCTGCCAAATATAATACCCAGAATTAATTCTGTAGCAGGAATGTTCTTTCTAAAAACAAGAGTCATCAAATCATCGTCAAATAAATCCATTTCATCGACAATCTTATTGATTTGCTTATTTTCCTGAGTCTTGCCACCAGCCTCCATATTATCCATTCCCTTTTCATTTCTCCTCACATTAATAGTAGCATCATACCACACCCAAAACAATTAGCAACGAGCTGATTTAATGCAAACTTAATATGTGTAAAATGCACATCTGAACTAAGAAAAAGCACAATTACCTGTCAAGATAACTGTGTTTTCTTGTCTGATGTCGTATAAATTGTCGTTCTAGTGTGCTACGGTCATTTGCCTGCTCACGTTCTTCTTTGGTTTTGTTTAACTTTATAACCTCTGCATAAGCTAAATCATTAACCTCTGCGCTCATCATATTCTCAATTGGAAACTGCTCTCCATGACCTTTCGGTTATAATCTCCACGCTCTATATGGATGCCTTTTTTCTCCAAGGCATTTGCTTTACTTCCAAGATGAATTGTGTGTGGTTCTTCTATATCAAGTTCTTTGAAAGACCTATGCTCCCAATACTCATTTATTTTGAGTGCATCATTAGTTTCGTTGATAAGCTCTGTGAGATTCTTTCTCCACATTTTCGCCTTGCTTGGGCCATCCCAATCCGTGGTCTTTTCAGTCTTGGATTTATAACCTTTCTTGGTGCGGATTTTGTTGCCGTCTTGATCAAGGATATAGATTTTCTTTTGCTTGGGCATCCACTTACCACTTTCGATTGGGCACACGTAAAAACCTCAGATCAGGATTGCCACGTCTTTTTGTGGTAATACTGTTCTGAGGTTGCACTGTAAGTATTAAAACTTACGTACTCTTGACATAAACACCCTCATCGAGGTGAACCGATGAGGGTGTTATTAATTGTAGGTCGTGACCACGTGCCTCGCGCTATGCATGTGGGTATTCTAGTTATACAAAATCACCGTATCCTGACTATAATAGTAGTGCTCAAGCCACTATGTAAAAAGGATACGGTGATAAAAATGGCGAATAAAGAATAGAATACTCGCTCGCCCATACGAAATGGATGTGTAAATATCATATCGTATTCACACCAAAGTATAGACGAAAAGTAATTTACAATCAATATGCGTGACGCAATAAAGCATCTATGTGATTACAAAGTTGTGGAGATAATAGAAGGACATCTGATGCCAGATCATGTACACATGTTGGTTTCAATACCACCCAAATATAGTGTTTCATCATTTATGGGTATTTAAAAGGTAAATCTGCATTGATGATGTTTGATAAACACGCAAACCTGAAATATAAATTTGGAAATAGGCACTTTTGGTCAGAAGGTTATTATGTGTCAACAGTAGGACTTAACGAAGCAACAATCAAGAAATAT
>JAGAXP010000215.1 GCA_017940955.1 Oribacterium sp.
CACCATCATATACGTATATGTCGGCACATTTTACGAAAATATATCCCATTTTTAAATAATTATTTCACATTTTTTGAATGATTTACCAAAGTATGATAATATCTACTTGTATAAACATCATTTAACATATACAAAAACTGATTCAGAAAAAAATTTCAATTATAATTAGCTATGGTTAAACTTAATGATTATTTGTACGAAGGCTATACTGTTCTGGAAATTCTGCATAAGTACAGTGCAGATCTGAAAAAAGATGCTCTTTTGACCCGGAATCAGCTGGATATCGCTCATTGTAATTTTTTACTGGAGCTGTCGGAAATCCTTGAACATAATGAATTCCTTACGTCTGAATCCCAGCGTATCCAGGACTTCTACATATATTTGTCCGAAATGTATCCTTATTTATCCTTTAATTTAAAGGGACGCATCAAATCAATATTAAGAGCCGAAAAGAAATTCAACGGCTACATCGTGCAGTTTATTTATGATTATTATCTTGAGCACAATGAATATCCACCTATTTCGGCACTTAAGGCAAAGGTGAACAATTTCCGGGATCTTATCGCCTACAGGATAGTCATATCCCTTCCTTCAAGCAATCGTTCGGAAGGACAGGATCTCGAGACAGAAGAACTGAAGTATCTGTATGAAATGGCTAATGTTCTGCCGGAGTTTCTTGAAGAACGCGGTTTCACCGCAGAGCTTGCCAATCTGAAACAGCCAAACACTTCTCCCTTACTGTCCGGTGCAGTCATGCCCTATTACAGGGATTATATAGTTAATCCACGTTCCTCAGGATACCGCTCATTGCATATTACCTTTTATGACAGAATTTCCAGAAATTTCACAGAAGTTCAGCTAAGAACAAAGGATATGGATGACTATGCCGAGATAGGTACGGCAAACCATTATTTTTACGAGAAAAAGCAGGATAATCCTCTGGTTCAGAGGAACACTATTCCTGTTGGCGAAAACCTTTACTTTGACGAAGCCTATAACCGCATCATCGAACTCAGAAACTTAGATTTATCCAAAGTTAATGTCAACATGTTCAACGCTTTGGATAACAATACCATGAATGACGGCTGCGGTCTTTATAAAGGCAGGCTCATCCTGCCCTATGAACATCTTGCAAAAATCCGGGTACCACTATGAGGTGGTTCCCGGATTTTTATTCTCTGAATGATGCTTCCTCTTAACCTCATACATTTTTTTGTCGGCATCAAAGAGGAACTGATCTATATCGAACCTGCCCTTGCCGGAGCCGCCCTCCGATACTATCATGCCAACGCTTATGGTAACCGGGAAATCCTTCCTGTTGTCTTTTCTGAAGAGTGCCCTGACTTTTCCCTGAAGAAGCTTTTCTTTCCTGTCAAACTCAACCTTCTCCATCTTTCTGAGAAGAATTACGGCATACTCGTCACCGCCAAGTCTTGCCGCAATGCCATCCTGATAGATTTCTTTTATATAATCAGCTGTTTTCTTCAGGACTTCATCTCCACGGGTATGTCCAAAGGTATCATTGACAGTCTTGAAAAAATCGAGATCCATATATAAAAGTGTCATCTCATTGGCTGAATGCTCTTTTATATAATCATAAAAATATCTTCTGTTATATAAGCCGGTAAGGGCGTCTGTATTGGCCATACGAATGATGTGCTTTTCGTATACTTTCTCATCCGTAACATCACGGAAGAAGCAGAAATAACCTGAAGGATTGCCGAAATAATCACGTATACGTTTTTCATTCACCACATAAAAATGCTTTCTGCCGCCAATTTTCACAGAAGCCTCAAACCTGACAGATTCTTCTGTTTCTTCGATAATATTGGTTGTTCTCATATGTGTATCTTTCCATTTTTCATATTCAAACAACTCCGGAACCACCATGTCCCCGATAAAAGAACTCCCAAACAATCCATTCATTCTGACTGTTTTTCTGTCTGTTGAGAGAATAAGTATCGGTATAGGTATATTTTCAACAAGCAGAGATAATTCAAGTCCCATATTGTTGAAATTCGTTATATCACGTCCTATGCCCGCGGTTCCGCTGATATCTCCGAATCTGTCATAGATAGGAGACTTATATACTTTAAAAAGCTTAAGCCCCTCCACCTTTTTCACAGGCTCTTCAAACTCGCAGGTTCGTCCCGCTTTAATTACCTGCTCCTCAGAATCCTGGCAGGCAAGCCCTTCCTCAATGGGAACTCCCCAGATATAGCTATGATCTCTTCCGCGGCAGTCATCTTTGGTTTTATTGACTGCCTCACAGAAGGCATCATTAACTCTCCAGTGGAGTCCATTCATATCCTTAAACCAAATCAAATCCGGAACACTATCGTTCATGGTGGTCAGGATATTTTCGTATAACCAGGCATCATAAACAGACTTGATACTGCGCAGTACCCTGTCAAAACGCCACCGTCTTATATCATCATCCTCATTATCCGACCATACATCGTAGATTTTTCCTGTCAAAATGAGTTCCTTCACATCCGCAGAATCTCCTATATACACAGGATAAAGCTTTGTGTCTTCCCCAAAAGGAAGTCCGGCAAGAAAATCCGGTTCATCCGTCACCACCAGGACATCACATTTACGGGGACAATCCCCGGGATGCTCCGGATTGATTTTTACCACAGTGAAATCAGACGCATAGTCATTATCTGCGCCCCGATTCACTACAGGTTTATAATTTTCAAAGCATTCTGTACTTTTATCTCCCGAAAGTCGGATCACCAGCGATATATTCAAGTGCATAAACGTGTCCTCCGGTCTATATCAAAAACTGTTTACTGATTTAATTACAGAATAAAATCATCAAAGATATGGAGTCATTATACAACATAAACGGAAGCAGCACATTTTAATATTTTGTAAAGCCATACATTTTAACTATCTGAACTGTTACCACGAAAAAAAGAGTACTCTATCATTACATAAAGTACTCTTTAATAACATTTCAGGAAATTCCGAATATTCGATGCTCTAAACGGCATCCGCTTCTATATCAGTCTGACCGCCAATGCTTACTGCTGATAATCATCCTGCGCAGCATAATCGTCGTTATACTGTGACTCCATAGGTGAAACAGGAGCCTGTGAAGGTGTAGACTGCATAGCATTGTTGAGCTCTCTTCTATTGTTTACAACAACACTGTAGGTCTTCTGCATGCTATCCTGCATAGCCTGGAATCTCTGATGCTGTTCAGAAATAGAATTGCTCATAAGTGCTTCTATAGATGCAAGAATAGAATCTGTATATGAAATAGCGCTGGCCTTTACACTGTTTGCCTCGGCTGTTGCATTGGCAAGGATCTGATCAGCCTGTGCCTGTGCCTGCTGAACAAGCTCATTGGCTTTGTTGTATGCCTGCTGCATGATCTCATTTTCTGAAACCATTTCTTCAGTCTGCTGTTTTGCATCCAGGATCATAGCATCTGCCTGGCTCTTTGCATCAGCCAGTATAGCATCCTGCTGAGAAATGATCTTCTGGTATTTCTTTATCTCATCAGGCACTCTGAGTCTGAGCTCAACGAGAAGCTCCTCCATCTCTTCTTTATTTACAAGGATCTTTGTATTTGAAAGAGGCTGAAATTTGCAGCCGTCAATATACTCCTCAATCTCGCCTATTAACTGTTCTATTCTGCTCATTTATCTATTCCACCCTTACATTATTTTTTATATTTTTTCTTTGATCATTTTCTCTACATTTTCCGGTACGAATTCATGAATCATTCCGCCATAGCTGGCAATCTCTTTAACCATACTGGAACTAAGATAAGAATACTTAAGATTTGTGGTTAAGAACATAGTGTCAATATCGGGTGCCATTACCTTGTTGGTCTGTGCAAGCTGAAGTTCATATTCAAAATCTGTCACTGCACGAAGCCCTCTGACCATAACTGTAGCTCCGCAATCTCTTGCAAAGTTTACAGTGAGACCATCAAATGATCTAACCTCGACATTACCATGATCCCGGGTCAAATCCTCAATCATTCTAACACGTTCATCCATCGAAAACAACGGAGTTTTCGAGCTGTTGACGAGAACCCCGACTATCAGCTTATCAACCATCTTCGAGGCTCTTTCTATAATGTCAAGATGACCATATGTAATCGGATCAAAGGAACCGGGATAAACACCTACTATCATATCTTTTCTTCTTTCTCGGTATATATTTATAGCACGTAAACTTATAGCTTGTAAACAGCAACATTTTCCAAACTATTGCAGTTTTTTAAAGAAAACATGTTTATTTGTTTTATATGTTTTCTCTTTTTGGAGCTCATAGCCCATTTTTGTTATGTCTTCCGCTATATCATCATTAAGATCTGCTTCTATAACAAAAAGGGTATTGTCATCAACATAATCTGCGTCATGCATCAGCTCCATGGCTTTTCTCTCAAATCCCTTATTATAAGGAGGATCCATGAAAACAACGCCAAAGTGATAACCCTTTCCGTTCAGCCGGTTTAATGCTGACATATAATCCGAACTCATCAGGAGGGATCTGTCCTCAAAGCGGCAGTGCTCAATGTTTTCCCGGATGCAGGCTGCTGCTTTCGGATTGTTTTCCACAAACACCGCTCTCCTGGAGCCTCTGGAAAGAGCCTCTATACCGATCCCTCCGGATCCGGAAAAAAGATCAAGGAAATCTATGCCGGGAACCTCAAACTGAATCATATTAAAAAGGGTTTCCTTGATACGATCCGTTGTGGGGCGTGTATCCATCGAATCTATGGTTTTAAGCAAAAGTCTTCTTGCAGTTCCTGCAATAACTCTCATATCATTACCTCCCGGGGGACAGTCATAAGCCAGATGATATAGCTTGTATCCGACCCTGCAATTATAAGTTTATCATCAAACCTTGATTACGTTCTGTACATCACTTATCAAAAACATCATCGCGAAATGATTCTACATTAAGAATGCATTATTTACAACTGAGGAAATGCTTATCCATGAACTTTATTTTATACTAAAGTACGTAGCTTTCTTCCAGAAACATTTCAAGTTCCTGTCTAAGCTCCAGGTTTTCGGGATTTGTAAGTCCCGGATCTGTCCTGTATACATAAATCGCATCTTCCGATGCCTTTTGCAGGAGCTCCTTATCCTGATATATATCCGCAACACTGAAATCCAAAGCTCCCGACTGTCTGATGCCGAAGATATCTCCGGGGCCCCTCAGTCTGAGATCCTCCTCTGCTATATGGAAGCCGTCATTGGAGGACGCAAGTATCGAAAGTCTTTCCTTTGATTTTTTTGAATTCTCCGTATCCACAAAAATACAAAAGCTTTGATGAGAGGATCTCCCCACACGTCCCCTGAGCTGATGAAGCTGCGCAAGTCCGAAGCGCTCTGCATTCTCAACCATCATGACTGTGGCATTGGGCACATCCACGCCCACCTCAACCACAGTGGTGGATACAAGAATATCGATTTCCTTTTTCAGGAAACGCTCCATTATGTCATCCTTTTCTTTGGGTTTCATTTTCCCGTGAAGCTTTTCTACCTTTATCTCCTTGGGGAACACCCTCCGAATCTTCGAAACATAGTCGGTAACATTTTCAAGGTCAAGAATATCATTCTCTTCAACCATCGGACAAATGATATAGGCCTGCCTTCCTTTCTTTATCTCGTCGTATATAAACTTATAGGCTCTCTGACGATAGCCTTCATTCACAACAGCATTCTTTATGGGCAAACGATTGGATGGAAGCTCCTTTATCATAGAGACCTGCATGTCCGCATACATAAGCATTGCCAGAGTACGGGGAATGGGGGTCGCCGACATTACCAGTATATGGGGACTTCTTCCCTTTTCGTTTAATGTCTTTCTTTGGTTGACTCCGAATCTGTGCTGCTCATCCGTGACCACCAGAGCCAGATCTTTATAGATAACCTTTTCCTGAAACAGTGCATGGGTGCCGATGATTATATCTGCTTTATGGTTTTCGATCTCCTCATAGATCTCCCGTCGCTCTTTTGCCTTGAGTGATCCCGTAACCAGCACTGCCTTAAGGTTCAGATCATTGTCCTCCAGAAGCTTTTTCATTTTGTCATAATGCTGACCTGCCAGGATTTCTGTGGGAGCCATGATAGCTGCCTGATAACCGTTAAGTGCTGTTTCAAGACAGGCCACAAAGGAAACTATAGTCTTTCCGGAACCTACATCTCCCTGAAGAAGTCTGTTCATGATAATTCCGGAAGAGAGATCTTTTCTTATGATTTTAATGGCTTCAGACTGACCATTTGTCAGAGAGAACGGAAGTTTTTTTATAAAATCATCTACACGTTTATCAGGAGTAAGCTTAAAGCAGGATTTCAGATCCTCCGTATTCTGCTTCTTCTTCACGAGGGCTAATGAAAACAAAAAAAGTTCATTATAGGCAAGACGGCCTCTGGCCTTTTCAAAGTCCTCTATGGTTTCCGGAAAATGAACATGTGCCACAGCTTCCTTCATTTCCATAAGGTTTCTATTGTATCTTATGGCAGCGGGGACAAAATCCGTCTTATACTCAGCCACCTCTATGGCCTGACTGACTGCTTTCACGATGGAAGCATTGGACAAGCCCTTCACCTGACTGTAAACAGGCTCAAGGGTATCCACTTTCTTTTCATAAGCCTCAGGAGAAAAGATTTTTGGCTGGTTCATGGTTTTCTGGCCGTTGTAGCTTCCGACTTTTCCCATGAAAACAAACATTGATCCGGCTCTCAGGGTATTCCGGAGAAAGGGGGCATTGAACCAGGTGATCCTGAGTCTTCCGGAAATATCCTTTAAATATACACTGGTCATAAGGAGTCCGTGCATTCTGACAACAGCCGCATCTTTTTCCAGCATACCTGTCACCGCCTGCACTTCACCCTCCTGAAGATTCCCTATGGGGACAGGTTTATGAAAGCTCACATATGTGTTGGGGAAAAAATACAGCAAATCATTAACTGAATATATTCCGAGCTTGTTATATAGTTTTTCTGTTTTTGGACCTATGCCCTTAAGATCTTTTAGTTCCATACTTTTTATATAGGTATATTCTATGCCTTAACTACAGGATTTCTGTGTGCCGGATTTAGACCGGTACATATTCCACAGCCTTATCGTGAACTGAAAATCGCTCCCGAGTAATCTCAGGAGCGAAATATGGTCTATAATCTGTGTGATGATAATGTCGGCTTATCCATCCGACACATCTTCAGGATAAAATGCTTATTCTACTGAAAGGAAGTAGTAGTATATCGGCTGTCCGCCAAACTGAAGCTCTGTCTCCAGGGACGGGTACTTCTTACGGATGACTCCCGCAAGCTTTTCCGCCTCTTCCTCTTTTACATCAAGTCCGTAATATATGGTGATTATCTCAGACTCGCTGTTTACCATCTTTGAAACTGCTTCCTCCACAGCTTTTCCTATATCCTTCTGAACAGAAAGAAGTCCTTCATCACCCAGTGCCATGATATCGTTTTCCTTTATTGCATGGCCGTCTATCGTAGTATTACGGACAGCATAGGTGATCTCGGCAGAACTTACATATTCTGAAGCATCCTTCATAGCTTCAAAGTTTTCGTCTGCGGTCATATCCGGGCTGAAACTTATCATAGCGGATATACCCTGAGGAATGGTTTTTGTAGGAACAACCATGATGGTTTTATCCTCAACGATTGCCTTAGCCTGATTTGCTGCAAGGATAATGTTTTTATTGTTAGGTAAAACGAAAACGGTCTTGGCATTAACCTTCTCACAGGCATTTATGATATCCTCGGTTGAAGGATTCATGGTCTGTCCGCCTTCGATAACGTAGTCAACACCGACTCCCTTAAAGATTTCAGTTAGACCGTCACCGGCAGAAACAGAAATGAAACCGAATTCCTTCATAGGTTCACTGCTTGCAGCTCCGGCTTCATCATCCTTTCTTGCAGCGGCTTCCTCTGCGGCGATCTTTGACGCGTCCTTAATAAGCACTTCGTTGTGCTCAAGTCTCATATTATCAACCTTCATCTTTGAGAGATATCCCATGCTGAGACCCTTCTCAAAGGCATCGCCCGGGTGGTTGGTATGTACATGAACCTTAATTACATTTTCATCGGAGAAGCAAACGATAGAGTCTCCCACACCGTTCAGCCAGTCCCTGAGACCGTCAACCTCTTCATCTGTAAATTCATGGTCACCGTTAACCATAAACTCTGTACAATAACCGAATTTAATCTCGGCTGTTGAAATGTCTCCTCTTGATTTTCTCTCGCTTACAGGCGCTGCGGCAGGATTTACATCAAGTTCAAGCTCCTTGACATCTATGTCCAGCTTCTCGCCCTTTACTATGGAAAGCGCACCCTTTACCACAGTCATAAGTCCCTGTCCGCCGGAATCAACAACACCTGCTTCTTTCAATACCGGAAGCATCTCCGGAGTTTTGGCAAGAACTTCGTCTCCGTAAGCTATCACATCAGAAAGCATCTTAACGATATCTTCTTCTGATACAGATACTTCTGTGATACGATCAGCCATTCCCTTGGCTACTGTAAGTATCGTACCTTCCTTAGGCTTCATTACTGCCTTATAAGCAGTCTCAACTGCCCGGTTAAAGGCTCTTGCAAGAGTAAGTCCATCAATATAACCTGATTCGGAATTCTCACGTATCTCTTTTGTGAAACCTCTGATCAGCTGGCTTAATATAACTCCCGAGTTTCCTCTCGCACCGCGGAGCGAACCGCTGGCCATAGCCTTAGCCACATTCTCAATGGTCGGCTCTGTAATGGCAGCAACTTCCTTTGCAGCTGACATGATGGTCATGGTCATATTGGTTCCGGTATCACCGTCCGGAACAGGAAATACGTTGAGCTCGTTGATATATTCCTTATTCGCATTTAGATTATTTGCGGCTGCAAGAAAAGCATCCTTTAACTTTTTTGCATCAATCTGATTACCCACAGGTAATTCCTCCTATATTAACGTTGCTTTGGAGAGCTTTAATCTGCATACAGATGCAGCTCTAATCAGCTCCTTTAAAACCGGTACATCAATCAATAACTCTTACGCCTTCAACGTAAATCTTTACATTCTTTACCTTCATACCGGTATACTCTTCAACTTTATATCTTACGTTTTCGATAAGGTTGTCGGCAACTGCCTTGATGCTGACACCATAGGAAACGATGACATGGAAATCCAGAAGGATCTCATTATCCTCAATCTTCACCATGATGCCCTTTGTAAGACTTTCTCTCTTAAGAAGCTTTACAAGACCACCGGACTGATATGACACCTTAGCCATACCAACGATTCCAAAACACTCTATCGCGGTAGTTCCTGCATAGGTAGCAATAACATCGGGATTGATCTGAATTTCACCCAGCTTGGATGCGATTGTTCCTTTCATAAAGTACCTCCAGAAATATCTTAATTCATATAAAAAATCTTCAGTTAAAACCACGCATTAACATAAGGCACATCCCAAGACACAGCCCTTCATATGTACCCACGTCTTTTGATTATAACATATATATCATAACCATGCACTCTTACTTTGGTCCGGTGACCACAAGAGAGCGCTCTTGCATGAAAAAAGGGTATTACGAAAATGCTCTCGTAATACCCTATCATACATCAACTAGACGATCCTGAATCAAGCGTTTGCTTCAACAGTCTTAGATGTACCGATTGCACGCTGAACCTTGCCAGATCTTAAGCAGGAAGTACATACATACATCTTCTTTGTACCACCATTTACCATAACTCTGACTGACTTAACGTTAGCCTTCCAGATCTTGTTTGATCTTCTATGTGAATGGCTTACCTTATTTCCGAAGTGAACTGCCTTCTCACAAACTGCGCATTTTGCCATGGTTGCACCTCCCTTTCACAAAAATCGAATCAGATGCACATCTGAATTCGCGACTTGAATATACTATCAAATATCATTCTATAATGCAAGCACTATTTTACAAAAAAATCTTTTATTGCAAGAATCAATTATCAGTTCAGGCTATGTTAAGCTGCGCCATCTAATGCATAACCTGATCTGAACGGTCTGCATCTGACATAAGCAATTTCAGAGTGACAGCCGGATCAAATCTCATCCACCATATATGTATCTTCAGCATTATCGGCTATTTTGTCGGCAGCAGCCTGGGCATCCCTTGAGACTCTGTTTCCGCCGGTTATCTTATCGATGGCTTCCGGCAGCATATCGAGGATCTTTGTCATGGCATCCTGATTCTTGATATTAACAAGCTTAGTGTTGCCGCCCTGTAAAATAAGAATAGCTGTCGGTGTGATCCTTGAGCTTAATGCTCCTGCACCGCCTTCTCCCTCCTTTGTCTCTTTAGGCTTTACAAATCCTCCTGCTCCCATACCACAGCTGACTTCAATCAGCGGGATCAATGTTGCATCACCAACCTTAAAAGGCTCGCCTACAACTGTCTTGGAATTTACAAAACCATCCATACCCCGGAAAAGAGTATCCAGAATATTCTGTACGTTGTTATTACTATTATTATTATTATTTTCAGCCATCATTATCCCCCTTGAAATGGTTTGTGACTACCAGTCGGATTTTTTCATTCATCATAAGTTCAACGATCGAAATCAAAAGGTGTATAAGCCTGATATGTCCTTTGAAATACATATCTCCCTTCATAACAGGTCTGGTAAATACCGGTTCAATCTGAAAATTCCTTCCATATACAGGATGCAGAATGCTAAGATATATCATGACCTGCCCCACAGTGGCAGGATCATCGGAACCAAACACAAAATGTCCCTTCAGCACTCTGAATTTATAATGTTTTATAAGATATCGGACATTTTTCACGAGAAGACCGACTGCCTTCTGATTTTCAGGATCGTTTATCTGCTCTCTTATTTTGTTTATATTTTCAACAACTTCCTTTATTCTACCAATAAATGCCGCAAATTGCTCTTTGATTTTGTCAAAAAGTGTTTTTTCTATTATATGTCTGGTATTGGATTTTTTGTCTTCGGGTGACTGCTCGGGGCTTTGCTCCGAAATGCCGGAAGGTTCCTTCTCATTATCAGGTTCAACCGGTCCAATATCATCCGACGATTCGATTACAGATGCTTCATCGGTTATATCAGTTTCGGTTGTACTGATTCCCGCAATATCTCTCTGTTCCTGAATCGAATTATCCGATGATTCGGTAACAGTCACCGATTTATCTTCAGTTTTTACCGAAATCTGATTCTGATTTACTCCTGTATCTTCGGTTTTTTCTTGAGAGGTTTCAGTTTCCTCTGTTTCCACCGGAAGCTCCTCTTCCTTCAAATCACTTGTTCCTTCTCCGCTTTCATCATCCTCCGGAGATTTCATAAGTGTTATCCATAACACTTTCAAAAGAAGCTGAAGTCCCTCATCTGTATAAACAGCTTTGAAACGTACAATCTTCATAAACCATTCGGCTGTGAAATTTATACTATAATCTGTTAACTCTTCTCCCTTATAGCCATCGGAAGCATATCTTATGGGAACAAACAGAATCACTGCCAGAAGCAGCAGAATCAGCAACAAAAAAAGGAGGAGTATGCCGCCTATGACTTTTAGTATCGTCAGGACAATCATCAATTCCTCCTTGTTCAATGGTCTAGTTTAAATATCTTTTCTGGCCAGTATCATCTTTGTGACACAATCCACCGCATCTTTGTATCCGTAACCTATGCCAAGTATTTCAACATTTTCCGTATCCAGTTTCGGATTCAGAAACATAGCCTGATTATAAATCTCATAGAGATTCGGGCTCTTTGCTTCAACTATGACATACGCTCCCGGTTGAAAGTGCCTTTTTTGAAGATTTTCAAGTATATACTTCTTATGCTCCGCAGCATATCTGCCCCAAAACATATTTTTAGAAAAGATCATACAAATTTACATTCCGCCCTCTGTAATAACTCTGATATTTTTTACCATATAATCCACTAAAGATACTATGGTAAGAACCAAAGCAATAACTGCAAATATATCCGTGACAAGCTTCAAAGCCGGAATATCGATGATCAAAAGGATAACAGTAAACATCTGAAATACCGTTTTGAATTTTCCCCACCAGGAGGCCGCTATAACTATTCCGTTGTCAGCCGCCACCAGTCTGAACCCTGAAATGATAAACTCGCGGGCAATGATGATGATCACATACCATGCCGGAAGCTGATCAAGCTCAATAAGACATATCAGAGCCGAACACACCAGAAGCTTATCCGCAAGGGGATCCATAAACTTTCCAAAATCAGTCACAAGATTCTGACGACGCGCAATCTGCCCATCCAGAAAATCCGTGAATGAAGCAAGGCAGAATACTACCAGCGCCGCTATACGCATATTCTGATCTGTGCCCCCTTTAAAAAGAAGCAGGAACACAAAAACCGGGATCATGACAACACGAAGTAAAGTCAGTTTATTTGGTAAATTCATCAGATACGCTCCCCAATCAGGTCATAGCCGTCTGCGTCAATAATTCGGCAGTCGATCATATCACCGGAAACTTTATTATTGTAATCTCCTGCATCAACGAAAACCAGACTGTCGATATCAGGATTATCCATGTATGAACGGGTGAGATACATATTGTTGTCAGGATCATAACCCACGATGATGACACGAAGCTCCCGTCCAACCTGCTCTCTTGCTTTTTCAAAAGCGATACCCTGCTGAAGCCTCATTATCTCGTCCTGACGCTGAAGCTTTATCTTCTGCGGGATCTGAGGCTTCATTTCTGCCGCAGGAGTACCCTCCTCCCGGGAATACGGAAATACTCCAAGCCTGTCAAAACGCATTTCCTTTACAAAATCCTTCAGGATGGCAAAGTCTTCTTCCGTTTCTCCCGGGAATCCCGTAATAAGAGTGGTTCTCAGGACTATATCCGGAATAGCATTACGAAGCGCAGCTATCCTCTCCTTAAGTTCAGCCTGTCTTGTCTTTCTGTGCATATTCTCAAGGATATGATCCGAGGCATGCTGTATAGGTATATCAAGATAATGAACAACCTTTTTGTTGTCACGGATAGCAGCGATAAGTTCATCATCGATTTCTTCCGGATAACAATAGAGAATACGGATCCACTCGATACCCTCTATCTCTGAAAGTTTTTCCAGAAGTTCGGGAAGAGCCTTCTTATGGTAAATATCCTTTCCATATAAGGTTGTCTCCTGAGCCACAAGGATAAGTTCCTTAGTTCCTCTTTCCGCAAGCATCTCAGCTTCTTCTACAAGATGCTCCATGGGAACAGAACGATAATGTCCTCTTAATGAAGGAATGATACAGTAAGTGCAATACTTATCACAGCCTTCGGCAATCTTCAGGTATGAGGTATAATTGTCAGCATTATCAACGCGGGCAAGCTGAACATCCAGCTTATCCACGTAATCACTTAAGCCCATGACCTCATCAACCTCAGGCAATTCCTTCCTGATCTGGTCTTTATAGCGCTCAACTAAACAGCCGGCGACTATGATTTTCTTAAGATTCGCCGACTGCTTATATTCACCCATTTCAATAATGGTATTTATGCTCTCTTCCTTTGCATCCCCGATGAAAGAACAGGTATTTATGATAGCGATATCAGCCTCTGCAGGATCATCGGTTATCTCTGAACCGGGATACTTCTCCAGCAGATTGCTGAGCATCTTTTCACTATCAACCCGGTTTTTATCACAACCGAGAGATATCATATGTATCTTCATACTTATGCTTCGCTATCGGAATTATAGTCATCTTCTGATGATGCTGAAGGTGAATTGTCAATTATCTCAGATGTGCCATCATCTTCCTCATCATATTCTTCTGTAGCAAAATCAAAACGCTTTTCAACAGCATTGGTTCTGATCTCGTCCTCTACCTCAGCTCCACGCTTGATGGTTATGGCATTTTTAGCAAGCTCCTCTACTGCAATTGAAAGAGGCTTTCTGCCGGGATCTACAGGGAGAACAGGCTCCGCACCATCGATCAGCTGTCTTGCACGCTTTGCGCTTGCGATAACAACAGAATATCTGCTTTCTACAAGTTTATCGGTGTCATCCTGAATGGCATTGGTATTGTTAGCCGCATCGATCAGGTCATTATATGTTTGCTGTGACATCTTCTATCCTCCTAAGATCTTTTCTCACATTTTCAATGATATCAATATGCTGAGCCGCTCTTTCGTGCTGAGCACGAATGAGATTATGCAATTTTTCGGTGCATGTGTCAATATCATCATTTATTAAAATATAATCATAGGCTTCTACACCTTCAGACTCCTGAACAGCCCTCTGAAGCCGCTTTTCAACAACCTCGGGAGATTCTGTTCCTCTTCCTATAAGACGGCTCTTCAACTCTTCTCCGGAAGGAGGAGTAATGAAGACAAGTACCGCTTCCGGAAACTTCTCCTTGATCTTGAGTGCCCCCTGTATCTCTATCTCCAGAAGCACGTCCTTTCCGGCATCAAGCTGTGACCGGACAAATTCCTTCGGAGTGCCATAGTAGTTATCTACATACCGGGCATACTCCATAAGCTCATCCTTGCTGATCATCTCTTCAAACTCTTCCTTTGTTTTGAAGAAATACTCTCGTCCGTCAAGTTCTCCTTCTCTCGGCTTACGGGTGGTACAGGATATAGACAGGGCATAATTGTTATATTTGGCAAGCAGGTTCTTCATAAGAGTACCTTTGCCCGCACCGGAAAAGCCCGATACCACAGCCAGCGATCCTTTGTTCATAAAATATTCCTCTCATCTATTAACGCTGTTTTTGAGCCTTAATATCTGACACACAGATGCACATCTATCCGGCTCTATAAATGCCATCAAAACTCTCTGCTTTATACAGGATTCCGAATTATACCATAAAAACCCGCCATCCACACATACGAGTATTTAACATTGGCAAAAGCCGGTTCTGCATGACAGTGTTAATGTTATCACTCCAGATTCTGAATCTGCTCTCTTATCTTCTCTATCAGAGTTTTGAGTCCGATAGCATCATCTGAAATTATAAGATCATTAGCCTTGCTGAGGGTTGTATTGGCCTCACGGTTCATCTCCTGTGCCAGGAAATCAAGTTCTCTTCCCACAGAGCCGCCCTTTTCGAGCTTTTCCCTCATATTTTTCATATGACTGTGGAGGCGAACCCTCTCTTCATCCGTACAGGTCTTGTCAGAATACATGGTAACTTCCTGGACTATACGTGATTCATCGATTCCGGCAGTTCCAAGCAGTTCTTCAACCTTCGTACGAAGCTTTTGTTCAAATGCTGCCGCAATTTCAGGAGATCTCTCATCGATTCTTTCGACGATGGCTTCCATTTCATCAAGCTTTTCGAGAAGATCCGCTTTGAGATTTTCGCCCTCCCGAACTCTGGTATCAACAAAATCAGATAATGCCTTACGCAATGCAGGATTAAGTCTTTCCCAAAGCTTGTCATCATTTTCAGAGTCTTCCGAAATAACAAGTACATCCGGCAGGTTGGCAATGTTTGTTACTTTAACATTATCATCCACACTGAGCTCGCTGCTGATCCTGCGAATAGCCTCAAGATACTCTCTTGCCAGGTCCATATTGAGGCGCAAGGACTTTGAACCTTCCGAAAACTCTTCATAGGTAACGAAAAGGTCGACTTTTCCTCTGGAAATAAACTCCTTGATAGTATTACGGATATCGGCTTCAAGTGCATTGAACTTCTTCGGCATCTTGATGTTAAGATCAAGAAAACGCGAATTAACCGACTTAACTTCAACTGACAAACGGTAAATATCATTGGATATCTCGCATCTGCCAAATCCGGTCATACTTTTTAAATCCATAACATACCCCTTTGAAAACATATGATATTTTTGTAACAGTTCCGCCTGCGGGCCATGGGGAGGGAGTTGGTGGTCTATTTTAGGGAAATGGACCACCAACCCCGTCCCCATGGTCCACTGACTGAACTGCTACATTTTTTTGATATGTCGGAAATTGATGCCCCCGTCTGCGACTTGTCTTTTCCGAACATTTGTTATAAATTATAGTCTACCTATAAAAATAAGTAAAGTTAAAGAAATTACGGAAAGAAGGTTGGTTCAATGGCATACGATGGCTTGGTTGTATCTGCAACCGTTAAGGAGTTTCGGGAAAACCTGATCGGTGGAAAAATATCCAAAATCACACAGCCGGAAAAGGATGAGATTGATTTAACTATCAGAAACCAGAAGGATAATTATCGTTTGAAAATTTCTGTGAATCCATCTCTTCCTCTTTGTATACTCACAGAAGAAAAGAAGCTATCCCCCATGGCGGTACCGACCTTTTGCATGGCACTCAGGAAACACATAGGTAACGGTGCCATAATTAATGTTATCCAGCCTGACCGGACTCTGGAAAAAGACGGGCTGGAAAGAGTTATCATTTTCGAAATTGAGCATCTGGATGAAATGGGCGATCTCGGAAAGCGCTACTTATCTGTTGAATTGATGGGAAAATATTCAAATCTCATACTCTACAGAGAGGACCGGACCATCATTGATTCCGTAAAACGCATTTCTGTTTCACAGTCCTCTGTCAGGGAAGTATTGCCCAACAGACCATATTTTATACCGGATTCAGGGGATAAAAAGAATCCTCTGGAACTTGATAAGGAAACCTTTGCAAATCTTATAGGTAATATGCCGGAGCCTGCATTCAAGGCTTTGTTCCATGGAATAACGGGCCTCAGTCCTCTCACAGCTTCAGAAATCTGCCATGTGAGCCGGGTGGATCCGGATCTTTCAGCCAACTGTCTGGAGCCGGAAGCATTGGCCAGACTTTACATTGCTTTCCATGACATAATCGAGAAAACCGTTTCTCTTTCCGGACCGGATCCCGTGATCATTTATAAAGACGGAGTGCCTTCTGACTTTTCCGCCTTTGATCTTTCCATATATGAAGAGGATCCTAAATACGAAGTACGCCACTTCTCCTCCATGAGCGAAGTTATCAACCAGTTCTACAACGAAAAGGACAAGAGTTCCCGTATGCGCCAGAGATCCACGGATCTGAGAAAAGTGGTTAGTACTCTTATGGAACGTACCTCAAAGAAGCTTAACATCCAGGAAAAGCAGCTTAAAGACACAGAGGGCATGGATAAATTCCGTGTATACGGAGAGCTTCTTCATACTTATGGCTATTCACTGGAAGGCGGCGAGGATCATCTGACTTGTGAGAATTTCTATACCAATGAAGAGATCACCATCCCTCTCAAAAAGGATCTTACAGCATCTGAGAACGCAAAGCATTACCTTGAAAAGTACGACAAGCTTAAACGCACCAAGGAAAATGTCACCGTTCAGCTCAGAGAAACCAGGCTTGAGCTTGAGCATCTGGAGTCTATACAGACATCTCTTGATATAGCCGAAAGCGAAGAAGATCTTCAGGATATCAGAAGAGAAATGAGCGATTATGGTTTCATCCATAAGGTTCAGGGTAAAGAAAAAGCCAAGCTTCAGCGTAAATCAAAGCCCTATCACTTTGTTTCCGAAGACGGCTACGAAATTTTTGTCGGAAAGAACAATTACCAGAACGAAGATGTTACTTTCAAAATAGGTGACGGCGGAGACCTGTGGTTCCATGCGAAGAATGTCGCAGGCTCCCATGTCATCGTAAAAACCGGCGGACAGAATATGGAAGAAATTCCCGACAGACTCTTCATCGAAGCCGCAGGACTGGCAGCCTACTACTCTTCTCACCGCAACGACCAGAAGGTTGAAGTAGACTATACAATCAGGAAGAATCTCAAGAAGGTGCCTAATGCCGCTCCCGGATTCGTTATTTACCACCAGAACTGGTCCGTCACCGTTGAACCGAAAAACATGACAGAGAACTAAAAAATCCCCGCGCATCGGTATAAATCCGATGCGCGGGGATATATTTATAGATAATTACTGAACGCTGTCGTCATTCTCCTCTTCCCAGTTGGTGTAAACATTCTGAACATCCTCAGAAGCATCAAGAAGATCGAGAGTTCTGCGAAGTCCCTTTACTGCCTCAGGGTCTGTTACTGATACGTAGTTCTGAGGAACCATAACCACATCTGCCTCAGCCATAGGGATGCCCTGCTTCTCGATGTTGGCACGAACCTCATCAAAATCTGAAGGAGCTGTGTAAATTACGTATGAATCTTCCTCATCCTGGATATCCTCAGCACCTGCTTCGATAGCCATATCCATAAGAGTATCGAAATCCTTATCAAGATCATCCATAGCTTCCTTATCAAGGATGATCTGTCCCTTCTCATCGAACATGAAGGAAACCGCACCCTGGGTTGCAAGTGAGCCTTTTCCCTTTGTAAAAGCGGAACGAATATCTGCAGCTGCACGGTTCTTGTTATCTGTAAGTACCTTTACGATAAGGGCAACACCGTTAGGGCCGTAACCCTCGTACTGAAGCTCCTCAAAGTTATCTGCCTCCATGGATCCTGCAGCCTTCTTGATACCGTTGTTGATAGTATCGTTAGGCATGTTGTTTGCCTTAGCCTTTGCGATAACGGCTGCAAGCTTAGAGTTGTTGGAAGGGTCAGGACCGCCGGCTTTAACAGCAAGCGCAATCTCATGGCCGATCATAGTGAAAATTTTGCCCTTAGCAGCATCATTCTTTTCTTTCTTTGCTCTAATATTAGAAAATTTTGAATGTCCTGACATATCTTTCTCCTCATATCATAAATTACTAAATCCTCGGTTTCCAGAGTAAATAATACTCCATGACCGGACTTTCTATAAATCAAACTCTAGTACTATAACGTAAAATGTGAATAGAATCAAGAGGGATATAGAATTCCACCGGGGACGGTTCTCTCCGGCGAGAACCGTCCCCGGTGGACTATTACTAATCTTTTCCCTAAACTTATTTTTCACCAAATGAAATACTGTCAATTACAGTTCCGAGTTTATCGGCGGTATCCCGGGCGAGCACTCCGTTAACTCCAAAGGTTTTGGCAGCTTCTCTTCCGGCTTCGGCATGGATGAGCACTGCGGTAACTACTGCTCTGTACGCGGTTTCAATCGGGTTCAGTGCCATATCAAGAGCTGCCGAGGGTCTCATCAGGGCATAAAGGCCTGCGATGGCGCCGCTCAGAACGTCACCGGAACCTCCCTTACTGAGAGCGGGACTGGATTCAATATTTTGAAACAGGACTTCCTGTGAAGCTTCACAGATCAGTGTATGCGAACCCTTCATGACAGTTATCAGACCAAACTCTTTGGAGATTTTCCCGGCGTAGTATTCCGGATTTCTGACCACCTCCGATAATTCACATTCCGCAAGACGACTCATTTCCATGGGATGCGGTGTGATAACCACAGGGATATCTTTCGCCACGGACTTCAATTTATCTTTGAGATGAGGCATTAAACTTATTATGTTGAGGCCATCCGCATCTACTATAAGAATCGGATGTTTTTCCTCTGCCTTATCAACCCATCTATCAGATACAGCATTCAGTACTTCTTCTACCATATCCTTGCTGAGATCGCCGGTTCCCATACCGGGTCCCAGCACCAGAATATCCGCCCAGCCGGCATTTCTCTCAGCCGCTTCCTGAAGATCTGTTTCCTCATTATAAGCTTCAAATATGGCTTCCGGCAGTAATGTCTGAAGAATCAGTCGGTTGTCTTCATGAGTGAGGTACTTAACGAGTCCGGCACCTGTCCGATATGCCGCAAGAGCTGAAAGATAGGCAGCGCCGCTCATCCCTTTACTTCCCGCAACTATAAGAACCTTCCCATAGGTACCCTTGTGACTACTCTCAATCCGCTTTGGTATGTATGTATAAAACTTTGAAGCATCTGTATCTTTATCCAAACTTCCACCTCCGTAAATGAAATCAATGAAACATATTGAAGTTCGTCAGCTTTATCCTTTTAGCAATAAACATAGTGGCTGTAGTTATCTTGTAGGGCAATCAGCTAAAAAGCCCGTTTGCAGAACTTTTCGGCATTGATAAGCGGCAGATATATGATCTTATCCTTCCAGAACCGCAAATGCCGACACCAGATCTTTTGTGTCTGTTATGGATAAGTGTATGGCTTTTCCGCCAAGCTCTGCAAATTTCTTTTGTGCATTACCGTGGAGTACAGCATAAGGTTTTCCTTTTTCATCCCTGAGGATCTCTATCTCAGAGGGACGTATCCCCTCGGTAAAACCTGTACCGAAGCACTTGACGATACATTCCTTACATGCAAAATCGCCGGCAAGCATCGAATCTTTATCAGATGCCTGCCGACGCTCTTCTTCGGAAAAAATACGTTCCACAGTTTTGTTTCTTCTTGTATTTTTAATGCGGCTGATCTCAATAAGATCAGTTCCGATTCCAATGATCATAACCGAATCCTATCAATCATTTAATCTTCAATAGCCTCGCCCATACGATAGCTGAGTCTCATAAGTGATTCCGAAAGGTGAACATTCTCAATAACAATATTATCAGGAACATCCAGATCCACATGTGCAAAATTCCATATGCCCACAATTCCTGCATCTATGAGCTGCTCAACAACTTTAATTGCCGGACCCTTAGGGATACACACTGCAGCCATTTTGATATCGTTCTCTTTGATGACACTTTCAAGCTTCTCCATAGGCTGGATCTGGATTTCTCCAACCATATTACCGATAATGCTCGGATCCTTATCAAAGATAGCCTTGACAATAAAGCCTCTCTTACGGAAATTTGTGTAATTGGCAAGTGCCTGTCCGAGATGTCCTGCACCAACTATGATCATCTCATGTTCATTGTCAATGTTTAAGATCTTGGCAATCTCATCATGGAGATTCTTGATATTATATCCGTATCCCTGCTGACCGAAACCACCAAAATTGTTCAAATCCTGTCTGATTTGGGAAGCAGTAAGCTTCATACGCTTGCTGAGCTCACTTGAAGAAATACGTTCGATGCCCTGATCCATAAGATCTTCAAGGTAACGATAATACCTGGGAAGTCTCTGGATAACTGCCTGTGAAATATCTTTCTTAGCCATAAATATCCCTCTATACTTATTTAAAGATTATCTTCCTATTGCGATCTTTCGAACCTGAATGCGCTTTCAGTCCGCACAGACCCTTTGAGTGATATTATACATTTTTGTTAATATTATGTCAAAAAGAAGTTGTAGAATTCTTAACAATTAATGTGCTTTTCGTAGCAGTTCAGCCGGTGAACCACTAACCCCGTCCCCATGGTTCACCGACTGAACTGTTGCTACTTTTCTACTGAAATTTACAGAAACCAAAAACTATCTGAGCTGCTCAACCTCATAAGCTGAGATATCTTCCAAAGTGTATACATCTCCGTCATCAGCCATGATGTATCGTCCATTACCCATCTCAAAATAAGTAAAAGTAATTCCGCTGACATTAAAGAACTGTAGGTTATTTGCTCCTGCCATCTGTCCCGGTGTCACGGTATATGTACCATAAAATCTTTCATATCCATCCATGATATAAGCAATATCCTGATAGCCATTATCATACAGGGCAACTACAAGTTCATTTCCATAATTATCTTTTCCATATACTCCGGCAACATACTGTGACTGGTTAACATAATAAGCCGGTACCTCATCTGCGAGTGCTGTACATGTTGTTCCCAGGAAAATAATTCCAAGTCCTAAACCAACTGATGTAAGTAATGAGAGTAATCTTTTCATATTCATTTTCCTCCTATAATGTATTTGTGGTGGTTAGATACCTCTCCGCCAGAAAGGACTAACCGTTCCGTTGCTAAAGCTGTTAGAATAGGTGGGCATTGGTATGACGACAGTTTCCTTGGACCTATAAGCGTCCGTCAGAAAGCC
>JAGAXP010000216.1 GCA_017940955.1 Oribacterium sp.
AAGAAGCGGACAGGTCCGTTTTTTATTGGGATCAACGCAGAAGATGGGAGCCGGTACGAATGTGCAGGACAGGCTGATAGCACTTCATCACTTGGATGTGCCATGGAGACCGTCTGACATTGAACAGCAGGAAGGTCGTATCTTACGACAGGGTAATACCAATCCGAAAGTTAAGATATTCCGTTATGTAACAGAGGGTACATTTGATGCTTACTCGTGGCAGCTCATCGAGAATAAGCAGAAGTTCATCGGGCAGATCATGACAAGCAAATCTCCGGTCAGAAGCTGTGAGGATATCGACGAGGCAGCTCTTACTTATGCAGAGGTCAAGGCACTTGCTACGGGTAATCCGTACATTAAGGAAAAGATGGATCTCGATATACAGGTATCGAAGCTGAAACTTATGAAAGCGAACCATACCAGTCAGAAGTATCGACTGGAGGATAATATCGCAAAGAACTATCCACAGCAGATATCAGCGTTAAAGGAGCGTATCGCCGGGATGAAGGCAGATATCGCAACCTATAATGCCAACAAGCCTGCAGACAAGGATGTCTTTATCATGACGGTAGCCGGTAAGACCTATGATGACAGGAAGGAAGCCGGGACATCAATTATCGGTATTTGTAAGGAGATGAAGCAGGCAAATGTGGCTGTGCCAATCGGTGAGTATCTGGGTATGAAGATGAATGTAACCTTTGATTCATTTTTCAGGAAGTTTACGCTGAACATGAAGGGAAAACTCAGCCATGAAGTGGAGATTGGCTCTGATCCGTCCGGTAACATCACCCGTATCGGTAATGCCATGGAATCCATGACAAAACAGCTTGAAGATGCGATTGCGAAGCTCGCCAATGTGGAGCAGCAACTTGAAACGGCAAAGATTGAGGTGGAAAAGCCATTCCCGCAGGAGCAGGAGCTTAACGATAAACTGACAAGGCTTGCGGAACTGAACAGCCTGCTTGATATGGACGAAAAAGGTGAGGATGCGGTTGATCTTGATGAAGATGCGCCAAAGCCGGAGCCGGAGAAAGAAACAGCAGAGCAGACCGAGACGGTAGCGCCGGCACAGGAGACTACCACAGAGGCAGAACACATATCGGAGGATAAGGCTGAAATAAGCGAAAAAGCTGAGGAGGCTGATATATCAGAAACAGAGGATATGGGGAACCCTGCAACAAAACCAGAGACAAAAGAGGAAAGACCGTCCCTTGTCGCAAGGCTTAATGAGAAGAAGGCGGTTGTAGCTGCCATGGATCAGAAAGCACCTGCGGTAGCAAAGAAAAAAGAAGAGGTTATAGCATAAGATCAAAGGGCTTCGGGGATTATCTCCGGAGCCTTTTAGAAAGGAGCTGAAATGGCAAAAGACGAAACAAAAGGCGAAAGCCTTAACGATGCCGCTGTCATAAGCGCATTTAAGGATAAGACCAAAGAGAAGTTCCATGAGCTTGACGGCATGGATCCTGAAACGATAGAAGCTAATGTTAAAACAATAGTGCAGGGCATAGTGAATGATTATGGGATGGATGTAATCATTGAGGATGTCGTTGTATCCGGCAGTCGTTGCAGGGGTATGGAGGAGAAAGGAGCTGACCTTGATGTGGTGTTGTATTACAGCGGCTCGGTGAGGGAGGACGATCTGTTTAACACTCTTAATCAGGGAAATATCATTATGGGTGGTGTAAAGCTCGATATAAACACGATATCACAGGAACAGCATGGGAGTCTTTCCGAGTATCTGACCGGTGTGGAAGCGTACCTTACAGAAAAACAGGCTCAAATAATACAGGAAGCACAGCAGCATAACACGGAGATAACCTATACCGTTGCGGAATGTGGCGAATTTCACAGCATGGGAGCCTATTATGAGGAAATTGCCACGATTGAAGAGGCAAAAGCATTGTTTGAAGGCATCCGTGAAAACCATAGTAATATGATTCCTGCTGTCGGTATCAACATACATGAAGCCGGGACACCGGAGATAGATGATGTGCAGATGGATGTACTTTATGGAAACAGCATAGATCTTGATGATCTGCGGTATGTTCCTCAGATATGGAATAATCAGGAGGGACTCTCAAAGGTCGGACAGATCATAGATACTTTCCCGGATGCAAAGGTAGTTGGAGAACTGCCTGGATTAACTGTGCAGGATAGAGCGCAACCGGATATGGATGCTGTCAAGCCGGTATATGTGGACGAGGCTGCGAAGCTGGCGGCAGAGATAGACCGCTTTTCCAGTGACTTTGATCCCTACGAGTACAAAGATACGGTCGATAACTGGGAATTGCAGGTGCAGAATATAGCCGATGATATAAGAAACGGCAATGCTGCGGATTACAAGAAGTACCTGGGAACTGTGATAGAAGAGAGTGACAACATCGAGGATGTCCGCAAGGCTGCGGAGCTGCTTGTGAAGCTGGCTGAGTACAAGCCACTTGCCAAGGTGGAGGAGCTTGAAGAGGTCAATCTTAACCAGATTGACAATGTTCTCAGCAATACAGTTCCAAAATCAGAAGAGAAAAGGGAAGCCCGGCAGGCGGAGCAGGAACGCTTGGAAGAACTGCAGCGCATCGAGGAAGAAGAGCGAAAGCGTAGGGCAAGAGGGGAACGCCCATCACTACGGGCGAGACTTGCGGCCAAGAAAGCGATAGTAGCTGCAAACAGTGCGGTCCCCCAAAGAAGTAAACAGCGAGAGGCGCAGGAAGCAGTAGCTTCACAGAGAGACATATAAGCCACTTTATATATAGAAGAAAGACATAAAAAGGCGTGTCATCGGTAATATGATGGCACGCTTATTTTTTTAATCATTCTTAAAAATTGGGGTGGCATAGAGAAAGATGTTCGTAGAAGATCATCTTCTCTGCTAATTCATTTGCCTACACTAATGTAGGTCTCATTATATAGAACGCACAAGTTCCTGTCAATATATAGTTCAAATTATGGCAATTTCCACAATAACGAATACAAAATGTGGTTCTTTTTGCCAAGTTACCATTTACAACTAATACATTTATCGGCACGTAAGCCCGACTACTTAATAGGAAAAATGAAAAAATATTCGTTTTTCGTTTTTTCCATGATTTTCGGGTTTTTATCGTTGTCAGAATTTTGGTAGATAGGAGGAGATCAGTATGCCAAAAGTAGGTAAACACATTTACAAAAGAAAAGATGGCCGTTGGGAAGGCAGATATGTCACAGGGCATGTGAACGGACGAGCCAAATATGGCTCTGTCTATGGTTCCAGCTGCAAAGAAGTCCGGGAGAAGCTGGATAAGGCAAAGCAGGATGCATCACGAAAGCAAATTCCGGTGATAAGGGCGGGTAACGTATCGGAGATCAGCTCGTGCTGGCTTGCGGAGGCATCTGTCGATCTGAAGGAGTCCTCCATCGTAAAGTATCAGAATATCTTAAGGTGCTATATCCTGCCTGTTTTCGGGGATTCGGAGCTTTCGGACATTACTAACGAGAAACTGATAGCTTTCGTTAATGATCTGAGGACAACCGGCGGTGTAAAGAAGTGCGGACTTGCGCCCTCAACGGTTTCGGAGGTCGTAACCACGATGAATTCGCTCCGCCTGTATGCTTTAAAGAGAGATTTCACGGTGCTGTTTTCAACGGAATGTGTGTCTGTAAAGCAGAACAAACAGGATATCAGGGTATTCAGCGTGTCAGAGGAACGCATACTGATCACGTATTTGAGGGAAAACATGGATCTGACTGCACTGGGTATCCTGATATGTCTTTACACCGGCATCCGTGTCGGAGAATTATGCGCCCTGAAATGGGATGAGATCAATCTGGAAGAAAAAACCATGAGAATTGGGCGGACTATGCAGAGACTCCGTGTTGAGGGAAAGGAGCATAAGACAGAAGTTAAGATTTTGGAGCCGAAAAGCAAACACTCCATCCGCACCATACCACTGCCGGATGTTCTTGTGGGGATGCTGTCCGGAAAGAGCCGCAAAGGTGCATTTGTCTTAACGGGAAGCGATACGAAGTTCGTGGAACCCAGGGTAATGCAGAATCGTTTTAAGAGAATCCTTAAGAAATGCGATATTGAGGATGCCAACTTTCATGCGACCCGTCACACCTTTGCTACCCGCTGTGTGGAGCTTGGCTTTGATATCAAGAGCCTGTCCGAAATCCTTGGTCATGCCAGCGTAAGCATTACGATGAACAAATACGTTCATCCTACCATGGAGCTTAAGGCAGAGAATATGAACAAGTTTACAGGGCTGTTCGGGGATTGATGGGCAGAATCAAAAAAAGAGGTGCGGTTTCTGCATATACATTGCAGAACCACACCTCACATTCTCGTTTCTAAGCCAAAACATCAGCGGTTACTTACTAACCCACGTTTCTTGGCAACCTTCTGCACAAGCGGCCGAATATCAGCCTTAAGCGCCTCTGTCACTTTTTTCTTCTTAGCATCATCTTCTTCAAGCTTCTTTATTTCAGCCTGAAGCCATTCCAGAGCACCATCAAGAGCATCCGGCTTTTCACTAAGTATGCATTTGTGTTCTACCATAAGCTCACCTCCTTCAATGATCCTCATATACAAGTCCGACCTTGTAACAGTTATTCAAGAAATAATCACACGCATCCTGCTTTTCTTTTAGATTGGTAGCCTTATTATTTCTTTCGACAGCTTCTTCCATAAGTTTATAGGCTGCCAGTCTTTTTTTATCATAATCGTTGGTTTTTACAATATATCCTATAGCACCTCTGTTTGTAACTGCAATAACCATCTTAACGGTAGACAGCCTGAGCATAAACATAACATCCTCTAATGAAATCTTAGACAGATTTGGATGATTATGTAATATTACGACCACGCATCCTTTGGCAGATACGATTACATGGTTTGTATCGGTATCAGACATTGGTTCTACCGAATCTTCATCGCCTTTGGCCCATGCGATATATTCCTCACCATCAAGCTCTTTCTGAGGACCATCCAGATCGTAGGCGATAGCCACTTCATTGCAGTCATTTTCATTCATGGAAATTCTCAGAACCGCTTTTGCCAGAGACTGTAATGTCTCATATTGGTCTTCCGGAATCTCCCGATACTTTATATAAGGTACTTTTGATATGGCTATATCTGTGATTTCAACTTTATGATCCCGCTTATTTGCTTCAAGATCATTAAGTTTTACATTTTCATTTTCCACGGCGCATATCACCACTTCCTTCTTTTGCCTTGAGTATAGCATAGAAACACAGATTTTTCCACGGATTTATGCATTTTTTACGGAGATGAAACACAGGTGTTTTAAGTATGAATAATTCCTCTATTTTTGTCATATTCGTGGTCACCGGAACAAATCATATGGGATAAAACATGGCTTTTGCAGTGTTTACAGCCGGGAAGATGATCTTCTACGAACGGTAATACTGAAACCACTGTAAATAAAGGATTACAGGCGTTCGTTTTGGTCAGATTGAAAGGCTTCTTAAGGAAAAGGAGCAAAAAAGGAAGCGAGGATCAGCACATGGATGTGAGAGGAATCGACAGTCTAAGAGTACAGGCTCAGCAATATGATTCTTCGGTGAGAGAAGATATTGCCGTATCTGCTCCTGAAGAGTCCCAAGAGAATGTAAAACCGATAGCGAAGCAGGACGTTGATAAGGGAGATGAACAACCTCTCAGCGAGAAAGAACAGCAGAGAAGAATGGCTCGCCTTCAGGACACCTTGAAAAATCACAACATCGAGATCAGCTACAACGAGGAAGTGAACCGATATGCAATCAAGGTACTGGATTCGGACTCGAAAGAGGTTGTGAAAGAGATTCCCTCCGAAAAGACATTAGAAATGTTCGCCAGGATGCTGGAAATCGAAGGACTTCTGGTGGATGAGAAAAGATGAAGGCTATAGATTAGATTCAGACTTTAGGTAGTCAGAAAGCGCGGGTGATATATGAAAGCAGTAAACGCGCAGAAACATAGAAAAATCGAGCGTTGCAGCACGTGGGGGGGGCACGAGAGCCTCCCCCACGACAGACGTAAAGGTGGGGCATCCGCCGTGAAAAAAATATAAGAACTGCATTTGGAGGTTGAAGTGGCTAAGGATAGCGAAAAAAAAGGTAATGGCACAAAAATTGCGTTGATAATAGCGGGCGTAGTTATAGTTGCGCTTATCGCTGTAGTGATTGTGCTACTGGTCAGAGGAAATGGAGCTAAAGAGACGAAGAGGAATGTTGTTGTTACTCAGGACAATGCTGAGGAAATAGCACAAGGTTTGATAGATG
Organism: Oribacterium sp.; assembly: GCA_017940955.1. The sequence goes on from JAGAXP010000216.1 coordinate 6,256, forward strand.
AGCCGTACGTTGAACCTGGATATTACAACACAAACATGAGTACAACGTGGCACTTTGCTAACGGGGGAGCAGTATCAGATGATGCCTATGTAAGGAATGATGAAAGAAATACACATGATGTATATTTTGATGTTTACTTGGCAGATGATGAGAGTTCGCCGATTCTTGAATCCCCAGTACTCCCTAGAGGGTCATCATTAGAGAATATTTCGTTGGACAAGTCTCTTGATGCTGGTACTTATGATTGTGTTATGGTTTATCACCTTGTCGATGATGACCAGAATTCCGTTGCTTCGCTTAGAGTGGCTTTCACCATAATCGTAGAGCAATAGGATGGTAACAAGTTGTTCTAGGATGGAACAACATAACCAATAATAACATAACAAAAAACAAGGAGGAAAAGTGTTATGCGTAAAACAAAAAGAGTGATGGCGGTTGTCCTTGCGGCAACAATGGTACTTGGGAGCAGTCTTACTGCATTCGCAGATGAGCCTGTTACGAGTGGAGGAACAAATGGCGCAGGTACATCAGAGGGCCATGTGAATAAGCATGTGATTTCTGTAACGTTACCTGTTATCCCGGATGGTTCTACTCCGTTTGCATACACGATGGATCCGGAGAGACTTGTCAACGAAACTAACGCTGCAAAGTATGCGGAGGGATCTACGTTTACCGATTCAGCTAAGACCAATGGTGTGTATTTCCAGACTGGTGAGAAAGCATACGATGATAAGAGTACCGTCCTTAAGGTTAAGAGCGAGAGTAGTGCCGATGTAAAGCTGACGGTTGATGTAGAAGTTGAATCAGCTGCTACTGATATTGAATTGGTAGATGCAGCACCTGCTCTTACGGGCGAAGATGCAGTTACAGATCCTCAGTTGTATCTTGCTTTGAAGGTAGACGATACTACAAAGGCTGTTAAGTCCTCTGAAAAAGTTTCTATAGAGACAACCATCGAAGGAAAAGATGATAATTTTGAAACAAAGTATGAGAGCGGAGCTTATGTTTACAAAGCAAAGACTGGAGATAGCATTACATGGAATGAGGCTGCAATCCAGATGTCTGGTGTTGCAAGCAAAGCATCAGCTGAGGGATTAACTGCTCCTACGCTTAAGGTTACATGGAAATATGAAGATCCTGCGGCTAATAATGGTCCTAGTGTATCAGGATCAAGCTTTGTTATGACAGCAGGTGAGGATGTAAATATACCGGTCAATCTCGGAGTTGGAGAACTAGCTGCTACAGGAATAACATCTGCTATTTGGAATAACACTGATCTATATGGAAGTACAGTAACATATAGTAATGGTGTCGTTACACTTGCATCTGGTTCAGTTGATTATCTTCTTGGTGACGAGACACAACCTAGAACACTGACAATAACATTTAATGATGAGGCGGCTACAGAAGTAACTGTAACGTTGACAGCGGAATAAAAAGGAAAAAGGCAAGGTATTGCTTAATCTTGTGGAGGCTAGGGAAAAGCGTCTCTAGCCTTCACTTAATGTTAAAGAGAAAATTCTGCGGATTATTATTTCTGATACAAACGTTGGAAGGAAAAGATGGATTACATTATTGTGCAAGCCGGAGGAAAAGGAACCCGGTTAGGATATTTAACCCAAAACAAACCCAAGGCTTTAGTGCCGATAGATAACTTGCCGATGCTTTTTTACTTGTTCAGAAAATTCCCTGACAAGAGATTTGTAATAATAGCGGACTATAAGAAAGAGGTAATGAGTGAGTATCTCTTTTCTTTTGCTGATGTTAAGTACCAGATTGTAAATGCATCCGGGACTGGGACATGCTCCGGAGTAAAACAGGCAGTAAATCTTATACCTGATGGCAAGCCTTTTATGCTGGTTTGGTCGGATCTTATTCTGCCGGATAATCTGGAACTTCCAAAGGAATACAAGGATGACAAGATGCCCGAACATGACTATGTTGGAATCTCTGAAACTTTTTCATGCAGATGGAAATATGAGAACGCATCCCTTAAAGAGGAAAGATCAACAGAGTATGGCGTTGCGGGCTTTTTCTTATTTACGGATAAAAAAAAATTAAACAATGTGCCTGAAAGCGGCGAACTTGTAAGGTGGATGAGCGAACAGAACATATCTTTTGAAACTGTTGGTCTTGCCGGGACAAGAGAATTTGGAGTTTTGGAAGAATATGAAAAACTTCCGCAAGCTAAATGCAGACCATTTAATAAGATTACAGTTGATGGAGATATTTTGATCAAAGAATCTATCGATGCTCAGGGAGAGAGACTGGCTAAAAGAGAGGCAGCATGGTATGAGAAAGCCAGATTGTTGAACATTCCTGAATTGCCAAAGATATTTGAGACTAATCCTTTGAAGATGGAATTTATTGAGGGCAAAAATATATATGATTGTGACTTTGACTATGAAACAAAGAAGTCGATACTGAAGTCGCTTATAAGTGCATTAGAGGCTCTCCATGAAAGCGAAAAAGTTGCGACGGATACTTTCAGTATAGAGGAAGCGTATTTCAATAAAACCATGGATCGTGTTGCAAAAATACAGGATCTTATTCCTTTTGCCAGAGACAGGGAAATTGTAATCAATGGTAGGAAATGCAGGAATGTTTACTATCACAAAAGAGAACTCCAAAAGAGAATAGAGGAATTGAAAAAAAATTGTGATCGATTTGCTTTTATACACGGTGACTGCACATTCTCTAACTTGATGGTCAGAGAAGATAATAGTCCGGTACTTATTGATCCAAGAGGGTATTTTGGGTTCTCGGAGTTATATGGTGATGTCAGATACGACTGGGCGAAACTCTATTACTCTATAGTTGGTAATTATGATCAATTTAATTTGAAGAGATTCAGGTTAGAAATTGGAGATACTGCTGAAAAAGGTGTACACCTGCAAATCACTTCGAATCATTGGGAAGAATTGGAAAAAGATTTCTTTTATATGACAGGAGCTGACAGAGAGGAGATTAAATTGCTACATGCAGTTATCTGGTTATCACTTACAACCTATGCATGGCAAGATTATGACTCTATATGCGGTGCTTTTTATAATGGGCTGTATTATTTGGAGGACGTACTATGATTGCATATTACAATGATGTGCTGGCTACAATTGAAGATTCTTTAGAGTCCATAGATGAAAATCTATATGAACAGATTATAGAAGAATGCGTAACTACCATTAAGAATGGTGGAAAAATCATCGCCAGCGGATTGGGCAAGAATGTCCCTATATGTGAGAAGTTTGTAGGAACCCTTAACTCCCTTGGAATAGATGCAAGGTTCCTTCATACCAATACTGCCGTGCATGGTGATCTTGGTATGGTAGGAAAAAAAGACATAGTGTTTCTGCTGACAAAGGGCGGCAACACAAATGAAACAGTCGACCTTGGTATGCATCTAAACGAACGCGGAACCAATACATGGCTTATGTCCTTCTACGGTGATGGAAAAGCGTCAAAGGTTGTGGAGAAGAAATTCATAATGCATCTCATTAATGAAGGGGATGAATGGGATATAGTGCCAAATAATTCGACAACAGTGTATCTAATAGTATTACAAGGTTTAGCAATTGAGATCGGAAAACGGCTAGGTGTAACTTTGGATGATTTCAAAGTGAATCATCCAGGTGGAGGAATAGGAGCTCGACTTTCTGGAAAGGGGAACTAATGCTAGGACGGATTATACACGGTTGGTTGTTTTGGAAAATAATAAAAACTAAATTTCAAATTGACTATAGGAAAGTTGTGATTGTTTTGTCCGGAGAAAATGCAGAGGTTGACAGACAAGCGATAACTCATCTCAGTGATTTTATGGAAAGGAAACATGTAGATAAAGCAATTATTTTTTGCGCTGAACAAACAAAAGAAAAAATAAAGAAAGAATTTGAAGAAAATAGTTCAATATTGGTAGAAACACTAGGAAATGATGAGATGAACTTATTATATTCTTTTTATATGTTTACAAAGTTTTTTGACAATATAGTGTTTACTAATACAGACACACCTAGTGACAATATGCTTGGCAGATATCTTAAGCAAACCCAAGTAAATGAAGAGGATGCAGTGTGTCTTGCATTGTACCATTTGAGACAAGTACCAAAGACTCGGGGATAAAGTATATGTATGATGTCGAATTAAGACGCACGGAACGTATATTAAAACGAAAATACTTTTTTGGAAAACTAAAAGATAAAGAAATATATTTGTTTGGAGTAAGTGATAATACCAGACAAATAATTGGTATATTACGTGATTTGGGAGTAAATCCTAAGAATGTAATAGATAACGATAAGATAAAACAAGGAAGTTATTGCTCTAGATTAAAAGTTATCCCAATGCAGGATATCATTAACCCGGCAGATGGAAATAAAATATATATTTTATATTCTGGATTTTGGCGTGAAATGATTCCACAACTTCAAGAATATGGAATAGCCAAAAAGAATATTTGGAGATTAAATAGAAAACCAGGCTTGTTAACCTTTTTAATAATCAGTGCCTATAAAGGAAAAAGATATCGTAACAAGCTTATTAAGCGATATGGGGATAAACAAATATTCCTTTGTCCGTACACTGGAACGGGAGATATATACCTGATAGGAACATTCTGGGATGAATACATAAAACAAAATAATATAGATGATTATATCTTTGTTGTTATTACAGGAGCATGTAAAAAAGTTGCTTCACTTTTTAATATAAAAAATATTGTATTAACGAAGAAAAAAGAATATGGAGCATTTTTAATTGACTATTATATGTTAGATAGAGAAAAGGGAAATATAACAATATTAAATGATTGCTGGGCGCAAGTGCACACGAATCAGGTGGAATGGTTCAGGGGATATAAAGAATTATATTTCACCCAGTTATTTAAGAAATTTGTATTTGGATTGCCTGATGACGTAAAACCTAGGCATCCTCAGTACAAAGATGAGAGTGAACGCATAGGAGAACTATTTAAAAAATACAATCTTGTAAGTAAAAGGACAGTTGTTTTATCTCCTTATTCAAATACACTTTCAGATTTACCAGAAGAGTTTTGGGAGGAACTTGTAAAGGCACTTAAGGAAAAAGGATATGTTTTGGTAACTAATTGTGGAGGAAAATCGGAGCCTGCAGTTGAAGGCACGATAGGAGTTTTCTTCCCACTTGATATAGCTCCTCAGTTTATAGCTGAAGCAGGCAACTTTATAGGTGTAAGAAGTGGCTTTTGCGATGTGATAAGCGGAGCAGATGCAAAGAAGATTATTTTGTATGACAGAGGAAATCGTTTTTATATGGGAAGTGCATTTGAATACTTTAATCTCAAGGAAATGGAACTTTGCGATGATGCTGTAGAAATTGAATTTGAGCATGGTGATTTAGAGAATGTAGTATCTGAAATTGTAATGCAATTTTGAATTTAGTTGAGGGGTATTTATGGTAGAAGACAATCCAAGAATGAATGAGTTGGAGCGGATGGCGGACTTTTGTGGTAAATACGAACACATTTTTATTTATAGAACCGAATGTACGCAGAAGCTTATATCAAAGTACTTTCATATGGCTGGTATAAGAATTCAGGGATTTATTAAACCAGAAGTATATGAGGGAGACAGAGCAAATGAGCCTTTTCCTATATATAATTTTCCTGAAATTAGGAAATTTGTGCAGGAAAAAGGCTCAGAAAATATTGGTGTAATTGTAAGTACAGATGATAGTGTGAATGACCAAGTTATTGAAACATTAAAAATGTGTGGAGTTACAGAAACATTTATTCTTAGTAATTGGAATAAGCGCACTATCCCAAAGAAGATGCAACCGCGTAGTATAGATGATTTTTGGGTTGAAGTAAATCTTGCAGATCACTGCAATTTAAACTGCCAGTGTTGTGATCATTTTTCACCAATTGCTACAAAAACATTTTTGGATTTTGATCAATATGTACGGGATATAAAGAGAATAGCTCAATTAACGAATGGTGAGTTAGGAATAATGAAGCTTCAAGGAGGCGAACCTCTTTTAAATGATAGATTGATAGATTATATGAAAGTAACACGCGAGATATTTCCTAATACACTGATTTGTCTTTTTACAGCAGGATTGCTATTGAAAAAATGGAATACAGAGCAACAAGAAACAAATATATGGGACGCAATAAAGAAATATGATATCGAAGTAAGGCTTACACAATACCCTATTGCATTAAATATGGATGAAATAGTTAATTCTGCTAAAGAACATGGTGTGCCAGTAACATTTGATCCACCAGAATTCAAAAAAGGTTGCAGATTATGGATTTTCTCGGAAATCGGTGCATTAAAGTATAGAGGAGAAAAGCACTCAGTAAAACATCCATTTGATTTGACTGGACAACAGGAAAAATATCGTTGGATTAGTTGTTATCAATTCAACGAATCAATAGTACTACGTGACGGAAAAATATATACATGTCCAATGATACCGTACTCTCATTATTTTAATGAAGCATTTGATCAAAATCTTGAAGTAAAAGAAGATTGCTACATAGATATCTATAAGGCTTCTTCTTATAAAGAAATTGCTGAGTTTTGTACACACAGAACTTCTTTTTGCGATTATTGCGCAGTACATAAAAGACATTCGTTGGATTGGAAGCAGTCAGAGCATACAATGCGTGAATGGATATAAAAATATAGACTTCTGTTTCTTAGAAGTGATTGCAAAAAATTATAGATGGGATGGTTCAATATAATGAGAAAAATACCAATTGAGTTTTATCCAGTCATATGTGAGACGGAATTGTGTTACGAGAGGGCGGAGGAACTATTTGATGTTCATATCGGAATCGAAGAACTATATATTGTAGATGAAAAAGGACGATTAAGTGGGGTTTTGTCAAGAAAACAGATGGAAGAGAATAAATCAGGGATGATTTTTGACTCAGTATGTCGTGAACCGATTCTTATTGTTGCTAACAGATATGATATGAAAATGGCAGAAGGCATGATGAGAAATACAGTATTTATTTGCTCGGTGCCTGTGATTGATCGTGACGGGCAAATAAAATATGTGTATGTCAAGGAGAATAATCTGTTTGACAAATCATTTACCAGAGAAACCGAACTTCATACTATGGATGAATATTCAAGAATAGTGCACAGAGCATTTGAGACTGCTTGCAATAGACTGGGATATCAACCATACATTTTAACGGATATTGTTAGCTGCGGAGGTAATTTATGGCAGATTCTTTTGGACAGAATAATATCAGTAAATGATATTGAGGAAACCACTGGAACTGTATTATTAGCCTATATTTTTGATTTTCATGCAAAATTGGCTGTTGAGCGTTGCTTAGAGAGAAATGTGTCGTTTATCACTGTCAACCCAGTTGATGAGGACAAGAATGCAGGAATAACACCGTACTACAAAATGGATGAAATAGCATATGAAGTATTGAGAAAAGAATCTTGTTATAATTCAAGCTATTTTGATTCAAGTGATTTTTCTTATCTATTTCAGGCAATTCGTCTAACCGCTGACTTATCGGGAGACTATGTTGAGATTGGAACATATAAGGGAGACTCAGCGCGAGCAGCGTTATCTTTTATGGAAAGAAGTGGGATTAAGAGGGATGCGTTCTTTATTGATACCTATGAAGGATTTTCGTATGACATTGCTAGACGCTCTGTTGATGCGCAATGGCAAGGTAGTCATACGGATACCTCTATGGAATATGTTCAATCAAGACTTAAAGAATTTGATGGCTATACGCTAATTAAATCGAATATTATCACGGATCCATTTCCTAAGCAAATAAGAAAGATAGCAGTTTGTAATATAGATGTTGATATGTATGAAGCGGTTGCAGAAGCACTTGAAAAGACTTTTGAACTCGTAGTTGTGGGTGGTGTTATCTTAGCAGAGGATTACGGACATACTCCAGCGTTGCTTGGTGCCCATCAAGCTATAGATGAATTCTATTGTAGGCATAAAACAGAAATATATGGGTTATATATGATGTCTGGACAGTTCATTATGATTAAGAAGACGGGAGGCTTTGCAGGATAGTTATGTATGCAGATTATTTAATAGATGTAGGTGAAAGCATATTTAAAGCTACTTGGATGTTATATAGAAATGGAAGGATTCTTATTGCTGTCAAGGACGGTTATTTTTATGGTGTCATTACATTTAAGGAAATAAACAGGACATTTGTCGATTCCAGTTTATTGCTCTCTGATATATGCAACAGGAGCTGTAAATATATATATGAAGATGGGAAGTATGAAAAGGCTGGATATATTTTTGCTAATCATCCAGAAATAAGGGATATTCCAGTTTTGGACAAAGAAAATAAATTTGTAGAGTTGTTATCTCGTGAACGAGTGCTATGGGAACGCTATTACCGTGAAAATCGTTTACCAAGAATGCATTATGCTTACTGTATGTATAATGCTGCTTTTGAAGCTAGGGAATTAGGATATAAAGAGATTAGCGTGATTGAATTCGGAGTAGCAGGTGGCAATGGATTGCTCAATTGTGAATTTCACTCAAATGAGATTGAAAGAATACTAGGCATAAAAATCAAGATATTTGGATTTGATTCCTCGGAAGGGCTACCAATTGGAAATGCAGGATATAAAGACATGATTCATATATGGCCAGATAGTAGCTACAAAATGGATAGAGAACGCCTTGAAAAAAGAGTTTGTAAGTCAGAATTAGTAATTGGGAACTTTGAAAGCACAGTTCCAGATTTTTTCGAAAAAAACTGTCCGCCACCTGTGGGCTGCATGTTAATAGATGTAGATAGGTATTCATCAACAATACCTATTTTGAACATGCTCGAATCAGATAATAAGTGGTTTCTTCCAAGGGTCTATATGTATTTTGATGATATTTCTCCTGAATATGAATTCCAAGGAGAAGCTCTTGCCATTAAAGAATTTAATAATAAAAATGATACGATGAAGATATCACCCGAAGGCACATATGGATCTGTTGATTATAAGGAAAAAATAAAGACTCATCATCGTTTTACTCATCCTAAGTATAACGACCAAACAAGAATGTACAATGGCTGGCAAATTTGTGAAACAGATCTTGAATTACCATTAACCGTTTCCATGTAAAATGAGGCGCGAGGCTATGACAAAAAAAATAATAAGTACAGAAATAATTAGACACGGACATAATTTATATTTCTCTTTGTGGGACAGGAATGCTATTTGTAGCATGAGTGAGAACGGAAATGACTTCAGGATTCTATATACATATTCAGATGCGAAACTAAATACAGGAGGTCTTACTGGTAAAGCGGCTATATCTTGTAATCGGTGTTTTTTTGCTCCGTTTAAGAGCGATGAAATTGTTGTATACGATCTAGTGAGTGATAATGTAACTTCCTTAAAGTTGAATAAGGCATATTTCAATAATAAAAAAATACTTAATTTCTCCGCTAAGTTTTGGAATGTCATAGGGAATGAGAAGACTGTATATATGTTTGGATATGGATATCCTGCAATAATAAAAATTGATGCAAAAACATTAGAAACAACATATTTGTTTGACTATGCAGAAGGACATATAGAAAGCATATTTAATAGCGATAAGCTGAATGAAGCTGAAGGCTACTTTGGAAATGGATATGCGGAAATAGATGGAAAGTATTACATTGCGTCCGGTGTATGTAGTGGTGTGTGGGAATTTGATATAAAAACGGAAAGCTTGTCGTTAATTAAATTAAAAAGTAATGCGGAGGGTTTCTTTTCTATTGCAAGTTATAAAAATGATTTATTACTAACATCGATTGATAGCGGTGATTGCACACTATACATCTGGGAGATTGGAAACAAAAATGTGAGAAGCATTGCGCTACCAGTGGGTGGATTATGGAACGTGCCGATTGTTTTAGATGGAGATGTATATCTCTTTCCATGGACTACAAATGAACACGTTGTAAGAATAAATGAGGATAGTGGAAATTGCGATGTTTGTGATAGATTCGATCAGCTGTTAAAAACTGAATTAGGAGAAAAGGATAGTGTTTTAGCAGTTGAATTAAATGAAAGTGAGATTTTTTTTATTCTTGTAAACAAAGGCGTTTGGGTTACATACGATTTAAAAAAGGATGAACAGGTGTGTGTGCTTCCTGAAATAACTGATCAAAACTACTTATCAAGACTTCAGAAGGTGGAATATGATTTACTATTTCATCGCTTAATGAATAGTTCTGAAGTAATTAGGGAAGAAGATATGCCACTAAGCGAGTTCTTATTAAGAGTACTTAATTAACGAGGGAGTTAAACGGGGTATGGTTCCGAATAATTCCACAACGATATATCTCATCATATTGCAGGGAATAGCAATAGAGATAGGTAAGCGCATGGGAATAACACTGGATGATTTCAAAATGAATCATCCGGGCGGAGGTATCGGGGCAAGGCTGTCCGGAAAGGATTTGTGGTGAATGTAAGTAAAGTGGAAAATACTGAAAACAAAGAAGAACAGTACATGCAGGATCTATATCGAGTATACGAATTTGCCGATGGTTTATGCTTTCCCAGAATGAAATTCAGATGTGGGAGTATAGATAATTATGTAAAAACGGGAATATTAAGCAAGGCAGATGCGGAGGATTTATGGAACGAGAGCGTCATGCGGAAATGATTGAAAATCTGGACAGAATGTCAGATGCTGGCAGTTTGCAGAAGAATAATGTATTTTTGTTTGCGCACTGCAATGCAACTATGGAATTGGCAGATGAACTCCTAAAGAGAGGGATTAAGCCAACTGCTATTTTGGATAATAATTCTGATAAGTATGGAATGGAATATAAAGGGATAGCCGTATCTGAACCGGCTTCTATTTTGAGTACAGAGAATGCGATAGTCCTCATTGTATCGAGATTTTATGAGCAAATGTCAGCGCAGCTAAGAAGCATAGGCTTCGACGGCGATATTGTAAAAATGACGGACTACAATACCTATGCGGAATATTCCCTTTCTGCGGATACTCTTTTGAGGAAAAGCGAAAGAGTGAAACGAGGGATTGAAAGAGTAAGGAAGCTTAAGGAAGAATACCCTGGTCATTTTGTAGTGTTGTGCCCGTTTCCAGCACTGGGGGATATATATTTTTGCATGTCATACCTTAAAGCTTATATGCAAATAAATGGGTATGAGAAGTCTCTTGTTTGTGTTGTTGGAGGCGCACAGAAGCAGGTTGCGGATCTTTTCGGATATGCAGATGTACTTGAATATAGGCAAAAAGAAATTGACGAAATGATACAGGCTGTAATCTATAAGGACTACCCGGATTGCTTTATAGCTCATCAGGATAGGCCTTATGTTGTATATCTGCACAGGGCGTTGTATAAGAAATGCATTCCGCTGGAGACTGTGTATAAATGCGGTATATTTGGGCTACCACAGGATACAGTGGCTATGCAGCCAACGAGGTGGAATGAGTATTCATTTGAACAAAGTATTCAGGGTGGAAAGACAGCGATAATAGCTCCATATGCTAAGTCAGTAGCAGCATTACCAGGGGATTTATGGGAAAGCTTGATTGCTGATCTTAAAAGCAATGGATATCAAGTGTTTACAAATATCATTGGAGATGAAAAACCACTTGAGGGAACTGAGGGAATAAGCCCGAAGATTTCTGAAATGAAATCTGCTGTGGAACAGGCAGGGCTATTTATAGGGATCAGAAGTGGTATGTGCGATGTTATAAAAACGGCTGAATGCAGGAAGATTGCCTTGTATCCCGATTATTTCTATTGTGATACAAAATGGAAAGCTATTGATATGTATGCGATAGACGGATTTGAAAACATTGTTGTAAAGGACGGAGATACATGGGAACAGATAAAGAAGCAGATAGCATGGTAACAGATGAAACAAGAACTGAAGATCTGGTTTTGTCCACACTGCCGAAAACATGGATATTTGATCTTGATGGGACAATCGTAAAGCATAATGGTTATAAGATTGACGGATACGATACTTTGCTGGATGGAGTTAAGGAGTATATAAGGGCTTTGCCGAAGGCGGATTATATTTTAATTCTTACATCCAGGACAGATGAGTACCATGATATGACGATAGATTTTCTCAAGGAGCATGATGTTCGATATGACAAGATAATATTTAATATGCCGATGGGTGAGAGAATCGTTGTAAATGATAGAAAACCGTCTGGGATTGATATGGCGGTTGCTGTGAATGTGGATAGGGATAAAACGATAATGCCTAAAATTATAAGCACACTTTAGAAGGAGCCTTATGACACGAGATGAACTGTTCAGATATCCCCAATTTACTAATGCTCTGAGAACATTTTACTGGATGCAGGAATGGGGAGATGCGCACAGCTGTGACAGGAAACGAAATGGTCTGCTAATAAGCGAGATGCTTAAAGGTGATCCGAGGTGGGAGCATATTGCTGATGATGAACATATAGGTCAAGTTCATCAGGATATTGGATATCTTATTGCACACGGCTTTCCATGGTTGGCAACCATGTGTAATCTTCCGATTTATGTTGTATTTGATCACGCTGATAAAAGTCATAACGGAATATATCGTTTAGCGTCGTATTTCTATGCGGAGTAATAGAAAGATGAGGATACAGGGATGTCTTTGCTTAAAAAGGGATTTAGATATGTTTTAGCAACACTACCAATGACTGTAATTACGTTTTCACAGGTGTCTTCTTATGCCATGGAGGGTGGCACCGAGGCATTTGGAAGCGTGATGCTGCCGACCATAAAGGAAGAAATCATTTCTGTTGACCTGCCAACTGTCAGTGACGAATCCCCATTTGATTTTTACATTGATCCACAGGGACTTTTATATGAAACAGATGGGATGAGATATGGCGGTGGTGTAGTGGAAGAGGGTGCCTACCTTCTTTTCCGTAACCACGATGATGGAGAATATGATTTCTCCAGATACAGTGACAGGCTCAGTGTAACTAACCGCAGTACGGTTCCCGTAATTGTGAAGATTACTGCGAAGATTTCGGATATTGGGGATCTCCGTATGGATCAGGACGGTGTTTTTGACGGCGAAGACGATCCGGCTATATACCTTGCGATAGTGGATGATGAGGGTAATGAGTGGGTACTTTCCGAGGATGGGGAAGTGTCTGTCGAGATAGAAATGAATCAGGCACCAGCAGAAGCCTATACCTATCATTATGATGAATCCACGGACAGTTATGAGTATATCTATCAGAGTGATGAAGACATATCTTTTGATACATATTCATTTGGACTCAGGGGCGAATGTAATGCAAATGCAGATTGGAGAGGAACCAGTGCATGTCCCAGAGTGATGGTTACATGGTCTGTGGATCCTGTTTACCCGGAAAATCATGATACATCTGACACTGAGACCGAGAATGATAAAGAAGATATAGAAGATATAGAAGAAGAGGCAGAAGATTCTTCTGAAGAATTGTCTGAAACTGAGATCCAGAATATCGAAGAAATTAGCGATAAAGAAGAATCTACTGAAGAGACCACAGAGGAAATTGAAGGCATAGATAATAAGGATGATATTCAGCCAAATTCCTCTGATACTAAGAGCGATAGCGAAGCGGATGTGAAACCGGAGGGGAATGAAGGTGCTGACCCGACAAAGGAGAGTCAAACGCAGACGGAAGCTGAAACCAATGGTGATAAAGGGAATACAGATACTAACGGTGCAGAAGCAGATCAGAATCTCACCGGAAAAGAAGCAGAACAGAATAGTTCAGAAGACCAGGGGCAGACCACAGGTAGTACAGACACAACCGAAGCATCAGGTGATGCCGGAGGTACGGATGCCTGATTATTAAAATGGAAGGTTTATGGCAAATAGTAAAGGAAGTGCAGAACTGAATAAAGACAGCCGTGTAGAAAAGACATTCCGTGAGGTGGCTGAAGAATGGGTTGAAGAGAGTAAAGACAGGATTGCATCAACTACTCATGACAGATATATGGAAGCGCTTGAAAGAGATGTTTTCCCGGAATATGCAGATTTTCCGATGAGCTCAGTTACAGAGTCGGAAATGAACAGTTTTCTTAAGAGAGCACCTGAGCTTGCAAAGAAACAGGGACGAAACCTGCGCAATAGCGGACTTATGGTTGTTCGCGCCGTAATGAGCAGCGTGATCCAGTACGCCCGAAAAGGTGAAGATGGAGAGAAAACGGATATTTCATATGATGTAAATTCTTATGAAGAACTGACCGCAGGCGAGATTGAGATGATATGTCTTAGAGCCAAGTACAATCATTGTACTGAAATGCTTTCGGCTCTGCTGGCACTATTTTGTGGACTCAGAATAAGTGAACTCTGTGCTCTTGGCTGCAATGATGTGGATCTTGACAGGATGGAGATATTTGTGCACAGAAGTATCCACAGGGTTAAGAACCCGGACAGGGAGAGCGATAAGAAAACGCTTGTGGTAGTAGAGGAATTGTCCAGAAAGACACAGATCCGAAGTGTGAGCATACCATCAGTGATGAAGGATTATATAAAAGAGTTTTATGTACCGGGCAGGATGCTGATCCGTAAAAATAACGGCGAGGAGCCGGCAGATCCCCGAAGCCTTGAAGGCAGACTCACTCGTGTCATGGATGCGTTCAGGATGGAGAATATCACTTATGAGCGTTTGCGGAAGACATATATGAACGGTTCTGCTGATGAAATAGTACTTACCAATGTTTTCACAGGTGTAAGACCCGACAGACCATATGACGGAACACTGGATTATAAATGGCTGTCAGAGGAAATGGCAAATGACCTTACACCGCTAAGGCTGCTTGTAGGTTTTTCTGCTGAGGATATGAGTAAGCTGATAGGGACTACAGAGGCGATATATCAGGATATAGAAGTCGGGAACAGGGGAATGTCCTGGAGTGAGTATCTTTCCCTTCTTTTTGTATTCCATTATAACGGACGGACACTTGGCATCATAGATAATCGGGGTCTTTTCCCGAAATCCCTTAAGGAAAAGATATCAATAGGCGAACCCGTATAGAACACGGAGGCACGATCAGATAGATGGGACATTCCATCGATTTTTTTAAAGACGAAATAAGAAACGGCTTTTATATACCTACAGCAATAAAGCAGGCATGGGCGGCTGATCTTGATGTGCTTGCAGAGATCGACAGGATCTGCAAAAAGCATGACATTAAATATTTTGCAGACTGGGGAACATTTCTTGGCGCCGTGAGGCATGGCGGATATGTGCCGTGGGACGATGACCTGGATATCTGTATGCTTCGTGATGATTATATAAGATTCCGCAGCGTGGCAGATAAGGAGTTGCCTGCGCATTTTGTCATACACGATTTTGAAAGGAAAGAGAATCACTGGCTCTTTCTTTCAAGAGTGGTGAATAATTCAAAAATGTGTTTTGACCTTAAATATCTTGATACGCATAACAATTTTCCATGGCTTGCCGGTGTGGATATCTTTGTTAAGGATTATCTCTTTGCAGATGATGACAAGGAGCTTCGCCGTGATAAGGACTTGATGAATATCATTGCCATTGCGGATGGGATCAGGGAAGGCAGCATCAATAAACAGCAGGCTTCTGCACACTTAAATGAGATCAAGAGAAGATACCACATCAGTCTCCCGGGGATGTATCGCATAAGGGATGTTGCGGTGGCACTGTATAAGCTGGCAGAACAGCAGATGTCAAAGGTTAAACCAGGCGAAACGGGCAGGGTAGGACAGGTGTTTCCATGGGTATTAAAAAACGGAATCAATGCTGCAGAGCGAAAAGAGTTTTATGAATCGCTGATACGGCTTCCTTTTGAGGATACGACAATTCCCGTGCCAGCTGCGTATAATGTCGTGCTTGCATCAAGGTACGGAAACTACAATGAGATCCATAAAGTATGGGACGGGCATGATTATCCGTATTTTGAAGGTCAGAAGGAAGACATGGAGAAGCTGTCCGGAGAGAAGTTCCCGGGATTTGTATTTGATCCAATGATGCTTAACAGGCCTGCGGTTGACGATACAGGATCGCTTAGGAGCATTTCTGCCGGCTGCCTTGCAGAACTGGATGCATTACTTAAGGATGCGGAGAATATCCTGCATGGCGGAACACTGGATGAATTGACACAGGCTGTGGCGGACAGCCAGCAGCTTGCCGCTGAGTATGGAACCCTGGTGGAGCAGGTTAAAGGAGAAGACAGGGACTGTACAAAGAAAGTAGTAGAAGCATTACAGAATTATTGCGATGCATTATGGGAAGAATATCAAGCCGTGAATAACGGTAAAGAGGCAGATTTACTGCCGGAAAGCAGGAATGCGTTAGAACTTGTGGGAAAAACCATAAAAGAGCAGATCGTGGATCGCAGAGAGATCCTGTTTTTGCCAACAGGTGCTGGTGAGTGGAACGCTTTAAAGAAATACTATGACTCCTCATGTGATGGAAATACAGATGTGTTTGTGGTTCCCATGCCTGTAATGAAGAAATCCTTTATGGGTAAGATTTTCATGTCAGATGGAGAGATTGAAGACTCCATACATTTGGACAGATATTCGGAAGGGATAGAGTATACCGACTGGAAATCATATGATCCGGCTCTGCACTGCCCGGATGTGGTTTATACGGAAAATCCTTATGATGGAGCAAATCCGTGTCTGACCGTTCCTCCAGACTTCTATGCAGAAAATCTGCGAAAGTATGTAGGCAAGATCATTTATGTGCCAATAGGCGACACTGCTGAGTTCGGTAAGGAGGACGTAAATGATCAGTATAATCTGAGACACTATGTAGCTGCTCCCGGCGTGATATATGCGGATGAAATTCATGTGCAGTCTGAGAATATCAAAGAGCAGTACATAAGGGCACTTTCGAATTTTGCCGGGGAAGATACGGAAAAAATGTGGCGAGAAAAGATCATTGCAGGCAGTTTGGTATCTGAATCAGAGCAGGCAAAGGATATAAAAAAGAGGATCATTTATTGTGTCGGTGCAAATGAACTGAAGGAGCATAGGTCTGCATTTTCTGATGCCGTGTCTGAAAGAATTGATGCTTTAAAAGATAGCGGAGAGAACCTGACAGTATCAGTGATGTTTTATCCGGGTAGCAGGGACGAATGGAGAACTGTGGATGAGGAGCTGTCTGATGAAATCTTTAGCACGGTGGATAAAGCCGTATCGGATAAAGATATGGAACTTATCATACTTGACCATTTGAGTGCAGACAGAGTGGCTTTGGATTATGACGCATATTACGGGAGTCCGTCACCACTTGTTCCGGCATTTGTGATACGGGGGAAACCCGTAATGTTGGCAAATTATGGGATATGATGAGAAGCCATGGATGAGGAAGAAGTAGAGATGGGATCAAATACGGCAATCAATATAGTAGATAGCCCTCCGAGCATAAAGTATTTTGAAGCGGAAGAACGGGAGGGGTTCTTTGTTTCTTCCATGATGAAGAGATACTGGGCGGCACAGCTTAAGGTGCTTGCCGAAATCGACAGGGTATGTAAGAAACATGACATCAAGTGGTTTGCTGACTGCGGAACGCTGCTTGGAGCGGTAAGACACGGAGGTTTTATTCCCTGGGATGATGACCTTGATATCTGTATGCTGCGACATGACTGGGTGAAGTTCTTTGAAGCGGCAAAGGATGAATTGCCGGGGGATTATTGTGTATTGTCTCTACGACTTGAGAAAGAATATGAGCAGGTGATCGGTCGAATCGTCAATGCTCATGCCATTAATTTCAGTGAAGGCCATATGAAGGAATACTTTGGCTGTCCATATACGGTGGGCATAGATATCTTTCCTTTGGATGGGCTGAGTGATGACGAAGCAGCAGAGGAAAAGCGAAGGGCAATGGCGCAGGATGTTCAGAAGGCCTATGAGCTTGCAGGATCGGGGAAGCTTGATACGCCGGAATGCAGAAGGATACTTGCAAATATCGAGAGGCAGAATCATACGACCCTTCACAGGCGTGGGAACCTGCTCAGGGAGCTTCGGCTTCTGACAGAGAAGCTGTATATGACGTACCCTTCGGATCAGGCTGAGAATGTGGCTCTTATGCCTTTTTGGGTATCCGACCATAATCATAAATACAGCAGGAAACTCTTCGAAGACGTGATAATGATGCCTTTTGAATATACGGCGATCCCGGTTCCTGCCAGATATAATGAAGTGCTTCAGATCGAATATGGCGACTATATGTCCATACATAAGGGTGGAGGCATTCACGAATATCCGGTTTATAAGGAGCAGGAGGATATGCTTCGGAAGAAGAATAGGGGAAATCCCTATCGCTATACCATGACGAAGGAAGCCATACGGGATTTTCACAGGGAGAAGACAAGGAAAGAAAAGTGCCTTGAGATGACGGAAACTCTGATGCAGGCGCATGATCAGGTGTATACGCTTGTACTATCCGGAAATGCGGAGCTTGCCGGGCAGATACTGGACGGATGCCAGTCCCTTGCCATATCTCTTGGAACGCATATGGAAAATCAGATGCCCGGAAGCGAGGAACTGGTCCATATGCTGGAAGATTACTGTGAAATGGTCTATGTGGCAAGTACATCCTGGGATGATAACAGTGCCAATGGATTAAGCGCAGCGATAGAGCAGGTTGAGGAGGAAATAGAAGCGTATTTTTCATCGAAAAAGAAGGAAGTCCTCTTTCTCCCCTGTAAAGCCGGGTGGTGGAAAAGCATGGAGCCGGTATATGAGAAATATCGATCCTTGTCGGACATGGAAGTAAAGGTTATGCCGCTTTCTTATCTTGATGGAGACAGGCTGACAGGCGTAAACGGCGGTGAGCATAATGACCGATCGCTTTTCCCGGATAACATGAACCTTGTTACTGTGGATGATTATGACATTGCGGCTCATCACCCGGATGTTATCGTTACGCAGTATCCATACGATGAATGGGGTTCAACTATGGATGTTCCGGGCTTCTTCTATTCAAAGAATTTGACTTTACATACGGACAGGCTTGTATATGTGCCGTGTTTTGACTTGGATGCACCTATTGACAGTGAAGATAAAGCGGCAGAAGCGATTAGGGTAATGATCGAGCAACCGGCAGTCCTTTATGCAGATCAGGTACTGGTTTCGTCTGAAGCCATGAAGACGCTGTATGTTGATACACTTGCTGAGATTTCCTGCATACGTGATTACTGGGATAGTAAGATTAAGGTTTTTGATGAATCAGAGGTTTTGACCGGACAGGAAAAAGTCGGAACGGAGTCAATGCCTGATGAATGGCTTAGAGAAGTCGGAAACCGAAAAATAGTGCTGTTTGGCGTGAATGGTGCATTTCTTACGGAACATGGGAATGATGCGGTGAGGAAACTGGAAAGATCTATGCGAGAGATAGAGGAGAATGTCGCTGATGTGGTGTGTCTGTATGCTCCGAGCCGTGATCTTGACGAGATAAGGGAAATTGATCCTGATTTATGGCGCAGCTATACAGGATTTACAGATTCCATTAAAGATAAGAAAAGTGTGATCTATGACTCTGATCATAACGCAGAACAATATATAAACTTTGTGTCGGGCTATTACGGAACAGCCGGGAGCCTTGCGCACAAATGCAGAAACGTGGGTAAACCGGTAATGCTTATGAGCATGGTTTGACCCGGAAAGGCTTAGATATGGATTTTGAACTGATGGCGTCCATGATGTGTGCTGATTACAGCAGGCTTGGAGAAGAGGTTAAGGAACTCGAAAACGGCGGAATAGATTCCTTCCATATAGATATCATGGATGGGCGTTATGTCCAGAATTTTGCCATGTCGCTTAATGACCTGCGTTGTATCAGAGGGCTAACGGATAAACCATTGGATGTTCATCTTATGGTGGAACATCCAATAAACACGATAGATCTGTTTATACGAAACCTGCATAAAGGGGATACCGTTTATATCCATCCTGAAGCAGAGTACCATCCTTCAACCACCCTGCAAAAGATCATAGATGCGGGTCTCATACCGGGGATTGCAATAAATCCCGGGACCAGTATCGAGGAAGTCAAAATGCTTCTTCGTATCGTAAAGAAAGTGCTGGTAATGTCCGTAAATCCCGGAAATGCCGCCCAGATGTTTCTTCCTTATGTCCGTGAGAAGTATGATGAACTTCTCACACTCAAGGATAAGATGGATTTTGAGATTTATTGGGATGGGGCCTGTGGTGCGGATAAGATCGAAGAATATGCTCCGCTTGGGGTGAAAGGCTTTGTATTGGGAACGACGCTTCTTTTTGGAAAGGGAGTTGCCTACGGAGATACCTTAAAGGCTATAAGGGAGATGAAGTTCTGATATGAATTATGCGCTTCTTTTGTCCGGCGGAACTGGAACAAGAATAGAATCTGATAAGCCGAAGCAGTACATGAAAGCCGGCTCCCATATGATGGTGACCTGGGCTTTGAAAGCCTTACTCGAATGCGAAGCTGTTGATAGAGTTTATATCGTGGCAGAACATGAGTGGAGGGAACTTATAGAAGCCGATGCAGATAAAGCAGGATTGGATGTTGGAAGAATAGGAGGCTATGCCATCCCGGGAACCAACAGACAGACCTCCATATTAAATGGGATGCAGGAAATAATCCGCTTTGCGGATGAAAAGGTAGATATAGCTGCAATGGACGATGGAGACACGGTTCTCATTCATGATGCGGCAAGACCCTTTGTAACTGTGAGCCTGCTTAATGAATGTTATGGAGCACTGCCGGGGCATGACGGCGTGATGCCGGTACTTCCCATGAAGGATACGGTCTATCTGAGCGAGGATGGGCTGTCGGTTTCTGAGCTTCTGGACCGAAAAAAGGTATTTGCAGGTCAGGCACCGGAACTGTTTTATCTGAAGCCTTATTATGAAGCAAATATGGCTCTTATGCCGGATAAGATTTACATGATATGCGGTGCATCGGAACCTGCGATTATCAGTGGAATGAGAATCAAAATGATACCCGGAGATGAAGATAATTTTAAGGTGACTACAATGGGGGATTTAAACCGCTTTAAAAGCGTAAAGGAGGGATAGGAAACATGTCAAAGGCATGGGTACTGAAAAATGTTGGGGAGATAGTATTTTCGGATGTCGAAATTCCTATGCCGAAGGAAGATGAAGTAAGGGTGCGTGTTAAAGCAGCTGGGATATGCGGCTCGGATATTCCAAGGATTTATGAAACGGGAGCTCATAACATGCCACTTATACCGGGACATGAGTTTTCCGGTGTGGTGGAGAGCATAGGTAAGAAAGTATCCCCGTCATGGCTTGGTAAAAGGGTGGCAGTATTTCCCAAGATTGCCTGCGGGAAATGTCGGGAATGTCAGGATGAGCTTCCCGATATGTGCCAGAATTACGACTATATCGGATCACGCCGTGATGGCGCTTTTGCCGAGTATGTAACTGCACCGGCTGGTAACCTTATTGCTCTGCCTGACAGTGTAAGTTTTGAAGAGGCTGCAATGCTTGAGCCTATGGCTGTGGCAGCGAATGCCATGCGTATGGGATGCTTTGGCATGAATACGATACTGACATTGGATAAGCCTGTTGCCGTATGCGGTCTCGGGACAATAGGTCTTATGGTTGTCATGCTTCTAAAGGATGCCGGATTTAAGAATATATATGTGGTTGGGAACAAAGAATCGCAGATGAAAAAGGTAAAGTCTTTAGGAGTATCTGAAAAGAATTTCTGTGACAGCAGAAAAGAGAATGTATCAGAGTGGCTGAAAGAGAAATCAGATGGCGGCATTGTATCGTATTTTGAATGTGTTGGAAAGAATGAGTGTATTACTTACGGGATAGAGGCGGCCGCTCCTGGTGGCTGGATTATATTGGTTGGAAATCCATATTCGGATATGACCTTTTCAAGAGATATTTGGTGGCAGCTGCTCCGCAAACAGATGTCTGTATATGGAATTTGGAATTCAACCTTCAGGCAGGAGCCATATGATGATGTAAAAATGGATGATTGGAATTATGTGCTGAAGAGGATTAAGGAAGGCAGGATAAAGCCTTCGAAATTAATCTCACATAGGCTGGAACTAAAGGAACTTGAGACGGGACTACTTATTATGCGAGATAAGACGGACGACTACTGTAAAGTCATGATAGATACAGATGGAACGAATTGATGGAGATGGTTATTTATGGCAGATGCGATAGATGCTTTGGATGCATTGGATAGGGATGCGGTTATGCTGCGAATGGCAGATGAACTTCCGGGAATAAGAAAGACATTAAAAATTAAAGCGGAAGATCTTGCAGATAAGACGGGCATAGATGCAGACCGGTTTAAGGATATAGAGGATGGGAAACAGCCGATGGTATGGAGCGAATATATGAGTATTCTCTTTGTAATCTGGAATAATGACATCGGACGAGGAATTCTTGAATCCAAGGGACTTTTCCCGGATGCGCTAAAGAAAGCAATGTCTATGAACCGCAATGCGCATCCTCCGGTGACAGAGATAACAAAGTATGGTTTTTGAGAAGATACTTCTTGTCAGATTTCGGTGAGTATACGGTATGATGGGGGATGGGAATGTGGACAAAGGACTTGAGAGACTGAATCAGAGCAAACCTGCACAGTGCGATGATTGCGGCGGAAAGATGGTTTATAAAGGGATAGGCGAGTATGAATGCCCTAAATGCGGAAACGTCATGTATGATGATTACGGAAAGGTGCGTCGTTATATTGATGAACATGGGGCAAGCTCTATTCTGATTCTTGAACGAGAGACCGGTGTTTCTAAAGAGGTGCTTGAATATCTCATCAAGGATGGTACGCTTACCCAGCCGCCAGAGTCGATTTTTACCAAGGTATGCAATCGTTGCGGATACCCGATAGAGAATGGGAGGTATTGCAAAGCCTGTATGATGGAGATGGCAAATGAGCTTGCCGGGGTAATGAAAGGTGAACAGAAAGACGAACCGAAACCGACTGTATCTAATATCCATGCCGGAGCGAGGATGCATTTGAATCACAGGAGAAAAGGCTAACATTAGCGATGCCAGACTAAAGTGAAAACATCGTACAGTCAGCTGATGCTATGATGTTGTTTGTGGGGATCCTCGTGACTTGTTTCCTGCTCCTGGTCTTTAGTCTTATCGTAGCCAACATATTTCTCGACATTTGCAAGCTTCTGTTGTAGTTCAAGGACTTCTTTTTCGGCTGTTTTATAATTTTTTTCAAGAATGGACTTTTGGGTTTGCATGGCGTTATAGTCGGCTCTGATCTCGTCGGGATTAACAGATTTTGGGTCAAGTCCCATCTTTTGAAGCATTCGTTCAGCACCGTCATATAGAATAAGCTGAGTTTCATGCATACGAAGGTATCTGTCCGGATCCTTGGATTTTTTATATTTATCCTGAAAGGGTTTATTGTCCCTGTACTGTTCCGCATAAAGGAGCAGTTCGGAGATTTTTTTCATTTGATGCTCCAACTCTACAAGCTCAGTACGGGCAGATTTTGCCTCAGCAGTCTTTTTGGCAATTTGCTTCTGAAGCTGAGAAAGATTATCTGCGGCGGCATAGCTGGCAGCGGCGGTTTTGAGGTTCTTGACCGATGCCCAGTGCTGGAGCCCGGGGCTGTTTTGAAATTTTTCTCCGGAGGTATCTATGAGCGTTCTGCTTGCACCGGTTCTGGTGACGATATCCTTCTTTGGTATCTTGATCCGTGATTTCTGCTTTGGAGCTTCTGTGGTGTTTGGCTCCTGTACAGTTTTTTCTTTATTCTGCCATTTCTCGGGATTTTCAATCCTGTCTTTGATTTCTTCTTTTGTATAACCTGCTCCAAAATTGCGGAAGCTACCACGCACAGGTCGCTCTTGGCCAGGGGCAGTGAACTTTATGTATTTTGCGTGAGGATCACCGATTTTTTCACCGGTAACTGTATAGCCTTTTTCTCTGATAAGGCGTAAAAAGTCCTCGTAGGATTTGGCGATTCTAGTGCATTCGTCAATATCCTCTTGAAGCCGCTTTTTCCAAGATGTGCCTTCCTGCTC
>JAGAXP010000217.1 GCA_017940955.1 Oribacterium sp.
CATGGAGAGCAATCTCTCTGTTTTAAAGGAAGCCTTACAGTAGAGCTCATACAGAAAGTCAGAGCATAAGTATTAACAGCATCACCGGACACCGGAAAAATACGGTGTCCGGAGTTAGAAATAAGGAGTTTATATGGCATTAATTACCGTTCGGGATCTGGCTCTAGGGTATGATTCCCGTGCAATTCTCGAGCATCTCAGCTTCTCGGTAAATACAGGGGATTATCTCTGCATAGTTGGAGAAAACGGATCAGGAAAAAGTACCCTGATGAAGACACTTCTTAACCTTCAGGAGCCGGTAAGCGGGCAGGTACTGACAGGAGACGGATTACAGAAAAATGAGATAGGGTATCTTCCCCAGCAGACTGTGGTACAGAAGGATTTCCCGGCATCGGTTCGTGAAATCGTTCTGTCCGGATGTCTCGGACGTGGCGGATGGAATCCATTTTACCGGAGAGAAGAAAAGAAGCTTGCAGAGGAAAACATGGAACGCATGGGCATACTGGAGCTTAAGGACCGCTGTTACCGTGATCTCTCCGGAGGGCAGCAGCAGAGAGTGCTTCTGGCCAGGGCCCTGTGTGCCACCAGAAAGATACTGCTTCTGGATGAGCCGGTTTCAGGCCTTGATCCCAAGGTGACTGCCGAGATGTACGAGCTGATAGCCGGGCTCAATGCTGAGGGCATCACCATCATCATGATATCCCATGACATTGGCGCCGCAGTTCAGTATGCAAGCCATATACTCCATATAGGTTCGAAGGTATTTTACGGCACAAAGGACGAGTATCTGGAAAGCAGCTTAGGTAAAAGCTTCATGAGTCAGGAGAATGGAGGAGCAGCGTGATGATGGATAAACTTTTTCTCTATATGCAGTATCCCTTCGTGAGATACGCAGTGATAGTAGGAGTGCTTATAGCGCTCTGTTCGTCACTTCTTGGGGTGACTCTGGTGCTCAAAAGGTTCTCATTTATAGGAGACGGTCTTTCCCATGTGGCCTTCGGGGCTATTGCCATAGCAAGTGTGTTCAATCTTACTAATCAGATGCTTTTGGTACTTCCCATCACCATACTAAGCGCCGTACTTCTCCTCAGAACCGGGCAGAATGCAAAGATAAAGGGAGATGCAGCCATAGCCATGATATCGGTAGGAGCTCTCGCCTTTGGCTATCTTATCATGAATATCTTTTCCACCTCCTCAAATCTTTCGGGGGATGTGTGCAGCACACTGTTTGGATCGACTTCCATACTGACTCTGACGGAAAAAGAGGTCATGCTCTGCATAGTGCTTTCCGTGGCGGTGGTTGTTATATTCATTCTTTTTTATAACAGGATCTTCGCTGTGACCTTTGATGAAAACTTCGCACGGGCCACAGGAACCGGAGCTGACAACTACAATCTGCTGATAGCTGTAGTTACCGCTGTGATCATAGTGCTGGCCATGAATCTGGTGGGCTCACTTCTGATATCGGCACTGTCCATATTTCCGGCATTGTCAGCCATGCGTATCTTCCGGAGCTTTAAGTCAGTGACCATCTGTTCTGCGGTACTGTCAGTGATATGTGCTTTTCTCGGCATCATAGTTTCTATTCTCGCCGGAACTCCCGTAGGGTCCACTATAGTGATGGCTGACGTCGCAGCCTTCGGAATATGCTATGTTATCGGGATGGTGCGTCACAGCTGATGTGGAATTTAAGGAGCCGGGTCATGATACAGTATGACCGGTATTACAGATGGGCTGATGATTCCGGAGAATGTAAAGCTATACGGTGGTGACTTTAGACACATCGGAATATGGGCTGTATCATGTTGACAAGAGAGGAACAAAGAATAAATGAATAAATACAGAGGGATATACGGGGTTATCCTGGGAGTCATGATTGCAGGTGCATTATCAGCCTGCGGAAGCGCTGAAGCTGCACAGACTTTTGACACAAAGAGCCGGAAGGGAGTCAGCGAGGTTCTGGAGGAAGCCATGTCGGAGGCAGAGTCAAAGGAAACTGCCATAGAGGAATCCGCTTTATATGGTGAGAACGAAGAAAAGCCTGATGAAGCTGTGAACCCGGAAAAGGAGACATTCAACGGGGCAGAGCAAAAGGAGTCCGATGGAATAGACGTCAATCTTAGTGAGATGTCCGGCACTATGGTATTTGCAGAGGTCTACAACATGATGATGGATCCAATGTCTTATATCGGAAAGACAGTGAAGATGAATGGAAGCTTTGCGGTTTATCATGATGATGAAAAGAATAAGGATCATTATGCCTGTATCATCAGGGATGCAACAGCCTGCTGTGAACAGGGAGTTGAATTCATGCTTCGTGATGACTGTGACTTTCCCGACGAGTATCCGAAGGAGGGTGAAGAAATCACTGTGACAGGCGAGTTCAAGACCTATAAGGATGGAGAGTATACCTACTGGGCTCTGATGGATGCAGAAAGAGAATGAAATAAGCTAAAGAAAAGTAATCAAAGAAAAGTAACGAAAGAAAAGCAATCAGAAAATCAGTAAAAGAAAAGCACAGTAAGATAAAGCAAAAGCTCCGACTCATAACGAGGCGGAGCCTTTGCTTTATAGGGAGTATAAGTTTATCGGCTGTAGCCGTAAACTCCTATATATGCCCCCGATTTACAATCGGGGGAGCCACGCGGCTTAGAGCGTGTCAGAGGAATCCCGGAGGGATTCCAACTTATATGCCCCCGATTCTGATTCGAGGGAGCCACAGGGGCTTCTGAAAAAACGGATAGTTCCAAATAACATTAAATGTCAAAAAGGTGAGTGCGGGAACATATCCTGTGAGACCGGTATTTATTTTCCTGAGTCACCGTAGTTTGAGAGTACTCTGGCTGAAGGATCATTTACATTGCAGCCGGGCCATGTCTTGTTAGGCATCCAGAAATCAACAACCATTTCCGACTGACCGGGATAGTACTTCTCAAAGATCTCTCTGAAGAGGAGAGATTCCTTGGTGAAAGGTGTGGCGTGAGTATAGTGAGAGCATTTCTCCTTAAACTCTTCGTCAGTATAGTATGCCTCGGCGTATTCTGCGATGTCATCCTTCAGAGAGTGACCTACAGCATCCGAGAATGCTGCCTTTTCGCGCATGAGAATGCTTTCCGGAAGGATGTGGTCCTTCTCGAAGGCATGACGAAGGAGATATTTACCTTTGTTGTACTTGTTGAGCTTCTTCTCAGGATCGATATGCATTACGTAATCAACGAAGTCAAGGTCGCCGAAGGGAACACGGGCTTCCAGCGAGTTTACGCTTATGCAGCGGTCTGCACGAAGAACGTCGTACATGTGGAGCTCACGGACACGCTTCTCGGCTTCCTTCTGGAATTCCTCGGCAGAAGGCGCAAAGTCTGTGTACTTGTAACCGAAAATCTCGTCTGAGATCTCACCTGTAAGGAGAACTCTGATGTCTGACTGCTCGTGAATTGCTTTGCATAAAAGGTACATACCGATAGAGGCACGTACGGTTGTGATATCGTAGGTTCCGAGTGCCTCAATGACCGGTTCGATGGCATTGACAACCGAATCCCTGTTTATGATGATTTCGTGGTGGTTTGAACCGATGAAGTCGGCTACTTCTCTTGCGTACTTAAGATCGATGGCGTCAATGTCCATTCCGATGGCATAGGTCTCGATAGGCCTGTTAAGAAGCTTTGCTGAGATGGCACAGACAAGTGATGAGTCCAGACCTCCGGAAAGAAGGAAACCAACCGGTGCATCTGCATCCAGTCGCTTCTCAACACCCTTTATAAGAAGGTCATGGATGTGAGTGCTGATAGCCTCCAGGTCATCGCGTTTGTTATATTTATTTACTTTGGAAATGTCATGATAGCAGTGGAACTCACCGTCCTTATAGTAATGTCCGGGCGGGAAAGGCTTGATTTCATGGCAGAGGCCTACAAGGTTCTTGGGCTCTGATGCAAATGTCATGATACCGTCATCAGTGGTTCCGTAGTAGAGCGGACGGATTCCGAAAGGATCTCTTGCCGCTATGTAGGACTGAGTATCCGCATCATAAATCACAAGAGCGTATTCCGCATCAAGCATTCTGAACATATCCGTTCCGTATTCTTTATAAAGAGGGAGAAGAATCTCGCAGTCTGAATCAGACTTAAATGTATATCCCTCTGTAATCAGTCGCTCCTTCATACTTCGGAAGCCGTAGATCTCACCGTTGCAGACTACCCATGAACCATCAAGACTGAAAGGCTGCATTCCGGCTTCATTAAGCCCCATGATGGAGAGACGATTGAAACCGAGGTAGCCGTTACCTGTGTCAACGATCCTTGTTGCGTCAGGTCCTCTTGATACGGTTTTTAAGAGCGCTGTCTTTACGACTTCGTACTGTGCGCGCCTGTCACAGAATCCAATGATACTACACATATTGATACTCCCGAAAAAAATAAATGTATAACAAGAAGACGGCAAAGGAATCCCGGTGAATTAAACCGACTCCTTTGCCGTCTGTATGGTTCATGATTATTGCGCGGCAGAAAAAGATTGTCAATACTAAATTTGAATCTGTGCATGGTATTGGCTTCCCGGCCAGAATTCGGAGCCCGGTGCGGCGGCCCACTGTGTTGAAAGTACATTCCACAAAATAAGTCTTCCGTGGATGGACACTTGGGTGTCCATCCACGGAAGACTTATTTCATTCCATGTTCTTTCAAACAGCAAGCCTTGCCGCATCCGGGCTCCGAATTCTTCGGGTTTCTTAAAGCGGCAGAATGAAAAAATAGGAATATCTGACATGAAATTATTTGATTTTTTACTGCCGTAAATTTTCTTGACATCCATTTTTCTGTCCGTATAATGAAACGCAAAGGACAACGGCGTCCGGGTTTAAACCGGGGGTATGTTGTCCTTTTTTAGTGTATAAGTCCTGTGTCATGCAGCGTCAGCTCTTCGCGAAGCGAACTAAATGGGCTGACGTTCCCAAGAGCGTGAGCGAAGCAATGCGTAGGACTTATGCAGAACTAATTTAAATTTGTAGAATGTACCGGGGAGTATAAAAATGTCTGCAAAGATCAATCAAAATTATCTGAAGCTTAATGAAAGCTATCTTTTTTCCGAGATTGCAAGACGCATACGTGTGTGGCAGTCTGAGAATCCTGAAGTATCAAACAAACTTATCCGCATGGGAATAGGCGATGTAACGAGACCCCTTCCAAAATCTGTAGTGGATGCAATGGTCACTGCCGCAAAAGAAATGGGAGAGGCAGAAACATTCAGAGGATACGGACCTGAGCAGGGTTATGACTTCCTTAAGGAAGCTATCCGTAAATACTACACAAAATTCGGTGTGGAGCTTAAGCCCGAAGAGATATTCATTTCCGACGGGGCCAAGTCGGATCTCGGAAACATCCTGGATCTGTTCAGTGAGGACAATACGGTTCTGGTGACCGATCCGGTTTATCCTGTATATGTAGATACAAACGAGATGTCCGGCAGAAAGACGATCTTCGCCATGTCTTCCGAGGAGAACGGCTTTTTGCCGATGCCTTCACCGGAATACAGGGCTGACATCATTTATCTCTGCAGCCCGAACAATCCTACAGGAGCCGTATATGACAGAGAGGCTCTTAAAAAGTGGGTAGAGTTCGCGAAGGAAAACGGTTCTGTCATACTTTTTGATGCTGCATACGAATGCTTCGTCACCGGTGACTATCCTCACAGCATATATGAGATTCCGGGAGCCGAAGATGTTGCCATCGAGTTCTGCAGCTTTTCGAAGAAGGCAGGATTTACAGGAACCAGATGCGGATACACAGTTGTTCCCGTAGCTCTCGAAAGAGACGGAGGGAAGCTGAACAGGATGTGGCTTCGCCGTCAGACCACAAAGTTCAATGGCGTAAGCTATATCACCCAGAGAGGTGCCGAAGCGGTATTCACTGAGGCAGGTGAAAAGGAGATAGAGGAGAACATCCGGTATTACCGTGAGAATGCAAAGATCATCACCGATACCATGGATAAGCTTCATATCTACTATACCGGCGGAAAGAATTCACCTTATATCTGGCTTAAGTGTCCGGGTGATATGGACAGCTGGAGCTTTTTCGACAGACTTCTGAAGGAAGCCTATGTGGTGGGAACACCGGGAGAGGGCTTCGGAAAGTCAGGAGAGAAGTTCTTCCGTCTGACAGCATTCTCAACTCACGAGAATACAAAGGAAGCCATGGAGCGATTTGAGAAATTTGTAAGTGAATTAGGATGACATTTTTCCAATCGGTCCTAAGAAAGTATAATTAGCAAAGCGAGTTTACTAAGATGAATTTGAGTAATACAATATTTACGACCTATGAAAATTTAGAGGTGGAAGAGATGAATTCGTACGAAGACGTCCTCGAGTTTGTTGAAGAGGAAAATGTCAAATTTATA
>JAGAXP010000019.1 GCA_017940955.1 Oribacterium sp.
GAAACCGTGAGTCCGGTTACGCGGAAACCGCTTCAAAAATAATGCTTACAGGTTAGCTAAATCCAGCCATTTTTAATCGTGGGAGCCGCGCGGCTTTGAGCGGTTCAAAAGAATCCGCAAGGATTCTATCTTTACTAAAGGAGATTTTTACATGGATTTATGTTCCAATGCAGAGAGATGCGGTGGATGTTATTATCAGGGAACATCTTATGAAGACGAGATCAAAATAAAGGAAAAGCAGCTTCATGAGCTTTTAGAGCCTGTCATAAGGAATGAGGACTATACATTTGAACCTATTGTACCGTCACCTGTACATGAAGGCTACAGAAATAAAATGGAGTTTTCCTTCGGGGATTCGGAAAAAGACGGACCACTTACATTGGGACTTCACCAGAAGCACAGCTTTTTCAACATTATCAATACTGACGGCTGTTCACTTACACACAAGGATGCAGACTATATCGTCAGAGCCACAAGAGAGTACTTCTCAAAGCTTGAGATCACCTATGAGCATAAGAAAGCCCATGAAGGGTATCTGAGACATCTTCTCTTCAGAAGAGCTGTTAAAACAGGGGAGATACTTGTGGACCTCGTGACTACTTCCCAGTGGGACAGTGCCATGAGAGTTCCGGCTCCTCAGGAAGTGATCGAGCAGCGGGCAAAGGAGCTTGATGAGTGGTTCAACAGAAGATACAGTCCCAAGGCTCAGAAGAAGCATAAAAAGCCGGAGCCGGACAAATACATAAGAGTTAAACCATCTGTGTCAGAAGAGGAGGTTCTTGAGGGCTGGAAGGATATGCTTTTAGGACTCAAGGAGGAAGGCAAAATAGAGGGAACCTTTGCAGGTATTCTTCATACTATCAATGATTCCCTTGCCGATGCAGTCACCGATATGGGAACCACCGTGCTTTATGGTAAGAATTATTTCTATGAAGAGATATTGGGTCTCAGGTTCAGAATCACACCCTTCAGCTTTTTCCAGACCAATTCACTGGGAGCTGAAAAGCTTTACAGCAAGGTAAGAGAGTACGCAGGCTTTAGTGAGCTTCAAAAGGAACAGGAAAGTGGAGATATGAAAAAGCCTGTGATCTATGACCTTTACTCAGGAACCGGAACCATCACACAGCTCATGAGCAGCGTTGCTTCAAAGGCAATCGGTGTGGAGATAGTTAAGGAAGCCGTTGCAGCAGCAAGAGAAAATGCTGAGCTTAACGGAGTCACCAATTGCGATTTCATCGCCGGGGATGTCCTTAAGGTTATCGAGCAGGGCGGAAGACTCATAAAAGAAGACGGCACCTATGAGGACGCTCCGAGACCGGATTTCATCATCCTTGATCCTCCGAGAGACGGCATTCATCCTAAGGCTCTCACAAAGATCATAGACTATGGTGTAGATAAGCTTATCTATGTCGCCTGCAAACCCACAAGCCTCGCAAGAGACCTGACTCCGCTTCAGGCCGCCGGATATAAGGTGGAGAAGCTTTGCCCCGTGGACATGTTTCCGCGAACAAACAACTGTGAATGCATCGCGCTCTTAAAAAAGAGAATAGGATATGAAGAATAGATTATTTAGTGCTTTGATTTTTATTCTGCTTTACATATGTGTTTTAACCGGATGTAAAACAGAGGTTAATTTATCTACACAAAATAACAAAGCAGAGATTACTTACGAATATGCCGAATATCCTTTGGAAAGAAACGGATTGAATCTTCATCTGGATTGCATGTCCGTAAGTGGGAAAGAAACCGGGAAGGACATCCTGCTTATCCATGGAGTTACGTACTCGTCAAATGAGTTTGATACCGATTATGAAGACTACAGTCTGGTGAGAAAACTGGCTCAGGATGATTACAGGGTATGGCGACTGGATATCGCAGGATTTGGTCAGTCGGAAACTGTTGAAGACGGCTTTATGCCGGACTCTGATTATGCCGCAGAAGACATAGATGCCGCCGTAAACAAAATAGTCGAGGTAACCGGACATGACAAGATAGATGTTCTGGGATGGAGCTGGGGAACGGTTACTACAAGTAGATTCGCTTCAAACAATCCGGATCATATAAGAAAGCTTGTTTTATATGCACCTATCCTTACAGGTATTGGTGAATATGAAGTGACAGAAGCATTTCACCACAATACATGGGAACATGCAGCGGATGATTTCCAAAGATGCGGGGACGGAACATTTGATTACTCTATAGCAGACAAGAACGTCATTGAGATATTCTGTTCAAACTGCTGGCACTATGACGGGGAGTATAGCCCCAATGGCGGAAGAAGAGACATTTGCGTATCCAAAGACACAGATTTGATCGACCTGAATAAGCTAAAAAATCCAACGCTGATTATTTGCGGAGGAAATGACCCGTATCTAAACTATGACAAAATACAAAGCGCAAAAGAACTGTTACCGGAAGGTTCGGAGGTTCAGGTGATTGACGGTGGTTCTCATGTTATCATGATTGAAAAACCGTATTATCATGAATTCAGAGACAGACTGATACGGTTTTTGGAGAAAGAATAAAAATAAGAAGAGGGCAGATAGTTAAGACAACGCAGCTATCGGTCCTTTTTTTGTATGCATACGGAGTCTAAAAATCAAATAATCTCCCTGTATTTATAGTATACTTACATAAGAATACACAGTATGTTTTCTCGATTAAAAGAAAATGATAATGGACAAATAATCCTGTCTATAAGGACCATCATGCTACACGGTTTTTACAATGAGGTAAAATTATGAAGTACTGTAAGTTTTGTGGAACACAGCTCCGTGATGAAGCATCTTTTTGTTCTCAATGCGGAAAGAGCGTTAAGATGTCTGCCCCAAATATGATGCCTAAACAAGGGAATGGACAGAATATGTCTGCCCCAAACACAATGCTCGGACAAGGGAATACACCACGTATGAATGGGCCACAGATGAACTCACCCAGGATGAATGGCCTGCAGATGAATACACCCCGGATGAATGCACCGATACGTCAAAAAAAATCCGGTGGAGGATTAAAAAAGGTACTTTGCTGTATTCTGGCAGGTGTGCTGTTCGTTGAGCTTGCATTTTTCCATCCCGGATTTCTCAGGAAAAAGGACCCTGTAGAAACCATAACTCCAACAAAGCCTGTAATCCCTGGAAACGGAAATGAAAACGGGAATCCAAAAGGAAAAGACATTGAGCTAACGGCTTTTCAAAAAGAAGTAGTCCGGTGCTTTGGGACTACAGAGGATGCATTTAAAGAAGCTTTAAAAAATCCCATTGAAGTAACACCGGAGAATTCTCCGGGAAATCCTTCATTTATTGATGTTTCATTTTCAGAGACAGAGTTTGAAGAGGCTCAGACTCTGACGGCGGATGTATCCAGAGAGTTCCCTGAAGCTGATTTTCCGGAATTTGGAATTCATATAGACCTGAAATCATGGAATCTACTTAATGATACTGACACACTGATCGTAAAAAAACTTCCATGGAAGAAAGATCCTGTAACAGGCTGTGAACTCTATACATACAGCTATTCACTTGCATCAGGCCAGAATCATTTCAGTACTAATGTAGAGGTTACGGTTCCTATTCAGGGAGACCCACGGATCTTTGATGGGGTACTTTATAGGAATGATTCTACGGGTAAGTGGGAAGAGGTATATTATAAGCTTTCAGAGGACGGTCACAGCTATATCGCCCACATGGACCATTTTTCGGAAGATGCTCAAAAGTCAGATCCTGAGACTCTGAAAAAAATGAAGGAAATGGGAATGACCGTCGAACAATTTTATAAGGAGAATGGAAAATCCCTGTTTAAAATAATGCCTTATGAGGATGTTGCCAAATATGTCGGGTCACAGACCTGGTTGTTTGGCGTTGGACTTACAAGCATTCCGGACTTTGATAAATTCTCAAGACTTGATTCGAATAATGCAAATAAAATCCTGTCAGAAATTATGAATGAGTCCGGCGGTATCCCGGCAGAGGCATCAATTACAGAAGCCCTTGGCACCTTAGGAATACCAAATGATTTAGCCGGTGGAGTTTCAAATACACTGGAAGTATTGAAACAATCTAAGGAGAGTACGTTTCGCGCTTATGCAGGTCTGGGATTAACCGGGATGGGCACATTGCTACTCTGGCTTAGGGTGGCGGATCAATACAGGAGAGGGGTGGATCCGCAGAAAATCAAACAGTCCAATAGATGGAATTTTTTGAGTACTCTGTCAGGTCTTTCCGGCGCTATAATGAGTCAGCTTGGATCTATGGCTACAGCTGCAGGAACAATGGTAGCCGGTGTTTCGGCAGGAGCTGTTCTCACATATAGCAGTGTCTTCATGGCGGCATTTGGTATCGGTTTCTATATAGCATCTTTATATGATGGATACGTGGAGAAGAAAAATAAGGAAAAGGAGGAACAGACCTTTTCAACAATTGAGGAAGCTGCTTATTTCTACTACCTGACTGAGTATGATATGAGTGACCAACTTGAAGTTATTAAGACAGGAAACATCATGTCCTCCGCAAGAGCATTTGAGAGAGTTGTGGGAGAGGATCCGACAGAATATGATGATGCCCATGATCATCATAATAAGAGAGTAGATCTTAAAGGTAAGAACTGGGCCTATGCCTTACGATATTTATTTGATAAATATCAATTGAACCCCAAAGAGCTTGATAGGCAGGTCAGAAAACTCTATAACCGTTTTGTCGACTCCTTCTGGACAGTGGATGTTTCAGATGAAGAACGGTATTACTGTTGGTGCAGAGCTTTAGACAAGATTCTTTATAGCGGGAATTTTGGCTATTATTACAGCCTTGCAGATAACCCGAGTGAGGATACACTTAAATACCTTGGGATTACAAGAGAAGAACATACTCGAAGAGCTAATTTGCAAAATATGCTGAATAATGCCGGATCCGTGGATAAAATCTTCGAAACTTATAAATCTGAAAAATCTGAATATGTCAGGTTTAACAAACTGACCGACGATCAGGTTATGGCATTTAAAACCAGGGCATACAACACCTTGATTGATCACATAAATCCGATGATCTATGAGATTTATCAGACAGAATATGAAAAAGGTATAGTAGAAGCAAGAATCAAGCTTCGTGATGAGGTTCTTCCTTTCCTGAATACTCGTATCACTTTTTATGCTAAAGATCTGTCACTCAAGAACGGAGAGTTTACAAGACTGGAATCTCCATATTACCAGTTCAAAGAGGATGGTGAAGGGAAAAAGGGTGCCAATGTTTTCGAATTTGTAAGCAATCATAACCCTTTATTTGCTCCTGCCAATGACGGTGCAGGACAGTTCTGCAACTGGGGACTTTATCTCTTTGCGAACAGGGACACGCCGGTACTTCTGGAAACCAACGTGTATCATTATTTGCGTTTTGGCTGTCCTACCAAAGTGAAGGTGAGGGAGACCATAAGTCCATTTGGAACAACACTTCCTGAAATCGAAGGAACCGTCAATTGGAAAGATGTGAAACTGAACACGGATGAAAATTCACTTTGGAATGCTCTTCCGAAAAATAAGGGCGGAAATAATGTGCCTGTACTTCCGATAAAGGATATGAAAGTCCCCATCGAATATGAGTCGGGACAAGAACCGGATATCGAAAAGTTTTTTGGTTACTGGGAGCAGGTCGGAGGAACCGGAAACATTATCTCCATAAATCGTGGCGGTAAAAAAGAACTGCTTGCATATGGAGAAAGGTACACAGAAAACGACGGTAAAAAGAAAAAAACCTTTGATAATGGATTTGCCGTGGATGACTGGTATTATGACCGGCAAAAACGAGAGTTAACCCTTACGTCATCCGGTTTCCTAAGGGGCATGATAGAATGCACACTTATCGATGATGATTATATCGAGATCAAGAATGGTCAGGGAGATATCAATCGTTATATAAGGACAGATAATGGCTATGACGTAAGTAAATTGACAGAAACCTATAAGGGAAGCCCCTCCGGAAAGACAACTATGGGTGTAGGCACAACAGTAAACACTTTGACTTTTGGAGGCAGCGACAAGAAAGAAACAAAGGAAAGTAAATAGAGGAAGAAAAAGAATAAATCTACCAGTTAAGACACGCAGATTACGTTTTATAGTTCTTCTGCGTGTCATTTCCATCAAAAGCCCCTACAAACCCGCCTACACAGCCCCGAAAATGCGATATACTTTTACTTGAAGTCCATAGAACATGGATCAAAGGAAGTGGAGAAAAGAAAAATGAGAAAAAAGACCTTATTAACAGCGTTAATGCTGATATCAGCCGGCCTGCTCCTCGGTGGATGCGCAGGCAATGTACTGCAAAGCCCGAAAGACAGCACACTGCAGAAAGAGAGTACCCGGCATAGTGAGGGCGCCGGAAGTGAAGGCGCCGGGAAAAGTGATCCTGCGGAAAATGCAGACCCCTCAGGAGCCAAAACACAATCATATTCAGGGTCCAAAGCAGGCTCAGAATCAAAATCAGGATCAAAAGCAGACTCAGGTTCACAAGCAACAGATTACGACTCAACCACAAAATCCGACTTAGAAACCCTCAAAGTCCTCGCCTCAGAAAAAGACCTTTTCACCTTTATGTCCGGCGAATGGAATCTCATAAATCCTGTAACTCATGAGGATTATGCTCATATCGAAATATCGGATAACGGATATTTCAAGTACGGCTACACAGGCTCTGATGAAAGATGCACCGGAGTGTTCACTCCGGATCACCAGTACAGGGGAGAAGAGAACGTACCTCTGTCATTTGCTCTCAGTGTGTCGGGCCTGGATAAGATGACATTTCCCGACACGGGATATCCTGCTCCTGACGATGGATACGATTCCACATATGCGAAGCTCTATTACGGAAACTGCGACGGAGAAGACTACATATACATGGAGGAGACAGGAAACGGCGATTCCTTCATGAGTTCCGTGCTATTCCAGGATCCCAAATATCCCGACGAAACATTTTCTCTTGGCTCAAACTCATTTATCATGCACAGAGAAAGCAGCAAGTCTGCTAATGCTTCTGCCGAAACTGACAGCTTTTACGCATGGATATGGAAAGCCGACGATAACGGCATCTGGGCTCAGGAGATGAAGCCCCTTACCTGGGATGATGAAAATGAATACACCGGAAACCCATATACCGCAGCGGCATTCATGCCAAAGGAAATGGGTTCCAAATATTATAAGTATTCCAACAGTGTAAACAAGAAGCTGCTCCTCAACGAATACAATCTCGAGCTGGATTTCCCGAGATATATGTGCAGGCTGACAGTTAACTCAGACGGCAGTCTCAAGGACATCGAAGAGGTGGATCATGCCTTCTACGGAATGTATGATCTCGGAGACCTGGAGCCGGAAATAAGCTTCGAGGGAATGACATTCCACTTTGAAAACAAGTTTTATGACCTTTCCAAATTGGGAGCAGGCAATGCCATCCTGGACGTGTTCCATGCATACGGAAAAGAGATCATAGATTGCCATGTGAGTCCGCACATGAGTGAGTATTATATATATGACAGATTCCTGGGTGAGCTTTGCCCCGAGACCATACAGGGCACGAACCTTATCTGGCTTGATGATGATTTCACGACTGCCATATATTCACAGGGGAATGACATAAGAGACCTTTGCGGAGATCTCATGTATCATTCGAATTATGATGAGATCCTGGACCTTGCCTTCATAGAAGGTGGCAAAAAAGTAAGATGTTCGGCAATCAAATCAGGGGATAGTAAAACCTATGAAGAAGTTTTCGAAATGCCCGAAAGACTTGATGGCGCCATGAATGCTTACTGCACATTTGCAGACTCGGGAAGAGCAAGCGACTACAGAAAGTTTATGGAGTATGCTCCTAAAGACGCAGTCTTCTTTGTTGCCGTAGACCCTCAGATCTGGACACGGAATGTATTTAACATGCAGGAAGTAATCGAGGAAGGGGCCGTGAACGATGTTCTGGTTGTTGCATTACAGAATGATACAACGGCTGATGTATACGAGGGTGATAAGCAACTCACCTATACAAAGTACCTGAACAAGGAGCGATGCGCCATGTACAAAATGACTGTTTCCGAAGGCATGCCCCGCTACACCGTCAAAGTCACCACACAAAATCAGGGAAAAGAGAAAACTAAAGAGTGGCCTGTAACAGAATTCAGCGGAAAAACCTATACCCATTCCAAGTTTTTTAGTTGAGGATCACACACCCGTCTCACAAACCCATTAAGACAATGACCATGGGGACGGGGTTCCCGGCCCATTAAGCGGCCTACTAACTCCGTCCCCACGGCTCATTAATTGGACCTGGGGGGACGTAGTTAGTGGTACATTCCGGCAATATATTTTCAGATTGGAGACCTAAATGAAGAAAGCACTACTTTTCAGCATGTTCACACTGCTTCTTACAGCATGCACAGGATATAGCAACGAGAAGAGCGTGATAGAAAACGGCGTTGAATACAATATTTCAGACAACCACAAGGAAGCCATGGCGGAATCCTATCAGTGGAACGCCAAAGAAGATACTGTAGTTATCACTATCCCAGATACCCTCTCGGACGGAACTCCGGTCGTTTCGATGGGTGGACTCACCGGTATAGGTGTTCCGTTACACTTCCGCATCGAGTATGAAGTTAACTGGCCTGAACTCCCGCAAAGCAGAAGCCGAAAGATGACAGAGGAAGAAGCTGATGCCTTTTACCGGGAATATGCGGAACAGCATCCGGATGAGCTGTCTGGACATCTTATAAAGGTGAACAATCCGGATGGCAGTTTAGCAACCGAATCAGACATCGATCCGGAACGCATAGTTTATAAGGACATCACTTTCACCATAAATATCGGCAAGAATATTTCAGGCACGGGACCGCATATATCCGATTACAGCATTTTGGAAGAGATTTACAAAGACGGTATCATACAGCCCGACGGCAGCATCCTTGTTTACCGTCCGACGCTGTATTTTGACGTGAACCCGGATAACGAGATATATTATTCAGAGAACGGCGTACTTTACACTAAAGCAGACGGAAAGCCCGTGCTATACGAAAGTTCAAACTAAATTCACAGATCCCACACCGGATTCAACTTATCGCTATTCAGGATGACCCAAATCCTGATTACCTGGAATTAAGTCAATGTAACCTGCCATTCAGGATGACCCAAATGCAGGTAACCAGAATTTAGGTCAATGTAATGCCTTGTTCACTGCGAAAAAAGGGCATCCCGGCTGAACTGTTACGAATGATCATTCCCGATTATACATTCAGAGGAATATTAGTTGATTTTTCGGCCTTGAGGATATACGATGTATATACAAGGAGGAGATGCATATGCAGACTCAGGTAAAAATATGGGGCAATAGTCAGGGAATCAGAATCCCTAAGGAAGTGCTTCAGGAAGCAGCTATTTCTGTAGATGATGTTCTCGATGTAAAGGTATCTAATGGAATGATAATGCTTGTTAAACCTTTCAGACATAAAACATTAGAAGAGCGCGCTGCTGAATACGACGGAAAGCTTAATTTGGACGGTGAATTTGACTGGGGTGAAGCGGCAGGAAGAGAGATTTGGTAAATGAACGAAGAATTAAATCAGGGAGATATTCTTAAAATCGAGCATATCAGAAAACCGGTTCTCGTTGTAAGTAAAGATTTCTTTAATCAGACCTTTGAAATAATTGGTTGTCCTATTTTTGAAACAGGTGAAGCAGGACCATTGCATATACATATTAAGGCTGAGAATGTTGAAGGTTATGTACAATGTGAGAAGCTGGCATTGCTTGATTTGAATTCCAGAGGCTATACGAAAATAGATAGAATACATTATCCTGATATCATCAATATAACTGATGCTATTCAGGGGATATTCGACTACATTTGAGGTGTTATTCCTGGGGAGGAGTTCACGGAGACAGGCACCAATGGTTTGGGAGTTTCCCGGTGGAAAAAGTAGACCGGAAACTCCGTCCCCAAGATTCAAGAAGGCAGAAAATACTAAATGAGAAATGGAAACGAATATGATTTATACCAGAGATCGGGAAATAGAAGATTTGATAGAAAAATACCGGGCATTGGAACCGGTTATGGAAGAGCGGCTTAATGATACTTTAAGAGAGCTTGGCAGCTCAGTCATCTACGGCATCACCCATAGAATCAAAACAGTGAAATCCGTAAAGGGAAAGCTGGATAGGAAACCGGACAGGTATCATAGTGCTGAGGAGCTTCGTGACATCCTTGGTTTTCGTGTTATTTGCTATTTTGAAGAAGGGATAGATATGGTCGCGGGGAAAATTGCGGAAGCATTTCGCGTTGACATGACGAGATCAAAAGACAAAAGAAATCTCATAGACCCGACTTCCTTTGGATATCTTTCACTTCACTATATCATCGCACTTCCGGATAGTGACGAATATCCCGAAGAATTTCGTGATATGTGGGTTGAAGTACAGATCCGCACCTTACTTCAGCACGTTTGGGCAGAAATAGAACACGATATCGGATACAAATCAACCTTCACAACGCCACGTGAGGTTAGAAGGAATTTTTCAAAAGCAGCAAGTCTCCTGGAAACAGCTGATGATCTTTTCTCAGGAATTCACAAAAGTCTGGTTCATTATAAACAGGAAGTTATCAGCAGTATAGAAAACGACTGTGCCGACAATCTGTATCTGGATGCTATAACCATCGCTGAGTTTACAAAAAGAAGCAGATCCTATCAGAAGCTTCTCAAGGAGATAGCAGCCATTACCGGAGCCACTGTAAACGAAGCGAATCCCGAGTCACAGCTTATCCAGCTTGATTTCCTTGGAAAACGTACACTTGGGGACCTCGTTCAGATGATCGAAAGAGAGCATGATACCGCACTCCGCCTTGCTGAAGATAAGCTTGGCGGTACAGACCTTGAAGAGCTTTCCTCCACCGTCGCCTATTACTATCTTTACAGGGCAGAACTTGTAAACAGTGACTGCAGTCCCGAACGGATCAGGGAGTTTCTGTCACTTACCTCAAAGGACCCGAAATATATTGACAGAAATGTGCAGTGGATAATGCGAAACAGAGGAAGAACGTTCAAGGAGGTATAGCTTTGAAAAAATCCAAGATCATTGCTATAAACCTTATGATAATGGCACTGATACTCTTCTTCATAATCCAATATGCCAATACAAAGATGAAAGAGAGCAACAAGAGTGTTATTAAAGCTTTCGAGAAAATGACGATTTCCGCGGAGCAGATCGTTACCAACTACCTTAAGGACGAGCAGCATCTTTGCGATATCTGGGCGAATTTCATCAATCGTTCCGCAGATGCCGGAACACCCATGACAGCAGAAGAAGCTATATCTTATATCAGAAAAGCTAAGATATCTCCAAGTATTTACGGTCATCTGATATTTCCGGAGGATCCAAATAAAAACGGCATATCAACCAACCCTTCATTGACAGATCAGAATGATTATTCGGTATCATACAGTAAGATCAATCTCTTTGGTGATCCTGATAACATAAGTAAAGAAGACGGAGTAGTAAACCTTACAAGAGCATATACAAACCCCCAGAATGGGGTACAGTCTATTGCCTTTATGAATTACGTTAAGGTCCTGGATGAAACAACGGGAGAACTTAAAGAGGCCATCCTGATGCGAGTCGAGGCTGTAAGTACTCTTGAGGATAAACTTGTATTTTTTAACGGTGAGTACGACAGAGTAGAGATTTCTCTCATAAATAAGGACGGAGATTATCTGGTTCATGGTAAGTCAATGAAGAATTCCAATTTCTTCGAATATTACAAGTCTTATAACCGGGCAGACAGCACCGGGTACAATAACATGACAAAGGAAATCACCTCTGAGCTTGGCACCATGAAGATGCTGAATTCAAAAGGAGAGGAATGTATCATTTCTCATATTCCTTTGAAATCCCTTAATACATGGTATCTCCTGGCATATATTCCGGCCAGGGAGCTTAGCACCAACACAGTGGTTGACTGGCTGCTGCTTGGAATGGTGACTCTTGCCTTGCTCGGACTACTTGTTTTTAATTACATCATACTCATGGCCTACAACAGAAAACTCTCAGAAGCGGCGGAGGCGGCCAATCAGGCCAATGAAGCAAAATCCCACTTCCTCTCCACCATGTCCCATGACATCCGCACACCCATGAATGCGATACTGGGACTTAATGAAATGGTGCTGAGAGACAGTCACGAAGAGGAAATAGTTGCATATTCCGAAAGCATCAGGACAGCCGGTAAAACACTGTTGGGAATTATTAATGACATACTTGATTTTTCAAAGATAGAGGCAGGAAAAATGGATATACACAATGCAGATTATAACTTTGTTTTAATGCTTAATGACCTCGTAAATATGGTTCAGACCAGGGCAGAGGAAAAGGGACTTTTACTTGAACTTGATGTGGACAGGGATATCCCGATGGTGATGTACGGAGACGAAATACGTATCAAACAGGTTATCACCAATATTCTTTCAAATGCGGTAAAATATACAAAGGAAGGATCCATCACCTTTAAAGCAGGATTTAAAGAAGAGGGTACTGATTCCGTAAGACTTCTGATAAGTGTAAAGGATACGGGCATAGGCATTAAGCCTGAAGATATGAAACGCCTGTTTATGGCTTTTGAACGTATAGAAGAGGGCAAGAACAGAAATATCGAAGGTACAGGCCTTGGCATGAGCATTGCTCAAAGCTTTCTCAACATGATGGGCAGTCATATAGAGGTGGAAAGTGAATATGGAAAGGGATCTTCCTTCTCCTTCGAGCTTGTTCAGGCTGTAAAGGACAGGACACCTATAGGTGATTATGTGGAAACCTTCAAAAATACCGTTGCCAAAAGAAAAAAATACAAAGAATCCTTTACGGCACCGGAGGCACGACTTCTGGTGGTGGACGATACCGAGGTCAACCTTTCCGTTATCGAAAACCTGCTTAAACGGACTAAAGTGCAGATAGATACTGCCATCAGCGGAGATGAGGGAATAGTACTTTATAAGCAGAGAAAATACGATATCATATTCCTGGATCATATGATGCCTGATAAGGACGGTGTAGAAACGCTGATAGAAATGAGGGAAATTCCGGGTGCGCCCAATGCTCATACACCTGTAATATGTTTTACGGCTAATGCTCTTTCAGGTATGCGGGATATCTACATTAGCTCAGGCTTTGATGATTATATAACGAAACCTGTAGACCCTGACCGGCTTGAGAAGCTGCTTCTTAAGTATCTTCCGAAGGAGAAGATTGCTCCCGCAGCTGATGAAAATGATGAAAAGAGTCAGCTTATACCTGAATTTATCTATGATATAGAAGAACTGGATGTTGCTTCAGGTCTTAAATTTTGCGGAAGCGATAAAATCTATATAAATACTGTGGAGAAGTATATCGAATCCGCTGAGAAGAACAGAGAAGATATAGAAAGATACCGGGCAGCCGGAGATCTCAAGAACCTGACGGTCAAAATACATGCTTTGAAAAGTTCTTCCCGTCTGATAGGGGCATCGAAGCTTGGAGATTTTGCGGCACGGCTTGAAAAAGCAGGAGAAGACGGTGATGAAGATACTCTGGAAAGAGATTTGGGAGAACTTCTTGACCGGTATGGAAAGCTTGTCAGGGAACTTGAGCCTCTTAATTTCTATAAAAAAGCATCGGAAGCCGGATCGGATGCTGAAGATGACAGACCTGTTATATCCCCGGAGAATCTTAAAA
The DNA here is from genome assembly GCA_017940955.1 of Oribacterium sp. Next base: position 13,715 of record JAGAXP010000019.1, read on the forward strand.
AGGCATACTCTGAGATCAGGGAGAGCTGTAAATCCTTTGATTTTGACAAAGTGAGTGATATTGTGGAATCTCTTGAAAATCACAGATTACCTGAGAATGAAAACGAAAGGTTTGAAGCACTCAGAAAGGCTTTGGACGATTTTGATTATGATAAGATACCTGAAATCTTAGCAGGTGGAGAAGATTCATAGAATATATGGTCCTGGAAAATGACTAAGGGCTTGATTTATATGAGGGAGGCAGCATAATGATCAAAAATACGGGGTTTAAACTGAGGGTGTTGATTCCGGCGGCAGCCGCTTTAATGTTGTTCACTTCCTGCGCACAAAAACCGGATAACAGTGGGGATTTCAAGCCCGGATTGCCGACCGATACGGCATGCTCCATCAAGGTGGCGGGAAACTACTCGAATTTTGAGTCCCTTGAAAGTGAATTTGAGAGGTTTTATGAATACTATCCGAACGTAAGCCTTAACTATGTTTATCTGGATGATTATAGAAATACTATAACCAGTGCTCTCATGAGTGATGAAGCTCCGGATATTTATGTTACCACAACATGGATGCTTGAGGATGACAGTATGGGTTCTGTTTTTGAAAATGCAGAGATCCTTTCCGATCCGTCCCTTAAGATAGATCTGGACTGTGTCCGTAAGGGAGCCAAACTCACTTTGGAAAACGGAGATATCAACATGCTTCCTATATTCACAAGATCCTACGTGATGCTTGTGAATATGGATATCTTTTAGAAAAACAACCTGAAGGTTCCGAACAATTACAGTGAGCTCGTGGATGTATGTGATAAGCTTAAGGCGGAAGGCTACGAAACCCCGATCATGGGAGCCAATGGGACAACAGTTGCAGGTATGTACTATGCCTTTGACTTCCCGCTTTTCTGCTATAATGTCATAAAGAATCCGGAATCGGCAGCACCTCTCAATGCTATGGATAAGTCCGCAGGAGAAATGATGCGTCCCGCCCTTTTGAAGCTGAAGGATTTTGTGGACAAGGGATATCTGAATCCAGGACGATGCTCAACGGAAATAGAGGATGATTATAATGCTGTCATAATGCGCTTTTTCGAGGGAGACGTTCCCATGATGCTGGGAAGCGGAGATATGGTTTCCGGTACCTTGAAGCGTGAGAGTAAATCAGAAAAGTTCCAGTCGGATCCGTTTAAGTATAAATTCTATGTTGTACCAATCGGAGACGATGGCGGGTATTTCCTGGATGCAGTCAACCTTTTCTTCAGTGTAAATAAAAACAGCAGTAATCTCGATATGACCAATGAATTTATCAGGTTCATCATGAGAGAAAAAGAGCTTGGAAATATGGCTCAGATTAAGAGACTTATTACTCCGACAAATGATTTTTCTCTGGATGAGGTTTATTCGTCTCTCGAAGGATTTCCTGAAGACAAGTCCTTCAGTTATCAGGAAACAGGTCTTAATGATGCCGTAAACAAGGAGTTTCGTGCAGCAGCCTACAAGGTTGCAAACGGTACTATGACTGTAGATGAGGCAATAGCTGCATACGGTAGTTTGTGGGAGGACTGATCCTCCGAAAGAAAGTAAGTTTATGGGAGGACAGATCCTCCGAAGAAAGTAAGTTTGTGGGAGGACTGATCCTCTAAAGAAAGGAAAATAAATGGAAGAACGGGTAGTGATCGTTGATGATGATGCCATCATATTGAAGAGTGCAAAAACTGTTCTTTCGGAAGCCGGGTTCAAAGTGACCTGCCTTAAAAGCGGACGGCTTTTGCTGGACTATGTCGTGAAGAATTCCATCGATCTACTGCTTCTGGATATCAAAATGCCGGAGCTTGACGGATTTGAAACGATGAAGCTGCTGAGACATTGGGAGAAAGAAAACGATAAGGAAGAGATACCGGTGATTTTCTTCACTGCCAATGACGACTACAATGCTGAGACTATAGGTCTTTCCATGGGTGCTATGGACTTCATCAGGAAGCCCTTTGTTGCGGAGGTTCTGACACTTCGTGTCAGACATCTTCTTGAGCTTATCAGGCTTCAGCGGGATCTGCACGCGGAGGTTTTAAAGAAAACCAAGGAGATAGAAGCATTATCCGTACATATAGTACAGACCATTGCAGAAGCCATCGATGCCAAGGATACCTATACAAAGGGACATTCCAGCAGGGTTGCCGAGTATTCAAGGGAAATAGCCAAAAGAGCCGGTTATACCTTCGAAAAGCAGGAAAAAATTTACATGATGGGACTTCTTCACGATGTCGGGAAGATAGGCGTGCCTGATGCAGTTATCAATAAACCCGGTAAACTGACGGATGAAGAATATGAAACCATAAAAACACATCCGGGAAGAGGTGCCAGGATACTCCGGAATATTGAGGAAATGCCGGAGCTTGCCATCGGTGCCCGCTATCATCACGAACGCTACGACGGAAGAGGATATCCTGACAGATTAGCGGGAGAGGACATTCCAGAAGAAGCAAGGATCATCGCAGTTGCCGATGCTTACGATGCCATGACCAGCAACAGAAGCTACAGAGGCATCATCCCCCAGGATGTGGTCATGAGTGAGCTTGAAAAAGGCTCCGGAACCCAGTTTGATCCGAAGTTTGCAGCAATTATGCTTGAGATAATCAAGGAAGACGTTGAGTTCAAACTGCATGAATGATTATTCATTCAACCTGAAGGAAGCAGCCTCACGTTTTACGGATAACGATTATGAAAGAACAAATCTCTAAGACAAAAATATTAATCTACCTCCTGCTTACTGTGATTACGATCATTTATGCCAGGATTTCTTTTGATTATTACCTTGAGGATACTGCGAATCGGACCATACCACAGATTAACCGTGCCATGATTCAGGTGTCAGGTTTGCTTCCCCAGCTGCAAGAAAATGAAGAAGCAGTCAGGGATGTTTATGCCGTTCTGGAAAAGAGTCGTAATCTGGTTCATAAGAATAATGTTAATGCCATTAATTCTCGTAGGGACAGCACTGAAGATGCCGAGACCGTGATAAACCATACGGTTTACTGGATGAAGCTGGTGACAAACCTTAGAATAGGACGTCAGGGGCATGTGATCATCATCTCAAAGGATAACCATAACATTCTGGTACACCCTGATAAAAGATTTATAGGTGAGAAGCTCATTCCCATGGGGACCGTTGATATGAATTTGGCACCTGATATATCCGAGATAGGACCGGAGTACACCACAGATAAGTTAAATATTTTTTTCCCGGCTTCATTTTATAAGGGGAAAATCAGTCCGGATCATCTTTATGCCGCGGCTGAAGCAGGAATTTTCGGAACTGCATTTGCGTATAAAGACACCTATATCCTATGTGGTATTTCTTTGTATGAAGCAGTTTTCCAATGTCTGATCAGAGCTTTATCCACTACGCTTATATTCTTTTTGATTTCTTTTGTATTTATCCGATATATAGGATTTTCTTTGGATCGGGGAAAAGAGGATATAAAGGAATTTTCCGGCAGATTGATAGTTTATGCCGTATTCTCAGTCAGTATACTTTTTATGGTTACATGGTACTATCAGACCATAATGGATGTAACCGGCGATATAGCGGCCATGAATGATCAAGCACAGGTAGCGGCGGAAAACCTGAAGACTTACGGTCAATACAGCACCGAACTTTCCAAATGGCTTGATGATCAGTATCTGGAACAATGTCGTCTTGCCGCAGATATGGTTAATGCTAAGGGCGCGAAAAACCTCACCAGACAGGAGCTTGATAAATACGCAACAGATCTTGAAATCGAATATATCTATGTATTTGACAGGGATGGAAAAGTAATTGTAACCAATTCCCCCTATGATCATTTTAAGCTAAGTAGCAATCCTGAAGACCAGTCGTATGCATTCAGACCCCTCCTGGATGGCAGGGAATATGTGATCCAGGCTCCTCAAAAAGATGAGATGAGTGGTGTGGTTAAGCAGTATATCGGTGTGAGCCTTCGTGATGAAAATGATATATCAGACGGTTTTGTTCAGATTTCTGTTGATCCGGAACTAAGGGAACATTTACTGAAACCCTTTAGTGTAGAGTCTGTTTTGGATAATATGGTGATCGGTATACCGGAGTATGCATTAGCCATTGACAAAGATACCATGGCTATAGTTGCCACAACAGGATTGGGCTATGAATGTTCAGACATTGAGGATCTCGGAATAGAAAAAGATGATTTGAAAAACAATTACAATGGATTGATCGATGTAAAAGGCACTGAATACTATGTGGGTGTCAGTGAAACAAAGGATCTGTTCCTTATGCCCCTTACCCAAAATGCTGATATCGTAAATTCGTTTAATATTTCTCTGAGACTCGCAATACTCAGTGCATTGACAGTCTGTCTGTTTGTTTTGATGTCACTGAAAACTTATAAAATGATCAGATCCGGCAATGAAGCTGAAGCAGCATATTCAAATGAACCGGAAAAAGGTTCCAAAGCCGATGACGGTCAGGACAGTTCCATCCGTATACCTGAAGAAACCAAAGTGACGGACATATATGGATTCGAGCATAGATGGAACAGGCAGGGGAAGCTTCCGGCTGCAAAGCAGACACCTGTAATGAGAACCAAAAGACTCATTCACAATATACTTCTTTTCTGTTCGGCATCAATCATACTTTATGAATTGTTTGAAATCGGCACGGGAAAAACATCCTTAAGGCTCGATGGTTTTTCTTATGTACTGTTGGGAGACTGGGAAAAAGGGTTAAATCTTTTTTCCATAACCTACTGCATCTTTCTCATATGCGTGCTGCATGTGATTCAGGAGCTTTTAAATTTCATTCTTTACCACATTGCAAAGGTTTCGGATGGTCGTAAAGAAAATGTTCTTCTGCTTTTACGTAATGCCCTTAAGTATTTATGTGCCCTCGCATTTCTTTATATGGGACTTGCAAAGCTGGGCATCGACACAAGGGCACTGTGGGCATCCGCCGGCGTGCTGTCACTGATCATAGGGCTCGGTGCAAAGGATCTGGTCAATGACATTATCTCAGGCCTATTCATTATCTTTGAAGGCACCTATAAGGTTGGCGACTTTATAAGAGTGGGAGAATGGGGCGGTATCGTCCAGGAGATCGGACTCCGATACACAAAGGTTGCATATTTTTCGGAAACGAAGATATTTAACAATTCATCCATCCGGGATGTCACCAACAGTGACGGCAGAATGGCCAAGGAGGTTGTTAAGGTTCCCATACCTTATGAGACAGATCTTCTGGAATTTGAGAAGCTTATCAACCGTGAGATTCCGGGAATGGCGAAAAGCATACCCGGCATGGTTAAAATGCCAAAGTACAGAGGTGTTTATGCCTTCGAGGATCGTGGTATAATACTTAGGTTCGTAGTTTACAGTACTCCTGTCATGCGTAAGAAAGCTCTTCGTGCATTCCAGCGGGAGCTCAAGCTTCTCTTTGACAGAGAGCACATAATTATTCCATATAACCACCTGGTTGTCATGGATTATAAAGACGAAAACAATACCTACAATTATCATCCGGAGGAAGATAATGAATTGTCCTAAATGCGGTATCCCGCTAAAAGATGGGGATAAGTTCTGCTCTAACTGCGGAACCCCTGCGATAGTTCAAAAACAGAACTCTGTTGCAAGAGAGTTTGAAACAGGTGAGACACCTAAACCCGGAACTACCTACAGTGATCAAAGGCAGACATATCCCACGAGAAACTCGAATACATATGAGACACCAGGAATCCAAACCTCCGGCATGGTGCAGCAGCCGCCATTTGTGGTCAGGCGACTACCCATCTTTGTCATCATTGTACTAACCATGGGTTTTCTCATCAGCTCATTTATATTTGAAGATGGTGATGCCGACCTCGCGATGATTGTATCATGTCTGCCCGGTATAGTGCTGATGTTTCTGATTTACAAGATGGATCGTATAGAGCCAGAGCCGGTTGGTTTAATGCTTAAGCTTTTTTTTGCAGGTGCATGTATCGCAACTCTGGTGTCGGGACTGATTGAATCCTTCATCGGCATGATCATAGATTTCCTGTTCTTCTGGGATCCTGTTGTTTACTGCTTTATGGAGGCATTTATTCTGGCTGCAGCCACAGAGGAACTGGTCAAATATTTCCTTCTGAAAAAATATACCTGGAAGCATCCTGCATTTAACTACCGCTTTGACGGCGTGGTTTACAGCACCATGCTTGCACTTGGCTTCGAGATAGCCGAAAACCTTCTGTATATTGCAGACAGCACCCTGAGTACTGCTTTCATGAGAGCGGCATTTCCGGGACACTGCGTCTTCGGAATTTACATGGGTTACTACTACGGCATGGCAAAGTCTCATGAGCTCCACGGAGATTTGGAAGGCTCAAAGAAGCTTAGAAAAAAAGGCCTGATCATAACGATCCTTATTCACGGAGGCTACGATTTCCTCTGTATGCTTGGAAGCAGCAGCGAAAATGAGCTCATTCAGATCCTCACAGGAATGCTTCTTTTGATTTCCATGGTAGTGCTCAATGTCACTGCTTATAAAAATATTAAAAAATATGCATACTACGATTCTCCGGTATGAGATGGTAAAATAAACTTATCCACCGGGGACGGTTCTCGCCGGCGAGAACCGTCCCCGGTGGTTTTTTACGAATTCTGTAATAAAGGGAGCAGAAGGGGAGTATGAATGAGAATAGATCACCACTCAGAATCTATTGCAAAAACTGCGGGGCACCGGCAAATTTCGACATCGTAAATCAGACCTACAGATGTCCGAACTGCGGTATGTCAACAGGCATAGAGGAAGCATACGATTCGGTTTATAAGTGGAAAGAACTAAACAAAAACAGTATAAAGATCCGGGCTGCAGGTGACAAAATGGAAGAGTGTTCCTGCTCAGCCTGCGGAGCCATAGTTATATTTGGTGAAGGGGAAGCTTCAGAGAAATGCATTTTCTGCGGCAGTAAACTTGTTAGATCGGAACTCACGGACTCATCACAGATGCCGGACCTGATAATTCCCTTTACCATAACGCCTGAGGAAGCAAAAAAGAGAATGCTGGACTGGGGGCATAAACATTCGAACACCCCTGAAGGAAAGGCAGTGGTTTCATCCATGGGTCAGTTCCACGGCTCATATCTGCCCTACATAGTCGCAAAGGGACCTGTTTATGCGGAAGTTCTGAGGGACGGAAATGACAGAAGATATCAGTGCGGCGGATACCTGGACGGAACAGCAGTGAATACTTCAAAGCAGTTTGACAATCTGGTGATGAACGAGATGGAGCCCTTTGACTGGTCAGCGGCCAGACCCTTCGAATTCGGCCTCATCGCCGGCATGCCCGTCAAGCTCAATGACTCTCCCGACAAGGTGATAAACCAGCGAATCGAGGAAGAGGTCACAGAAGACTTCCGACCTAAGGTTGAGTCGGTAATGCAGACCTCCGGAGTACAGATCAACACTCACACGGAAAAGATCAATGTCCTCTCCGCCATACTTCCGGTCTATTTCATTAAAAACGGACCCCTGACCGCAGTTATGAACGGTCAGACCGGGCGAATCGCAGTTTCTAAAAACAGGACCACAAAATCCTATCCATGGATGATCGAACCCACGATTTATACGGTGATCCTTACCCTGATCATGGGATACTTCTATGGCTGGGCTGCGGAGCCGATGTTCTACGGCGCCATGGTTTTCGGCTGCATCATATTCGCGGTAATGTGCGACGGCAGAACCTCTCTGATCCGAAGGGTAACACTCAAAAGTGAAGCTTCAAAAGCATACCGTGAAGACGGCGAGCTTGTCATCCATGAAGGAAAAGGCATTTTGAAGAACCCTTACAGTAACATCCCGGTGTTTTATGAGGCTAGTGTAAAGGGCGAGAGAGTTCCCGTGAGATTAAAGTTTTACACCTTCGGAAGATGGGTGGGAATAATCATTAACGCACTTGTTACTATTTTCCTTCCGCTTATCCCGGCGACGTTGTTAAGATTTGCGGATATGGAAGAGGGTGAAGGATTTTTCGATCACTTTTATCCTATGTACGGTGCCGCGTGGTATGTTCTGGCTGCAATGATTGTTCTTGTTTATTTTGTGAAGGGCGTGAGGAAGGATGTCTACGACCACCCATATATTTATGAATTAAGGTCTGACGGAAGAACAAAGCTTATCGGCAAACGCATCGACCGGAAGCTTAGCCTCCTTTCAATGTTTGGCATAGGAAGAATGGACCGAAACGGGAAGCGTATAACTCTTCTCGGTACCTTGAAACTGATGGGCTGCTCAGGTTTCGGACTGATGATCGGTCTGTTCTTCATTTTGCTGGGAAGCACATGTGCGATAGTGTTCTAAAAATTGTTGGGTTATTACACATAAATGAGCAGAAACAAGTAATCTACGTGTCTAAATAAGAATGTCCCGGTGGGAAATGACACGCAAAAGAGCAGAAACAAGATATCTGCGTGTCTAAACAAGCCTGTTTAGAAGTAATTAGACACGCAAAAGAGCAGAAACAAGATATCTGCGTGTCCAAACAAGTCTGTTTTGAAGTGATAAGACACGCAAAAGAACAGAAACAAGATATCTGCGTGCCTAAACAAGCCTGTTTTGAAGTAATAAGACACGCAAAAGAGCAGAAACAAGATATTTGCGTGCCTAAATAAGCCTGTTATGGAAGAATATGACACGTATAATAGCAGATAAAAGCAATCTGCGTGTCTAAATCAGAAACAGTAATAAAACCAATGGGGTGTAGCTGTCGAATGGCAGTGAAGTAATTATGGGGGAATTGCAAATGAAAAAGAAAAATCTGAATGTGTTGGTTTCTGTTGGTGTTTCGGCAGCTGTACTGATGTCACTTGCGTCCTGTGGCGGTTCAAACATACCTGCCACAAATTCCGACAAACCTCAGGAGACAACTGCAGCGGCTCAGCAGGAGAGTGAAGCTCTGAAAAACGATGCAGGGAAAACTGACGAAGCAAAAAACGAAGCAGTGAAAACCGACGGAGCAAAAACCGATGTAGAGAAAATTGACGGAGCAAAAACAGATGCAACGAAAACCGACGGAGCAAAAACCGACACAGAGAAAACCGATGCGTCTGAAGCAGCCGATGAGGTTGTGACTGACAAAGGTCCGGATACCTCGGAAACAGAGTCTGCCAAAGCTGAGATGACAGATTTCTTCATTTCCAAAGTCGCAAAGGATGCCGGTGCAGATACTAAAGATGTAAGATTCCATCTTGTTGATGATATCAACTTTGACGGAAAATACGAAGGCTTCATGTTCATCGGATCAGAAGCCAACAAGGAAGACAACTCCTGTGAAGGCGAGATATGGTTTGTTAATGAAGATGGCTCAAAGAAGCTGCATGACAAGTTTGAATACCTTTTAAACAAGGATGGCAATGTTTTCGGCATCGTTGAAGGACATGACAAAAACTTTGTTGAGTTTAATGACCTGTATGTAACTTCAGCAGTCACCAACCTTTACTACATGGATGACGATACCTGCAAAGAGTCTGTTGTTTCCGGGATCGGCGATGCATATGTGGATCAGGAAACTGGAGACCTTGTTATCAAATTAAGCGTCTATGACGGCACCTGTATTTACGAGAAAGATTCCAACGAGCCTATGTGGGCAGGACACAGCTGGAAACCATACTACTTCTATTACAGCAGGAACACCGGGGATTTTATGGAGTACGGGGCAAAGGAGATCAATGCTTCCGAGCTTAAAGATATCGTTGGAACCGATGTTGTAAAAGAGCTGGAAGGTGATGGATATACCGTCGATAACATTATCCAAAGGGACAATGGAATCATCAATGTAAATTACAGTAAGGAAACAAAAAACAATGATGGTTCCAGATCCATAGACTACATGAACGCGACCTATGATATCCGCATCAGTGACTACATTAAAGCCTGGGACGATAATGAAGCAGGACTCTACGGTTCTGACTTCGGCGGCATTTATGAAGTACAGCTTTCAGGTTCCGGTCACGAAAGCTCAGTGCTTCCCGAAAGTCCTGAGGAGGTCTACGGCGTATTTGTTATGGCTTCAAAGAATTCAGACGATTGCCTGGATACAGAGTCAGCCTTAATGGATGCTGAATTTTACGATGAGTTAACGGTATATACCCCTGATTTTTCAGGTCTCAATAAAGAACCCTACTATGCTGTAGCCGCAGGTCTTTTCGGCACTGAGGAAGAGGCAGAAAAGTGCCTTAAAGAAGTTAAGGCCGAAGGCTTTAAGGATGCCTACGTGAAGAATGCCGGAAAGTACATCGGAGGAGAGTACCTCTACACCATGACAAGTACAGAAGGAATCTCAGTTGAAGATGATTATATTCTTTTGAAGGATGTCCCTGTAGCTCTTCCTTATCCTTTAGAGTGCGAGAACTCAACAATGAACCTCTACGTTGATAAAGACACAGAGTTCGCAAAGGACGGAGACCTCGGCAGTTTCACAAACTATAAAAAAGGTGAAACTCCTTATGAGTGGATCAAAAAGAATCTTGAGCTAAACAATACCGATCCGGAAGCTTACTCTGAAGGTGTTCCCCTTCACGGAGTCTTCAAGGTTGGTATAAATGGTGACAGGATCACAACCTACTACGGAAGTTATTGGTGGGATTAAAAGAAAGAACATGATGATACTTAGATAATCTTGATTATTCACTAGATTTTTTATTATGTATCTATAGTATCGTTTAGGAGGATTATTTATGCAGGAACTGTTATTACATCGCATATATAAACATTTCAAGGGAAACTACTATCTGGTTGAAGATATCGCCATGGATTCTGAGACACAACAGGAAATGGTCATATACCGGAAACTCTACGGTGACGGATCTCTCTGGGTGAGACCAAAGGACATGTTCCTTTCAGAAGTGGACCATGAGAAGTATCCCGATGTGAAACAGAAATACAGGTTTGAGCTTCAGGATGATTTCATCTAACAATAACTCAGAATAATTCTATTTAGTGTTGATTTATTTAAAAGAGTTTGAACCAACAGAAGATTTCTGGAATTGAACGGAGATTATTATGAGAATATGGGCGCACAGGGGCTGCAGTTTGAGATATCCTGAAAATACACTGACAGCTTTCAGGAAAGCAATGGAACTAAAAGATCTCACAGGTATCGAAACGGATATCCAGTTGTCAAAAGACGGTCACATAATGATCATGCATGATGAGACTCTGAATCGGACAACGGATGGAACGGGTGAGCTCAGAAACTACACCCTGGAAGAATTGAAAAATATGAAAATAGATGCAGGAGATGGCAGAGTTGAAAGAATCCCTACCGTGGAAGAACTCCTGGACTTGCTTGAATCTCGTCTTAAGGCAGGAACATTGAAACTGAACCTCGAACTAAAAAACAGCAATATCCGTTATGAGGGCATGGAGCAGAAGATAGTGGAGCTTATTCACCAAAGAGGTCTGGAGCATGCCATCGTGTACTCATCCTTCTACGGCAAATCCCTGAACCTAATTCGTGAACTTGATTATGAGGCTGAGATCGGCATCCTCGACCGCTACACCTCCGACTGCCTGTTCAAAATCCGTGGCGGTGTCAATGCTGACGCCCTACATCCGGAATTCAGATCCATCGACAGCACACTTGATGAATTACAGGGCTACACCGTCAGAGCCTGGGGTAGCGGCCGTCTGTTCCCGGAACAGCCAAGCGGAAACAGGTTGAATCTCACAGCCCTGGAAGTCAAAGGAATCACCGATATAATACTGAACGAGCCAGAAGTATATGTTTCCTGAATTATATAAAAATTCTAAATTAAAGTTTGATACCTTCTGACTTCGTGCTGCTATTTCTATGTTATAGTAACAGTTCAGCCTGTGAACCATGGTGTACGAATGAGTAGTAGATATTCAAGTTCTGCTGCTCCATGACCCAAAACTCTAAAATCCGGAAATGAGTCATTGCTAAGTCCGATTCTACATGACTCATATCATCAAAACACCAGATATGAGTCAATGCCAAGTCCGATTCTACATGACTCATATCATCAAAACACCAGATATGAGTCAATGCCAAGTCTGATTCTCCATGACTCATATCATCAAAACACCAGATATGAGTCAATGTCAAGTCTGATTCTCCATGACTCATATCATCAAAACACCA
>JAGAXP010000003.1 GCA_017940955.1 Oribacterium sp.
GAAATCAAATACTATGGATGATATATCACTTCCTATTTCTGCAAGCTCAGCCTCCAGCTCAGGCGCGGACTGTGTATCAAGCCATCCTTTCAAGGCCAAAGTAACTGTATCGCCCTCAACGATTTTTTCAATTTCCATGTTCCCCCTCCTGTAACAATTAATAAACTATAAAAATCATAAATAAAACACTTTATTATTATACATCATACCACTCTGCCCTTCCATATCATAGATAACATCACCTATGCTGCAGAATCTTATGAGGTTAGTGTCAAAAGTATTTGCCGCTCAACGATAACGCCACCGCACACATTCGTGTGCAATGTTCTGTATCTTCTTATTACAGATCAAGCCAAATGAATCTTATTTATACTCTGTATGAGCCGAAGAAAATAGTGTCCTGATGATACTTTTTGAGCATTTCAATTTGTTTAAGTCCGGTAACAATGAATGAAAGGAATTCGAGCCATGAAAGAAAAAACGTCACCCAAAAAAAGTTATGCGCCAAAAAACTGGCTAAAAAACCTGCGGTTAAACACCCGTCTTAGTCTCATCATCGGTGTATTTACACTGCTCATTTTTATTCTGCTGAATATAGTTGTCAACAGACTGTTTACCAATGTCATGGATCGCATGACCAGCCGTAGCATCCAGGATATCTGCGCAAAAAATGTAGGCGATATTCGTTCCATAGTGGAAAGAAATGATGTCCTGGCGAAGCCCCTGGTAGAATCCATTAAAACCATGCTGGATAAGTCTGACGATGGAGAAAAGCTTTATCCCAGTATCGTTGATCCGAACGTAAATCTTACAGAAATTCGTGCTGACGAGGAAACAGTTATCAAAAATGATCTTTGGGCTATTGTTGATTCCAACGATAACATAGAGGGCGCCGGTGTTTTCTTTAATGAAAATATGTTCACAGAGGACATTCCATTTTATGAGCCCTTCGTAACAAGTGATGATCTGGTAAATCAGACTGTGGGAACATTATCATATGACCTTTTTAAGGACATGGACTATTTCACAAGGGCAGGCTCTCTCAACCAGACTATCTACGGTATTCCGTTTAAGAGCGATGTTACAGGAAATATGATCATCCCTGCTGCATATCCCATCGTTAAAGATGACGTATTTGTTGGGGTTGTATGCATTGATATCTCCACAAAGGTGTTTGATTCCATGCTGGTAAGTGACAGAGATACTTATGAGAGCCTCACCGTAGAGCTTGATACCGGTGACCAGTACGTTGTCTACTCAAACAATAAGGATTCTGAAGGAAAGCATTTCTCTGATCTGCTTCCTGCCGCATCAGTAGAATTCTATAAAGAAAAATTCGGTGCCGGAAAGGCATTTATGCGTGAAAATACCGGCGTGCGCCGTTACTACACACCTGTGCAGGTAGGCGGTGAAACCTGGTGGGTACATACTGCAGTCACTGTAGAAGAGCTCATGCGGGATATCAACCAGCTGACCTTTACACTTACCATCATTCAGATGGCGGCACTCGTCATGCTCCTCGTACTGCTTTCCTTCCTGCTCAGGAGATCCTTAAAGCCACTGGAGGATCTGGCAGTTATAGCCGACAATGTTTCCAACGGTGTTTTAAAGGCTGAGGTTGATTACAGTTATAACGACGAAATCGGACGCCTTGCCAACAGTATGCGCAATATGATCACCCGTTTCCGTCAGATCATTGAGAATCTGGGGAACAAGCTTCAAGAGATGTCCAACGGAAATCTTCAGATAGAAAACCACGAAACAGACATTTTTGTCGGAGATTTCGCACCGCTTCTCCAGTCCATGGATGTCATCACTGAAAAGCTTAATGCTACCATGAAAGACATACGCAAGGCCTCCATGAGAGTCAACGATAGTTCCGATCAGGTTGCATCCGGTGCCCAGGCTCTGGCCCAGGGCGCTACAGAACAGGCTTCCTCTGTTGAAGATCTCACCAATGAAATGAGTAAGATAAATGAGGGCATAAGCAAGACCAGTGAAAAGACCGTACATGCCAACAATTTAAGCCGTGAAGGAAGTGCCGCGGTAGATGAATCCAACAAGCGTATGGAAGAACTCACACAGGCTATGGATGCCATCATGGCCAAATCAAAGGAAATCGGTGCCATCATCAAGACTATCGATTCCATCGCTTTCCAGACCAACATACTTGCTCTCAATGCAGCTGTAGAGGCCGCAAGAGCCGGAGTTGCAGGAAAAGGCTTTGCTGTTGTTGCTGATGAGGTCGGTAATCTGGCCCATAAATCAGCTGAGGCGGCAAAGTCTACTGCCAGCCTCATACAGGACGCCCTGGATGCCATAGAACGTGGCGGTGAAATCACAAAGGTAACTGCTGAATCATTGATACATGCTGCAGAAAGCACCGATCAGGTAACAGCGCTCATCGATGAAATAGCCGTTGCCATGAATGAACAGACCACAGCAGTCAATAAAGTATCCCAGGGTCTCGGAAATATTTCTTCCGTTGTCCAGACCAATTCCGCTACTTCTCAGGAAAGTGCAGCAGCTTCGAATGAGCTTAGTAACCAGGCTAGTCAGATGAATAAACTGATCGAAAGATTCCGGCTGAAGAATTGACTTCATGACATGCACCACATGTCTCGTGGCAGATTCAAAGACCTGTCATGCAGCACCCGCCTTTACGAAGCAAATTCTAATAGGATGACGTTCCCGGCAACCAATAGCGCGATGCGTTCCGATATCAGCTTTTGGCATTGAGATTCAGCCTTATAAAATGTATCAGAGTGGGTATGGTCCTAAGATCATACCCACTTTTTGTTGTATAAGTAGACAAAAAAGGTGAACCGGTTTACAACACTTTTCACAAAGTTTTGAAATCGCTTACATTTTTTGCCCCAAACCCTTGAATCGGCTTTGTGAATAATCTATCATTAATACAGATCTTAAAAAAAGGAGATAATATCATGGCAGGAATTTTAGATAAATTCAGACTTGACGGCAAGGTTGCATGGGTAACCGGAGCATCTTACGGACTTGGACTCGCTTATGCAAAGGCATTTGCAGAAGCAGGCGCAAAGAAGGTTGTTTTCAACGACATCAATCAGGAGCTCGTTGACAGAGGTCTCGCTGAGTACAAGAAGGCAGGAATCGACGCTTACGGAGCTGTATGTGACGTAACAAACGAGGAGCAGGTCAACGCTTTCGTAAAGGACGTAGAGGAGAAGTTCGGCGGTATCGATATCCTCGTTAACAACGCCGGAATCATCAAGAGAATCCCTATGACAGAGATGACAAAGCAGCAGTGGGATCAGGTTATCAATGTTGACCTCACAGGTCCTTTCCTTTGCTCAAAGGCTGTTCTTCCAAAGATGATCGAGAAGAAGTCAGGAAAGATCATCAATGCTTGTTCCATGATGTCAGAGCTTGGACGTGAGACAGTATCAGCATACGCTGCTGCAAAGGGCGGCCTCAAGATGCTCACAAAGAACATATGCTCAGAGTACGGCCAGTACAACATCCAGTGCAATGCTATCGGACCCGGATACATCGCTACACCTCAGACAGCTGCTCTTCGTGAGAAGCAGGCTGACGGTTCCATGGCTCCATTCGATCGTTTCATCCGTTCAAAGACACCTGCACAGAGATGGGGCGAGACAGAGGATCTTCAGGGTCTTGCTGTATTCCTTGCTTCACCTGCATCAGATTTCATCAACGGACAGGTAGTTTATATCGACGGCGGTATCCTCGCTTACATCGGTCAGGATCCAAGCCAGCTTGATGAGTCAAAGTTCCAGGAAGTTACAGGCGTTGAAGAAGTTAACGTTGTAGACAAATAAGAATTGGCTCATTTTACCCTTAATATGACTGACATTTTATAGATTGTTTTAAAACACCCCTAATATGACGAAACAAAGCTCCCGCTTTATCAACTTTCTGATAAAGCGGGAGCTTTATTTATGATGTAAGCACATAGCCCACGAGAGTGTTGGGTGGTGTCATCGGCAAATGACAAATGCTATCGAAACTCACATCTTAATTACTGTCCATATGAAATCTACGGCACGAGACGTCCAAGCATAACTGCCCTTCCGTTGGTGCTTGCATCCACACAGGTAGACATGGCGATGATTCTGTCATCGGATGTAACCTCCATATCCTCATGGATATGGAGAGCATTATTCTTTACAAAGTCAATAAATTCGGAAAAACCGGCTTCTGATTGTTTATCCGCCAAAACAAAAATATGGTCATCATAGGCATTCGTCTCGAGACACGCCCAAAGCTCTACCTTACAGGTCGTGTCCGGAAGATACAGTGTTCCTGTTCTGTGCTCATCGAAATATCCTTCGTTAAGGAACTCCATGATATCGCCGAACATGGCACCGTTGTCCATATGATGTCCGTAGATCAGGTTGTATCTGTCACTGAAGTCACGTTTGTTCTGAGCCGCAAGGAATATGGCTCCGGACAATGAAAATTCTCCATACAGGTCCTTATTCACATATTCCATATCATTTTCACCCTGGAGAAGAGGATAATCGATGTGCGTATCATCGATGACCAGCCAGCCGAGAACATCTTCATTTATGGCCATAAGCTCCTCAAGGGTAGGATTGTCCTCTCCCTGCTGTCCGGATGGCTTGAATTTAAGCAGCTCACCGTTTGGAAATGCTCCTCTGTAGACATTGTAGGTGTCCCACAGCGCATAGCCGCTGTAGCTCATAGCCACCACAACGAACATGGCAACTAAAAGATTCAATATTCTATTTCCGGCTCTTGCCACAAAAGATATAGTATCCAAATTATTTCCTCTTAGATGTGCGTATCAAACATTCCTGCAGCTAACTGTAAGGTCTGCCGCACTCATTCATTACAATAGGCTGATATGTTAAAGGAGCATCGACATCCGTAAATGAATGGCAATGCCCCTGTTAAAGGCGATCAGCTCGCTTTACTATCCAAACTTTTTATGGTACAGGACCCGTTCACTTCTTCAATCAGAATCAGTTCATTCTTCGTCTTATGAATTCTCTGGTCCATCCTACAAGAACTGCAATTGCAGCAAGGAAGCAAAGTGCCGAAACCATCATGAAACTGTTATCACCGGTCTGAACCGCACCTCTGGCAGCTCCAAGAACCTCTCCGACAGGGGAGTTGTTTATCATCTCACGGGTCGCACCAAGTACTTCACCGACAGGACTGTTATCGATGGCCTCTCTTACTGCACCGAGAACACTGCCCTCAGAAGAATCTGAAGCATTATCATATCCTGATGCTCCGGCAGATGAGCCGCCACCGGAGGATGAACCGCCGCCGGAGGATGAACCGCCACCGGATGTGCTTCCTGAGCCTGAAGTGCCCGCCGAATAGTGATTCGTAAAGGTGATTGAATCAAGGTTCTCTGAACCCTTGGTTATGATTCTTGTAGCAACAAGCTTTCCATCAATCTTCTCTACTATTGCCTTTACCGTAAATACCGTATCATCGTATGTGAATCCCTTTGTTCCGTCGTTTTCCTCAAGAACAGTGTAAGTATAAGTTCCTTCCTTCTCGTAATAGATGTTTCCGAACTCATAGGAACCTACACCGGTCTCAATGGTCTTCTTTCCATCAGAGCTTCCCTCCATCATCGGGAATGTCTTGTCATCTGCTCTCATGGTAAAATGGAACTTCACATCATCCGGAGCTGTGCCTGAATCATTGATAACAACCTTGTTTACAGGAGGATCAATAAAGCATGGCTCATATACATTAACGAACTCAGCAGCTTCCTGCTTCTTCGTTGAATCTTCATCTTTATAAACCTTGACTACGGAAGCCTTTAAACCACCGTTTTCATCATTCTCTACAAATACAACAGCAGTATACACTGTTTCATCGTATACATAAGCGTCTGTACTTCCTGCTGTCTGTCTGATCTCATATCTGAAATCCACAGGCTTTGTAAAGGTCTTCGTGAACTCAGCCTCAACTGTTTCACCCTTCTTTGCCTTCACTGTGATCGATGTCTGATCAAACTCCTCAGCATCGTCCAGCGGTGTCATCGCTATGATAACATCCTCCGAGGAAGCCTTCTCTCCCTCCATGGTGACCTTTACGGGAATCTTTACATCCGTTTGATAATTTGTTGCTGCAAATGCACTAATGTTAAGAAGCAAAGCAAACAACCAAAAAAGGAATGCTCCTATATAGCTTTTTCTAAATACCCTACTCATCTTCACGAGCCTCCTAACCAGTTTGCTCTGTTGTAACGATACGGCCTAAAACAACCGCACGACCATTCGTTGCTGCATCGACACAAGTCGATAAACTGATAATTCTATCCTCTGCTGTCACACCTATATCCCTGTAATGTGTAGCAGCTTCTTTCACATAATCCTGAAATGCGCCCATATCCGAATTGTTCTTCGTGATATCGTAGATGAAACTCTGGTATGCATCACACTCAACTATAGCATACAGCTCGATATCATAAGTTCCTTCCGGAAGGAACAGCTTTCCGGTCCGGTGTTTGTCAAAGTAATCCTCAGCTATGAACTCCATGACGTCACCAAACATACCGCCATTGTCCATATGATGTCCGTATACAAGGTTATAAGGATCACTGAAATCCGGCTTATTGTAAGCCGATATAAAGACCGCTCCGGAAAGTGAGAACTCACCGTAAACGTCCTTGTTGACATACTCCATGTCATCCTGCCCCTGGAGTACAGGATAGTCGATATGAGTATCGTCTATGGTTAACCATGCCTTAACATCTTTGTTAATGGCTCTTAATTCTTCAAATGTGGGAGCATTGGAAGCTCCACCCATACCCGGTTTTAACTTCAGAAGGTCACTTGACACGAATGCTCCGCTGTAGGTGACATATACATCCCAAAGAGAATAACCGCCATACGCAAGCATCGACAATATCATGATTGAAGCTATAAATCCAAGTATCTGATTGCCGACTCTGGCCAATGTTGCCGCTCTCTCCATCGGACCTCCCCTGAAATTTTTCCTGCAGTTTTTTTACCGGTGAAGTCCTGCACATTTCATGGAGGTTTCCGAACGCATTTTCATGCCAGCGTCCGGAAACCTATGCTTCACCGGATTCTGTTAATTAAACTTCCGTAAAAAACAGCTTTACAGATCAGTCCTCAAAAGACTCTTTCTTACGAAGAAATGTGAATGCCGCGCCGCCTGCAAGAGCTACCATAAGAGCATAAGGAGCGATGTCCATAGCTACACCTGTAGGAGTTACAGCATTACGATTGTTTGTAAATGTGATCTTCTCAGCGCCTGTTGCAGGTTTGTCTGAAAGATCACCTGATACTGTAAGATCTGTTGTTGCATTTGTAAGCTGAGAAGTTGCGCTTCCTGTTGTGCTTACTGTGTATCCATCATTAGCATTAAGATTCTCTGTGATAGTATAGGTTGTTGTATCAGGAAGACCTGCAATTTTGAATGTACCATCATCAGCAAGCTTGAGATTTGTGATGCTTGCCTTTCCATCAGCATCAAATGTTACAGTAACATCAGTTGTGTTGTTCTTCTTAGCAGTTATTGAAGCACTCTTTGGTCCACCTGTAAGTGAAATAGTGAAATCAAACTCCTTGGTAAGCTCACCCATTGAACCTGTTACCTGCTTCTCAAGTGTAAGATCATAAGTTGTGTATGTGTTCTTAAAACCTGTTGTCTTAGCTGAATAAGTTGCTGCAGTTCCGTTCTTGGTCGGTGCATCTGTGGAATTTGAAAGAACAGAATATTTAACCTCTAAATTATTCTGACTATTTCTTTCTACATATACATCAAGAGTCTTTGATGCATTGGTATCATTTGTGATTGCTGTGTTATTAGATGCCTCAGCAACTGTGTATCTGTAGATACCCGGCTCAGTAAATGGAAGTGTGTTACCGAATGAACCCGTGATTGTCTGTGTTAAATCAGCGCTTGTATTATATACAGCAGAAGTAAATGTTAATGTTCCAACACCTGCTTTAATCTCCGGTGTGTTAGCTGTTGCTGCTACTGCTGTTCCAGCTTCTGCTGTAAATGTAATTGTTGCTGTTGGTGTAGGTGCAGTACTATCTGACTTAGTAAGAATCTTCTTGAACTCTACCCTATCTTCATAAACTGTCTGTTCTGCCTGTGCTGTCTGCTCAGCAGTCCCTGTTGCCCCTGTTGCGCCTGTTTCTTCATTGTCAGCGAAAGCTCCGAAGCTCATTGATGCAGCAAGCATACCTGTCATAACAAGTGTTGCAAGTTTGTTTACATTCCTTCTCATAATTAATTGCCCTCTCTTAATAAAAACTACTCTTTTACCTTTTTTATATCCAAATAAGCACCCGCACAGATACTTTATTTGATGAGATTATTACGGATACAGGTCTTACAGATTCGATCTTCTTATGATCGTGATGACCTTACCCTCTATTTCATTTTTCTTTACAGCTCCAAAATAACGGCTGTCCTTGGCACCGTTTCTGTAGTCACAGAGGATGAAATATTCATCATCCTGCAGCTTTAACGGGTACTTAACATAATCCTCATATTTAGGAGTGCTGTAAAAGATATCACTTTCAATCATGGTACTATCATTGATCTTAAGTGTTGAATCATCGGTTACTTCAACTTTGTCTCCGCCCTTTGCCACAACTCTTCCTGTGTAGGTCTTTCCATCCTTGGTAAATACCACCACATCATCGGAATTGATCCGTGTCTCAAGTCTGTAGAAAAGCATCAGGTCTCCTGCACTGATTCTTGGTTTCATATCGTCATTGGCCATAGGCTTAAGTCCGAAGATCACGAAGAACATGATGTACATCATGATGATCATGACTATAAGTCTGGAGAAAAAGGACCTGATGTCATTTATCTGGCTGAGTCTTTTACGTCTCTTCCTGATAGCTTCATCAACAACTGTCCCCTTTTTTCCTGCGGCCTCTGACTTCCGGGAACTGTCGTCATGAGCACTGTATTCTTTACTCATTACCGTCCTCCGTTTACTGTATTCAGTTTTTCTTTCAATGACTTTATTTCCTGATCCCGTTCCTCGAGAAGCGTCCGGTACTTGACCTCCTGAGCATCAAATACTGATTTGTATTCGTTGTTCAGGTCATCGATTTTTTTCCAGACACTGTTCTCCGAAACCCCTCCGAAGAGGGATTTCCGGAACTTCATCTTTTCGATAAAGTCAGCTATATCTTCAAATGTTCTCGATGCCATTTTCTTCCGCCTCTTATTAATCAATCCTCAAACATACGACGTCTTCTGAAATCAAATGCAAGGAAACCAAGAGCACTGATTCCGGCAAACGCTATCGCGATAAATGGAAGCATATTGTCATAAAAACCGGTAGGAATCAAAGCATTAAGCGTATTTACAAAATTAATTGTGTTGACACTGCTAACCTCAAGCACATCTGTTATATTGGTCGCTTCATTTCCTTTAAGCATCTTTAAAAGACTCTTGCTTCCATCGTCCCATTTAGTCTCATACTCCGCATAAGGCATTCCGTCTTTTACCTCAACGATCTGATAGCTTATACCAGCCGGTAATTTGATAGAAACAGACTTTGGCTGATCAACGAAGTCAGGTTTGATAGTAAATCTATATGCACCATCCCTCTGATGTACCAATTTGATGCCTGATTTCTTATTTTCATCAAAGTTAAGACTTACGATATCATCAGTGTAAGCTTCAAGCTCGGAATTCCTGGAGGTTTCGTCAACCTTCTTCTCATAAAGATAAAGGTCAAATGTTGTCTCCTGAGCCACCGCCATGTTTCCTGTATAGGTATTGGAAACTGTCAGAGTTTCAAACTTAAGCTCATTATAAGCTTTAAGCCTTTCCACACTATCCTCTACCATGCTTTCCATGGCTTCGATGGCTTCGATGGTCTTGCCGTCTTCACTGAAGGTGAAGGTTACATTTGTAAGTTCACCGTCAACAAGCATCGGATGATAAATCTTTTCCAAAAGTTCAAACTTATCGCTATGACTCTTCTCGGTGAAGGTGTACTTATGTCCTTCTCCTAATAAGTAATACTCCTTGTTTGCTTTATCCTTAATGGTTTTATTACCTTTCAGCTCCGGATGCTTCTCCTTGCCTTTTGCATCATAAACACTGACTAATGTTCCGGGAGCAAGAGTGATTTTGGCTCCCTTCCATGTAACGGTGTTGTTTGTTGCATCCTTAACATCATTTACTGACGAAGCAATTTCAATGGTCTTATATAATGCGCCGTCCTTAAACAAAGTAAGTTCAACCGGTTTGTTGTCGATGTAAGTCTCCTGTGTCTTTATATCAGACATCTTCCAGACCTTCTCGACCTGAACATCCGCACCGGTTAAATCAATCTCACCGGATTCAAGATCAATCGGTGTTTGCTCCTCTAACTTTGGAGTCTTTCCAGTCTCCTCTATAAGTTTTGAATAATTAACCTTTGCGTATGTGTTTGTTGCAAATTTTGAAGTGCTATTTCCTATTGCATAATCATCATAAACCTTCTGATCCGGCCATACTAAAAAGCTTAATGAGTATGTAGCTCCTTCCAGCAGTTTATGATTTTTACCTTTTCCTCCTATATGCCAGTCAACTGAAGAAGTTCCATCATCTGACTTCACATAGGTGGCAGGATAAGCTTTGATAGTTTTAAGCTCTTCCTCTAATGTATTGCCATTCTTGTCTACAACACTGTATGTAAAACCTGACGTTGTACCTGAAACCTGTGTTGAAAGTGCTGAATGTGTAAGGCTTGTAATTCCATCAGTGATATCAACCTCTGCATAAGACAGATTGCCATTAATAACTTTGACTATGTCCTTAAATGTACTGTTTATAGCATCCTGATCTGCAGCGGTACGGTAAAAACTTCCATTGTTATTTACCAGATTCTGCATATTTCCAGCATCACCGAAAATATTGATGGCATAAAACTGCTTATTGTGATTTACCAGATCATCAGCTGCAGCTTCTGCGGCTTTCAGGCACATACCATTAGGATCATAAGTTCCTCCACCTCGATAACCTTCACCTACCTTAGGGTCATCGTAGTAACCATTAGCATTTACTCTGTATGTCGGATTACCATCTGATACAAAAACCACATACTCAGGATCAGAATCATCAAAGTTATATTTATTTGCCTCTATCAGAGCAGCTTCCCAGTTTGTTCCTCCTTCTACTGTGTCACCGCTCTTAGAATTCAGATTTTTTATTACATTTTTCAAAGTATCAGCATCGCTATACTTTCCTGAAGGCGTATCAGCCTTACCTCCAAATGTAATAAGTCCTATCTCAACTTTCTTTTTACCATCAGTATTGTTGGCAAACAATTCATCTATAAGATGACATACAGATACTTTAGCTGCATCAAGTCTTTTAATATCATTCTTCTTATCGTATCTTTCACCGTTATAGTTTTTTTCTTTTCCAATTTTTGTATATTGTCCGTCAACATATTTGGGATCTCCAAAGTTTAGTGGGGTTTTCCAAAGTTATTTAGGGTCAGACAGTGGGGTCTGACCCTTTTATCATGCCTTTTTATTGGGGTTTAACTTTGGGGTCTGGTTTTGGGGTCTGACTGTGGGGTCTGAGATTGGGGGCTGCTATTGATCAGAACCAAGTCTCTCCATCACCTCGGCTTGCTTTTTCAACCTCACGTATCCATTTCCTTGAAGCCATAGGATCATGACCTCGGTAAAGTAGATTTTTATAC
>JAGAXP010000020.1 GCA_017940955.1 Oribacterium sp.
TAACGGCTATGAGAAGATTTCAGCAGATAGGGCAGTCAGTGAAAACACTTGTGTTCAGGTTGAAAAAATTTTAACCGAAGTAGTAGACGATGGGAAAGGGAACCAGGAGCTTAAATATACCAGTTACTATATGTCAGATGTGAATCTCTCGGCACTTTCCGATTCAACGGCTGATTATACGGAGTGCATTACAGAAGACGGGTTTGATGATTCTAAGATAGAAAAGGTTAGTTTTGCAGATGCCTTTGGTTTTAGTTATCAAGGATGTTCTGATATGGCAGAGTTTTTTGAACTTGCAAGGAAATCATCGGGCTTTGACTATGACATGACAGATGCTTCCTATGACGAAGAAAAGTATGAGCTCATGAAAGAGGAAAGTTATGAATTTAATGGAGATTGCAGCATTCTCTATTCCATGCTTGGTGATATGGATTATGACAGATTGATTCAATCCACATGCTATTACAGCCTTTCTGAGCTGGAGAATGGCACCAAGTACCCTACGATGTTCACTGCTATTGTGCAGTACGTAAAAGGGAACATTACTTATACAAAGACCGCTTATCTTGGATTCTCATACTACAAGGAAGGTGAGACCGGAGGATGTGGTTGTGGATCTGATTCTGGTTGTGGCTCTTGTGAAGAAGAAAACTGCGAAGGGACAGATGGATGTTGTGGTGATACTGATAGCGCTTGTCCTTCATGTGGAGGTGTAGGTGGCTGTACAGAGGATTGCACAGGAAATTGCTGTAAGTAAGGGAGGAGCTTATGAAGATTATAAGAAAAGCATTGGCAGGGCTTAGCATACTGCTGACGTTTGTTCTTTTCCCTGCCATGCCTGTATTTGCAGGAAGCTGTCATAACGCTGATTGTGGATGCAGGAATTATGGTATCAATAGCTGCTATGTCGGTATGACCTGTTGGTATAACGATGGCGATGGATGTTCCGGTCATAGTTGGTATCTTTATGAATCAACATCGGCTACATGTACGTCAGGGGGAAGAGTTGTATATAAATGTTCTATCTGCCCAGGAGAGAGAATCTTTACAACGCCACCACTCGGACATGACTGGGGACCTTGGACCTGCGTAAATTCAAGGCAGCATATGAGAACGTGCAGAAGATGTGGTCTTACCCAGTATGAAAATCATTCTATGTCGAGCTGGCATTCTCATGGGGATGGAAACTATAGCAGGAACTGTCCGATATGTGGTTATTCACAGTCGAAGGGGTTGTTCTTGTCAGTATCTACAACTGACTGGACTGCAGGAAATGTAACTGTAAATGTAAGCGGCTATGATGAAGGAGAAGGAAATTCAAGTATTACGCTATACAGGGTAAATTGCATTACCGGAGCAACAACTACCGTGGGTAGTTACGGTCATGGCGGTGCTCATGGATGGACGAATGATAGTTTCACACAGACAGATGAAGGAATTTACTACTTCTATGCTATATCTACGGATACACAGGGGCATTCCATTCAGGCAAGCACAGGCAGAGTTCATCTTGATCACTCTAATCCTGTGATTATAGGTGCCGAGAATACGGAAACAGATTGGACGAACATTGCGCCTGTGATATCAGTAAGGTCAACCGACTATTTGTATGGAACCAGTACAGTAGGGTCGGGAGTAAGGAGTCTAACGATTTATGATGATACCGGGCATGCAGTAAGAAGTGGTGGAAGTTCTACAGCTTATACACTTGAAGAGAAGTATGAAGGCGAGCATATCTGGAAGATAGAGGCTGTTGATAATGTGGGGCATGTGACAGATGTTTATGTTACGACTAGATATGATATCACGCCTCCGGGGATTGACGGAACAGAGATTACCTTTGTGACAAAAGAAGGGAAAGTTATTTCCGGTTACTGCCAGGATAATATCATTGATCAGCACATAGATGATGAGATTGTAAGAAGTGAACATGGCGCAAACATGAGTAGCGGTATAAAGAGCGTCATCCTGTATAAGGTAACAGGCACGGATGAAGAAGTAATCTATTCCGACACGACTTATCATAGATTTGACTACCCTGACACACATTCATATTTTGATGTGTACTATGACATTAATCTTACGGATGATATGGTGGATTATTATATTCTGATCACAGAGGATTTTGCAGGGAACAGGACAAAGAAAAAGCTGACAAGTCAAAGGACTCTGCTTACACTCTTTCATACCTCAATAGATAGAGGAGCATATTAAAAAGAAAGCTTCGAGAGAAATCTCGAAGCTTTTATGCTGTAAGCCAATATATAGAAGGTATTATCTTCTTCTAGACTTCATATATGCATCAAATTTATTATATTCCTCCATGTATTCTAAGTGTTTCTCGCCATTTCTTTCAAACTTGAAAGTTGGTTTACCTAACATTACCTTTTTTACCGCTGTAGAGGTACCTTCTCTTATAGTAATCCACAGCTCATAAGAATAAATGCTGTTATTAGTACGTTGTGCATGCATTGCACCTAAAAATGCTCCATCTTTACCTGCAATTTGGCCTCCTGCTATGGCATTCATTAATGCATCTTCCTTTGCAGGTGTATTTTCAAACACCTGGTACTGTATAATATCATCCAGGCTATAAGTACAAACCACTTTTCCAGCTTTATCAACAATTCGAAAAAGGCTCTGCTCGTCACTAATCTGTATGAATTCAGTCTTTCCAAAAGTAGCGTTGAAAGATTTGTCTTTTAAGAACTCAGGATTATCAGCATTAACTCTTCGAATGCAACCATCTAAGAATATATAGGCATCGGGAGAAATATATGTGTCGATATGCTTGGTATTGCCGTTAATATCTGTTAAAGTGTAACTTCCATTTTGACCAACAATTGACCTTTGATTCCACAAATCAACCGTTTCTTTTGTTCCATCTATTTTTAAAATAACAATACAATCCGGATAAACATATGAATACCAGCTCTTTTTTCCATCAGAATCTTCGCATACATATTTCCATCCATCAGTCCACTCTTCAGGTATTATACTTTCTGCATACAAGCCTTCGAAATCATCCTTGCTGGCACATAGATCAAGAGTCCGGCTTACCATAACCTTATTGGATACGTTTGGGGTGATTTTTAAATATGCGGTATCGCTAAGCGTTATCTCCTTTGTATCTTGAGACCCTCTTGTTCTTATTTTGATTTTGTGTGTTCCATTTGAAGTTGGGATATTTATTTTTTGCCCGTCCTTGACTACATAAGCAAATTCATCATCAATTAGTATAACTGTATATGGATTTCTTGCATCTAAAACATTTGCAGATGTCATAGAAACCACTTCTATGTGACTATTCAGCTTATCATATTCAGCCGGCTCCTTAACTCCTCCCTCTGGGATAACAAGTTCAACAGGACTAGTCGCCTCATTTACTTTATCTGATATATCTGAAGCTACTTGTGAAAGCTTTGATTTCATTCCTCCCAATAGTCCACCAGCATTAAACATGGGTTTAGTTGCTTTTTCAATTGGCTTATTTATTGGAGTACCACAATACTGACAAAAACGCGCATCGCCGCTAAGTTCCTTACCGCATTTGCTGCAAAACATATCTTACGTCACCTCCTATTATATATCCCACCAAAAAGAAACAAGATTATAGTTTTTCACCGCATCAATAGTTTTAAAGCTCTGAACATCATATTGTACTTCAAGCTCACTAGCATCTATTCCAAGGGTTCTTTCATACTTTTTCAAAAAAGCCCCAGAATCTCTATGATTTTCTATGCCTTTCGTGTAAGCTTCTAAAATTTCTCTTTTTGCATCAGTCTCAGCCCAGACATCTGCTAATATTATCCCCCGGCATCTTTCCATTTGATTCAACTTTATTCGATAAATGCCCTCCGTGTTTTCTCTTTTTAATTCATCAACAAGTTCCTGGATTCTATAAATGTCTTTTCCAACTTCTTTGATTTTTTCTTGGGGATTATTATATCGTTTTGATTCAATTATTAGTAATTCCTTTGCGGTTTCATTAATTATCACAGCGTCTACATGGAGATTATTTTTCTCTCCAAACTGAAATTCGTACCATGTGTATATTTTTTGGTTGTTTCCTTCTGCCATCTTTTCATATGCCTTAGCAAAATTAACTGAAAGATTCCTTTCAGCAAACCCTGTGCTATTTTTTGCGGGATATATTTTTTCTAAAAGATTGGCATATAATTTTCCATATTCAATAAATATCTGTTTCAAAATGACTCCAATACAAATAGACTGATTGTCTCTATATCGTCAAATATCTTGCTTAATATTATATCAAAAGGCACTCTTCTTTTAAATCGTGTATCAAATTTAACGCATACCAATCTGTATGATAATTATCGTAAATGAATTTTTTATAGGTATAAAAGAGATTTATAATCGAAAGATAATGTGAATAACCTTTGAGGGAATACACCTCGAATCATGAGAAATCATGGTTCGGGGTATTTTTTTGCAATTTTTTATCTTCCCGTTTCGGATTAGGGCTCTCGGTGTCCCACATAACTTACGAAGGGCAAGGAAGTCCTACCAAACGAAAGGAGAAAACGGACATGAGAAAGGTAGTTTCAAAGCTTGATGAGATGTTGATCGGTATGAAGGTGAGACTTGCGCAGAAGAAGCCTGCTGTAGACCAGATCATCATTATGTTCATCATCATCGCAGTAGCAGCCGGAATTGCTGGTCTTTTGTATATCTTCGGTACAAAGACTCTGCTTCCAAATTTCCAGAACAAGATCACAACCCTGATCAATCAGTGGTTTGACGGAAAGTAAGGAGGAGCTATGACAAAGAAAAAGGAACGGGTGGAGAGAAGCAGGGAGGAAAGAAAGGCGGAAAAAGAGAGAAAGCGCCTGATTAAAGAAGCAAACAGGATGCTTATCTCCGCACCGAAAAAATCTGCAAATAGCATGGGATTCCTTAGTTTTGATCCGTCCGGTGCCTTTTGCTTTGACGGCGGCAGATGGGTCAAAGTTTTTGAAGTGACAGGAAGCATAAAGGGAGCTGTAAAAGCGGCACTAAAAGTAAAATCCAGAATCCGTATCACAGAAAGAATCGCCCCGGCAAAAGGAGAATCACACACAGCGAGGGCATTTGTCTCACTTATTGCAGAGGGTGATATCTATGAGCCGGTACGGGAACAGTTTGAAGCAGACGAAGTGATATTACAGGAAATGATAGGGGTACGGTCCTTAACCGTAGATGAGGCGATAAAGGTAATCCTTATGCAGCTTGGTGGAGAAAAGAGGTCATTTTCCTATGCATCTTTCGTCCGTGCAAAGCGGGATTTACTAAAGGAGATATCACCGGAGATTGTGGAAGAAAGAGATCACTTCCAGATTGAAGGGTCTTTCGGGATGAGCATGTTTTTCATGGAATACCCGGATGAGGTTTCCGGAGATACCCTGTCACTTTTAAAAGAACTTGGATGCCCAGTATTTGTGACATTTGATCTTGTCGGGATAAGTGACATCGACAAGGAAGATTATGTAAGAACACTTGAAAAAAGATACTCACGGACTCTAAACCGTGACTCGGTACAGGAGTTTTTGAATGTATCAGGACAGCTTACGTTTCTTTGTGATTCAAAGGATGCAATGGAGATCATAAAAAAGACGGTTGATACCATCTTTGCAAGAGCAGGTTTTTTGATTTCTCCGGTATTCGGAGGGCAAAAAGATAGCATCTTATCACAGATCTCTCTTGGACTTATAGATTACAAGAATCTAAGGAATGTCGGCGTAGAAACAATGAATGAGATTTTCAGGAGGGAATATGGCGGTAATAAAAACGAAGTACGAACAGACGAAGATGTATGACACTCCTGTTTGTGCAGAAGTAAATAGCGTTCAGGATATCTTCTCTGTAGAGGCTATTGAAGAGAGCGGCATATTTACCCTACTTGGAGGAAAGTATTCAAAGACATACATGCTAAGTGATATCAACTTTGCAGGTGTGACTGATGAGGAGCAGAAATCTATCATCGTCAGTTTTTCAAAGGTACTAAAGGGTATTCCCTGCAGGTTTTCATATAGCATCGCAAATGAACATGTGGACGAGAAGAGTTTTCACGAAAAGGTTCTTTATAAAAAGCGTGGGGATGCAGATGACAGACTTAGGGATTCCTACAATCAGGTAATCAGAGAAAAGTTATCTGATGCCAAGCAGGGACTATATCAGACCATCTACCTGACACTTACCATATCAGCGGATGGAATGAAAGATGCCAAGGCAACTTTTATGTCTATAGAAGGTGCGATAAGGTCAGCGTTTATAGGACTTGGGCTTAACGGTATGCAGGGATCATCTATGAGGTCCCTTTCCATAGATGAAAGAATGCAGCTCATCTATAACTTCATGCATACAGGACTTGAAAGCGGATATAGGTTCTCCTTTCAGAAAGCGGTATCTATGGGGCAGGATTTTATCAATATCCTGTCTCCGGCCGCAATCGAGTTTGATAATGATAGCTTTGTATTAAATGGAAGCTACGGAAAAGTGATGTATATCGAGGATTATCCAAAGGCTTTGGAGTCTGACATCATAACTTCCCTATCCAAGATCAATTGTACAAGCTATGTAACAGTCAATAATGAACTTCTTGATATTTCAGGCTTTAAGCAGGAGATTTCAAGAAAGTACATGGCAGTGGGTATGAAGATTGAGGGGGAGAAGCAAAGAAACCGTAACAATAATGACTATCTTGCTGATGCATCGCAGAAGCTTTTAAACGAAAAAGAAAAGCTTGATCAGTTTATGAAGGAACTGGATAGCCTAGATGACCACTACTTCAATACAACAATTCTTGTGTTGTTTTTAGCTGATTCAAAAGAAGAGCTGGTACAGATCGAGGATAAGCTTAAGAATATTGCTTCGCTTAAAAGTCTTACGCTTAAGAGCTGCTTTGCAATGCAAAAGGAGGCGCTTAATTCTGCACTTATATATGGAATACAGGAGTTTAAGAGAGTAGTGAATCTGTCATCAAGCTGCCTTGCGATGTTCATGCCTTTTAAGACTCAGGAGCTTAATGATGAGAACGGCGTATATTATGGCATCAACCAGCTTTCACAGAATGCGATCTTTGCTGATAAGAAGAAGCTGAAAAACCATAACGGCATGATTCTTGGACAGTCCGGCTCAGGTAAGAGCGTGTTTTCCAAGAGCGAGATGATATCGGTTTATCTTAACAATCCCACAGACCAGATCTTAATTGTAGATCCCCAGTCGGAATACGGGCCTGTTGTGATGAAGATGCATGGTACAGTTATCTGCTTTGACTCAAAGAAGGAGTTTTACCTTAACCCGATGGATGTGGACTTCGACGGTGTGGATTATGCCGGTCTTCGGGAGATCATCTCGGAAAAGGCAGACTTTATCTTAACGCTGATATCTTCACTTCTTAAAAGAGATATGGAAGCAGAGGAGCAGGGCGTTGTTGATAGAGTCATTGATAAGGTGTACTCAGCAAATTATAGCATGAGAAAGCGCCTTAACGGGGAGACAGAAAAAGCAGCCGAATATGAAGTGCCGGAGTTTATGAAGGAAGAAATCACACAGGTAAGTCTTTCAGAGGATTTATCCAAGGAAGAGCAGGTAAGAGCTTATTCACCGACACTGCAGGATGTATATCAGGGACTTTTGGATGAAGGAACAGACCTTGCAGACCATTTGGCGGCAGCGATGGAGATTTTTGTAAACGGGTCACTGAATCTGTTTAACCACAGGACAAATGTAGACCTTAGTAACAGGCTGATTGCATTTGATATAGCAGGACTCAAGGACAATCTTCGTATCACCAGCATGCTCATCATGATGGAAACCTTAAGGGGCAAGATCAAGGTAAATGCCAAGGTCGGCAGGTGGACACATCTTTATATTGATGAGTTTCATGAGCTTTTGGCAGTTGACCAGGTAGCAAACTTTATTTTGAAGCTCTGGAAAGAGATCCGAAAGATGAGCGGTATCTTAAATGGCATAACTCAGAATATGTCTGATCTTTTGAATGACGAGAATGCCGGAAAGCTTTCAGCGATTCTTTCAAATACGGAGTATTTTGCACTTTTATCCCAGTCATCTGTGGATAAGAAAAAGCTTATGGAGTTCTTGCCGAGTATATCTCCTGCCATGTTCAACTTTGTTGACAATGCAGAGAGCGGAACAGGACTTCTTAAGATGGGAAGCGTAACAGTTCCCTTTGATATGAGGATGAGTAAGGAATCAGAAATTTATGAAATCGTAAACACAGACGGAGGTGGCTATGGGGTTTAAAGAGGAAGGAGCACGGTTTACAAGTGATGTGAAATTCAAAGACTATGCCCTTAACTTTGCCGCAGGTGAAGCCTCCAGGTTTTCTAAAGGAGATGGGGAGGATGCATCTGCAAAAGTGGATCTTACACTAAGCGGAGTAGCCTCCCTTTCTGCAAATAAGCATAACGCAAAAGCGAAAGAAATGAAGAAGTTCCTTAAATTAAAGCAGAAGGAGGCTTTTATAGATGAGAAGAAAGCGAAAGGAACAGACGTTAAGAGGAAAGAAGCCAAAGTTGAGAGCCCGCCCCAAAAGACTATCGGGGCAGAGGCATCAGCACAGACTCCTTCGAAGCCAGAGAAGGGTACAGAAAAAGCCGATGCAGGAAAGTCTGTATCGAAAGATGTTTCAAAGAAGTCAGTATCCAAGGAGAAAAGAGCGGCAGCAAATAAAACAGCCGTAGCCAAGATGCTTAGGGCAAAAGGCATGATAGGAAATGACCTTGGCTCTGATAAAGCAACAGGAGATGCACTTAAGGACGGAAATACCGGGGCAGTCAGAGTAGTGACAGAGATTCTTAATCCGGCTACGTACTTAAAGGGGCTTTTTGCCAAAATAGCAGCCCTTATTGCACCGCATGTAATGGTTGTTTTGATGTTTCTCATCGTATTTATGATCCTTGTATCTTTGGTGGTTGGCATGTTTACTTCCATAAACAGCGTAAGTACCACTGTTACAGGATTTGTATCAAGGTTTTCAGGACGAGGAAGGATTCTTTCAGAAGAAAGCCTTACAGATGAGGAAATAGACGCGATTGTGGATGATTCAGGAGCTACAGGGAGACAAGAGGAAGTTATCAGGTTTGCTCTTTCAAGAGTTGGATATCCGTATTCTCAGGCAAACAGAGCAAGCGGCTATGCATATGACTGTTCATCCCTTGCTTACTATAGCTGGCAGGCAGGTGGTGTGGACATAAGTTATGGAGGCGGATATCCTCCGACTGCTGCGGCTGAGGCAAGTAAGCTATACAGCAAAGGAGAGGTCGTAAATTCCACAAGGCTCGATGTAAGAGATATGGAGCCGGGAGATTTAATCTTTTACGGCGGACATGACAACGGAAGATTTCTTGGCATATACCATGTGGCAGTTTATGTAGGAAACGGTGAAGTGGTGGAAGCCTTAAATGAAGACCACGGCGTTGTATATCAGACACTTAGAACAAAAAACGTGATTTTAGTATTAAGACCATAAGGAGGAATGTGAAATGGCAGATGAAATTGCTCAGGTTGTAGATCTTGAATATAAGGGGATTTATTACCTTTTGAAAGGAACAAAGGCGATGATTGCAGCTATGGTAAGCGGCGTTAAGTCCTTGCATGAGTGGAATCATCAGAAATGGCTTAATAAGCCCGGAAGCTGCTCCTGGCAGAAGATCCAGGAAGCAAGTGAAGGGATGGCTCCTATTTTGGAGTTTCCCAAGGAAATGTTTGAGCCAACAATAAATATCTCAAATGATCCTGATGTAAAGGGAGAAGGCTTTATCAGCCCGTTTGAATATTATTGTCAGAAGAATAATCTCAGATACTGTATCATGCCGGATCTTAATCCAAATGATGATTACGTTCCTGTTGCCGTGCTTGCACAGGACTTTGGAATCCATGATGAACAGATCAAGTCCTACATGAGAAAGCGTGTTGCAAGTGAGGAAGCACAGGATAAGTCATATGATGAGAAAATCGCTGATGCGAAGGAAAGACTTGCAAATGCTGAGACCCAGGAAGAAAAGGACGAGATTCAGAAAGAGATTGAAGCACTTGAACAGGGTAAATCGCAGAACAGTGAGCTTTTGGCAGAGTCCAAGGAAAAGATGGATAGAAACAATGTCCTTGATTTTGCGGAATATCTTAAGCAGGCGGAAGGTACAGAGTTTTTGGATAATCCCGAACTTGCAATGTTGCAGGCTCAGACATGTGGAGTGGTAAGAGAGTTCATGCCCGAAGATTGCATGTATCCTATCCGTGATTCAGGGCTTGTTCCAGAGTCGAAAGAGCTCTATTACAGTCAAAAGACCGGAGATGACACCCTTATCACAGTAAAGAGAAGCTTTGAAGTGGATGATAAGGGCATGGTCTTTTCTGTCTATGAAGTCTCAGATCCTGTAACGGGAGCAAAGTTTGAGCCCGTATCAGACAGAGGCCTTACGATGGAGGCATGGAATGAAAAACTTCCTGAAATCCTTAAAAATGCAGGAATGATGAAAGATCAGCCTATGACGGTTATGAGAAGTGAAGAAAACCTTCATGACTATATCCTTGGGTTTGATACAAATTTTACCAGTGCCCAGGAAGGTGGGCATGAAATTTCAGGCGAAGCACAGATTATGATCGACCAGGCGAGAACTGATGCGGCGCAGCGAGAAGCATATGCAAGAAGCTTTTATTCTACTGTCACGGTTCCATCGGAATCCATCATGCCAAGTGAAAACAGGATTTTGTCTTTAGAGCTGGATGATGGTCTTGTGGAAGGAGTGTCTCTTGTAGGCATTGATTCTGATAGTGCAAAGATTTCAATCCGCTCTGACGAGAAGTATTCCTTTATCGGCTCTGATGGAAAGGAAAAGACTCTCACGGGAGATGAAATCCTTAAGGCACTTGAAGGAAAAGCAAAGTCAGAAAGTGCCACAAAGTCTATTACAAAGGCTACGGCAAGATAAGGAGGGGGCTATGATCACACTAAGTATCTTAGGATTTTTTCTTATAGCAAGTGCCATGAATCAGGCTTACGAATAGGAGGCAGGTCTATGAGCGATTTGTTTGTAAGAGAAAGACCGGTAAAAAAGCATACAAGGAGCGTTAAAGAGACGCTTATCATATATGCGATTGGTGTATTTGTCTGTGTATATCTTGGCTTTCTTTTGGGAGCTGTGTGGATGGACGGGAATAATCTGAATGAGTTCATGAACAACTTCCAGTCCTTTATCATAGAGCAGCATCATTTTATAGTAGGAGTTACACCGGCGACACCGAAGTTTGTATTAACCTTTGTGATCGGATGGTCTATGGCATTTATCATAATCTTTACAAAGATAGAGCATCCTTTCGCCGGAGAAGAATTTGGTAAAGCTAAATGGGGAGATGCCAAGGAATTTACAAAGCTCTTTGCGAACCATGATGAGAAAAACATTGTAGATGTTGTTACGGGGGATGTTCATCTTGATCATCCCCTTCGTGTAAATACGGCAAATTACTGGATTGCAGAGGGGGTATATCTTTCGATTCATAATGAGAGGACTTCAAACTTAAATATGCTAGTTGTAGGACCGCCAGGCTCCGGTAAATCATTCAGGCTTGCCCGTCCGATGTTATCCCAGCTATGCGGAAACTTCCTTGTGACAGATCCAAAAGGAGAACTTTTTAAGCAGACAGGACAATATTTTGAGGATAACGGCTATGAAGTTATGGTCATGAACGTGGAATCTGAAGATGGTATGCCAATGAGTATCCATTTTAACCCGTTTGAATATATCAGAAACGAGTCTGATATCATGAGCATTGCCGGAATCCTTATGAAGGCAACAACTCCGGCAGAAGAAAGCGGGGGCAATGATCAGTTCTTTGAGCAATCAGCAGAAGTGCTTCTTACGAGTATCATTTATCTGATTCACTACTATTATCCGAAGGAAGATCAGAACTGGAAGACCTTTGTAAAGCTTCTTGATGCGACCTGCGTATATACAAATAAGGATGGTTCCATTGATAACAGAGAAGGCGGCATTCTTGATATCGCAAAGAAAGCACAGAGTAACTGGAAAGAAGAAAAGCATATGGAGTCAGATTTCCCCGGGTATGTTGCAATCGAAAAGTATTATAACGGAGCAGCAGAAACCACTAGCTCCATTGTGGCATCATTGGATGCGCATTGCAGATATATGAAGCTTGAATGCGTTATTGACCTGTTATCTGAGGATGAAATACAGATTGCAAAGAGTTTTGGGTATTCAAAACCATGTAAGGAAGCTTCTACAGGAAAGAGAATACTATTTATCGTTACAAGTGAGGATAAGCGTTATTATGACTGGATACCGTCAATGGTATATTCGCTATTCTTTGATGAACTTTACCATCTGACAGCCATTGATCCAAGCCTTCATGAAACATTGCCTCAGCATTTGACGTTTCTTATGGACGAGTTTGCAAATGTCACATTGCCAGACTCTTTTGTAGAGAAGCTTTCCACCATGCGTAGCCGTAACATGAGTGCGGTCATTATTGTGCAGAACCTGATTCAGCTTAAGAGGAAGTTTCCTAAGTTTGATATGGACAAAGACCTTATCGGTAACTGCTCTATTATTGATATCTTAGGAGCACCGGATATGGATTCCTGTGAATATCTGTCAAAACACTTTGGAACGCAGACTATTCATAAGGCAAGTGAGTCCGATGCCAAGGATTACAAGGGGCAGAGCTCTAGGTCAGAGGATGTTATGCAGAAGAGCCTTTTATCAGCAGAGGATATCTTTGCCATGAAAAAGGATGGGGAGTGTGCCATTGTAGTAAAGGGCGCAGATCCTTTATATCAGACCAAGTGCCGTATGGAGAGAACGGATTTTGTAAAGCTTCTATGCCGAAAGCACAATCCATATGACCCCAAGAAGCGTCAGGAGATCAGAAAAGAAAAGCGGGCAGATTTATCACCGGTATTCTTTTCAGGAGAAAGAGCAAAGGCAGAGGCTAAAAAGCTACTAGCCCAGGGAGAAGAGATTATTCACATCACGGTAGATGAGGCAATTGCCTATCATGAAGCAGTTAAGATGCAGGTAAAACCTGAGAGTATTGTTCTTTCTGTAAATGAAAGGAAGATGCTTCAAAAAAATGCGGAGAAGTACAATGAGAAGCATGCCATGATGAAAAAAATCACATTGGATGAATTTCGGAAAAATGCAGACGGATGTGATTGTGAAGAGTCCGTATATCGTGAACGCTGCAGAGTGGTTAGAAGCCTTATCAATGATGGTTTTTCTAACATCCATGTCAGGTTTTTAAAGCCCTTAGTCATAGCAGGCTATAGCTTTGAAGAGATTAAAGAGCTATTCAACCAACACTCAGATACTGAGGAAATAAGAGATTTTATCAAACAGATGGGGATTGCGTAGGCAGTCCTCATTTTTTTGATTCGCAAAAAAAACACACCCTATAGTGAAAGGAGGGTGTGTATATGACCACAAATAATAAAAATATAGGTATTGACCGTTCCTCGGGAACGCAATTAAAGTCAGAGGGGAGTATAGCCCAAATACTATTCACAGTAAAGGAGGTTTGTGAGAAGACAGGTTTAACGAGAAAACAGTTATTTGACTATAAGGAGATTGTAAAGCCTGTTAAGTATGACAAATCTGGATATAAGCTATACGACCTTGAAGGAATAAAACAACTTAATCTGATAGCTGAATTACGAGGTATAGATGTCCCATTGGCTGATATCAGGTTAGTAATTGAGGGGTTGAAGAAAAAAGAAGAAATTGTAGAGAAGCAAATAATGGAGCTCAATAATAGAAAAAGCTTAATTGATCACATGATTGTGTTAGCTCAGGAAATGTTAACGCATGATTGATATTGTTCCGATAAAGGATTATAATCCATAATAAGAGTTTATACTCAATAGTTGAAAAGCGTGCTGGAACATACTATGGCATCCAGAAGCAAGGCATTAGCGACATCATAGGGTACAGCTCTATGGTGTCCTTTTTGCTTTATGAGAGGATTAGACTATGGAGAATTATATTACTTTATCGGAGGCAGCGAAAAAATGGGGGATATCAGAAAGAAGGATTCGGACATTATGCTCAGAGGGACGAATTGATGGTGTGACCAGATTTGGACGATCTTGGGCAATTCCGGAGAATGCAAAAAAGCCTGTTGATCATAGAATTAAGTCCGGAAAGTACATAAAGAATAAGAATCTTGATGATTAAACCGATGAAAGAATCAGCAAGAGATATGGTGGAGGTTCAGATTATATGAGAAAGCGAGTGGCTCTATTAATCGGATTATGTATGGTAGTGCTTGCAGGTTGCGGTCAGAAAGAAGATGCAATTAGCAGACACCTTAATTCATACATTGAAGATTCAGTGATGAAGGAGTCTGCTATCCAGGCAGATGAGAGCTATGCAAGATACGAAGAAATATCGAAGGAAGAAGAGATTAATGAAGAAGGCTTCTTCTATTCCGACGAAGTGGATTATAGCGTTTTAGAGGATTCGGATGCTGTACATGTCACATTTGCGGTCAACAGCTATATTTCTGTGCAGTATTTTGATGATGCGGCAATGACAAGTTTACTCAACCCTGGTGGAGCTTATTTGCATGTTAATGATTGCATATATGCAAATATTCAGGAGATTGATAATCCAAATACAGATGCTTATAAATTTAGTGGCTTTGAAGTTTGGGAGTATGATGAAACCGGAAAAAAGAAAAAGGAACTTGAAGCTGCAGACTTCGAGAACGGACTTGTATTTCAGATTCCTATGAACTTCAATGGGAAAGAAATCGCTATTATTCCGCTCGGAGAATATACTTCTCGAAATATTACACTTAATGATTTCTATAAAGATAATAATGGTGTTGAAAGGGCACTTGCAGGGACGTGGGACATTAATGGAGAAAAGACGACTGGTAATTCTGCAAGTGTAAGTCCAGTGGCACCGTATACTGTTACCTATATGTATGATCCTAATTCATATGTATTTGTTAGTTCTGAACCCACATGCTTACACAATAATGAGGTTGATGGAATTGTAAGTTTTGAGGAATTTGCATCAGATCAAAATATTACAAGTTTTTCGGTAGAACTTCACAAAAAGAGTGGAGATCAGGAGTTTGACCCTAATAAGTATAAGGTAGAGCATGCTGATATTGAGTATAAATATCAGGGTGTAGTCATAGATAGCCCAACATTCATCCCTAATGGAAACAAGATTTCATATAAGATTACCCGTGTAGATAATGGATACTGGGTTCCTGGGGATATGGAAGGTGAAGTTGAGGTTGGTGATGTTGCTGACGTTATTTCAAACCTTGTATGCAAGAAAGAAAAAGTAAAAGTTACACTACCTCAGCCGGAAAAAGGCGGCATAATTACATATTCTCTGGATGGGACAACCCTAACTGGTGATAGCGTTGAGGCTCTTATTGGTTCTGAAATTGTGATGAAATTCCAGTGTAAAAATGGATGGACTTGTGATGCCAAGGATGGAACTGTATATAAGGTTGTGTCAAAAGATGTTCAGAAAATAAATGTAGATGGAAGGGATGTTAATGACATCTTCACTGAACAGCAGTATAAGCCAGCAGTTTCTTTGACAATTGATAAGTCAGTTGGTACATATACTGAGTTTGAAATAAACTCTGTTGATGGTCAGGTTTCTTCTCTCAAGCTTGATGACGCAAAGAAGTCTAAAGAAGTTTTTAATAGCGAAGTTGGGACTAAAAATGATCTGACAATTACAGCTTCGAATGGTGCGTTGCTTGAAGGGGAGGCACTTAAGGTAGAGATTAAGAAAGAAACTGTGGATGGGAAAAAAGAAAGCGATATTAGGTATCTTCAGAAATTACCGGAAAGCCTGTCTATATCTTTATATATTTCTAACAGCAGTACCGTATACAAGACGGTGAAGCTTACCGTTAGTAAGGTTGGTGTTGTAGCATTTACAGCTCCAAGCATAGATAACGGAAGCGTTTCAGTTGAAACTACAGATCTGACAAATAACCGAACTTTAAGGGCAGGGGATGTAATTGAAAGTTCAAGGAAGGTAAAGATTTCGATATCCGCAAAGAGCGGTTATTATGTGAAAGATAGTGGAAAAACAGATATATATTCAGATACGATGGCATACTCAAAATATGTATCTAATATTTCATCAGTGTTAAGTAAGCATCCTGTCAAGAAATTGTATAGTATTACTCTCGATGCCGCAGATGCATATGGTAAGGTCACATTCAAGATTGATGGTAAAACTGTAGATGCAGGAACCTATAACCTTAAAGAAGAACAGAAACTCGAACTATCATATGAAATAACTGATGGAAGTCATGTTATTGCAAGGGAAGGCTCTAATTGGTTTGAAGATAGAGTTAATGACATACAGGGTGTAGTAAACAAAACAAAAGAAAATGTCACGATACCAATTACATCTTCGCTGGATGGTTCAAAGGTAACTAGAGATAAGTACATAAAAGTAAAGTAGAAGGGAGGATTATAAGATGGCAGTTTCAAAAAGAAAAAACAAAAAAATTATAACTAATATCCTTTCTATTGCTTGTATGGTGGTTGCTGTAGTAGGTGTATTTGGTTATGCTCTTCCAGCTTATAATAATGCAAAGAATCTCGGAATAAGTGTAGGAGATAGGACAGGAACTATTGTTGGAAATGTTATTGGATCCTTTGATGGAATTACCACCGGATTGGCAAAAGGTGCAGAAGACGGAAAGGAAGAAGGATTAAGCGCAAAAGATACAAAGTCCGAGATCAAAAACAGCTTCAGCGAAATAGGGAATCTTGAAGTCCTAGAAGCGGGAGTAAAGCTAAAGGATGTAAATACGCTTGGTGATGATTATGCTGCTTTATTCTTGTTAAAAGGTGTAGCTATATATTCGGTTAACCTTAAAGATGTAGAGATTAATGATATTGATGCTAATACAGTGGAGATTTTGCTTCCGCCAATAAATGTAGAGATTTACATAGATGAAAGTGCTACAGAAAAGCTTGCCGAATATCAGAAGCATTCATGGTCAGGCAGTGCGAAGGACGGCTTTGCTGAGTATATGAACACCAGAGCCGCTACGGATCAATCGGTAAAAGAGACTATGGAAAACTATTCAAATCTGACTGAAGCAGCGCAGAGTTCGGCAATAAAGCAGATTGAAATAATAGCAAAAGCAGCAACCGGAAATAAAAAAGAAGTTGTAGTAAGTTTCAAGGAAGGAGAGTAGGCTGATGAATACTGAAAACGAAATTAAAGAAAAATTGCCTGAGTCTCCAGAACATCCTGTGAATAAGCCGAAGAAAAAGGTCCAGTGGAAGAAAATATTTTCTTTGAGTAATGTTTGCTTTGCTTTGGCAGTTATTCTAATTACGGTAGCAGCCCTTGTAATATCAAATACAATACATAAGGGCGGAGAATCCGCAAAGGAGGCATACGAGAATGCTAAAGATAAAGCCTCCGAAGATGCATACAATAGATTCTATGATACAGCATATGCATCAGCAGAAAGAAAGTACCATGTGTCAAATGATGTATCTATAGAGGTGGCATCAATAAGAGAAGAAGCCAATTTGGAAGTGCTTAAGGTAAGTGATGTAGAGTATGTAATTGAGTCAAAGGATGACAATGAGAATGGGATTGAGGTCTGGATGGAGTTCTATGGTGATGGAGTATATACCGTAGATATGAAAGCTAGCGAATTTATCATTGATTCTGACAGACAATATGTTTTGGTAAGAGTACCGAGACCGGAATTGACAAATTGCAGAATCACTCAGGCCAATCAGTTATTTTGGCAGAATGGAGTATTTAACAAAAGTGTATCCGTAGGCACTGATTTAGCTGTCGAAATGAGAAATG
Organism: Oribacterium sp.; assembly: GCA_017940955.1. The sequence continues at coordinate 17,865 of JAGAXP010000020.1, forward strand.
CCGGATATTCCAAGTTAAATAACTACATGAAGTCAAATGCTCAGTTCTATAAGAGCGCAAAATCGTCTGCACAAACTGTGATTGCAGATTTGGTAAAAGGGCTTAATTCTGAGCTTACTGATCTCGTAGTAGAAGTTGAATTTGTTGATTAGGTGTAATTATGTTATTCGGAAAGAAAATCAAACTGACAGGCAACATGAAATCGGCCAAACAATTAGGGGCTATTTTAGGAATGAGTGCTCAGGAAGTGAATAAACTTCTGAAGAAAAAGGGATTTTTGGATGGAAAGCCAGGTGACTATACTATAACTTCAAAAGGTAAGAAATATTCTGAGACTCGTTATAAAGATAATGGATATGGCGGATATGCAGCAAGGTCGTGGGAGTTTGTCATGTGGGATGAGGCTATCATTTATGAGATAAGTGATGCAAGATTCCCGGGAATTAATTGGTACTGTGATAAATGTAATGCATTTTTGAATATTCAAAAGGGATTTGATGACCATAAGAAAATCTGGAAGTGTAAAGAGTGTGGATTTAAAAACGAAATTTCCGAAAAGAATATAAGCAGATAAAGCGCGTAGGCTTAAGTTCAAAGATTCCAGTATAAATCTATCCATCCCCGGGAGTCGGGCAGGGGATGGGGTCGGAATGGTACCATAATAAAAAACTTAAAAAAGCCGCAAACATCCGGCTTCATACAAAAACCTATAAACCTCGAATCGTGAAAAATCACGGTTCGGGGTATTTTTTTGCAAATTTTTAAAATCCTGTTTCGGATTAGCAAGGCTCATGTCCCACATAACTTACGAAGGGCGAAGGATGTCCTACCAAAACGAAAGGAGAAAACGGATATGGGCTATACACATGCAATCGACTCACTTAAAGGAGTCCTCATCACACTGGGTACCTCAATCGGCGCAGTTATGCTGGTTTACGGCGGAATCAAGTTTGCAATGGCTTTTCGTCAGATGGATCAGCAGGGCGAGCACCAGGCAGTTTACTCGGTGGTAGCAGGCGGCGTGCTTCTTGGGCTTGGAGCACTCGTGGCAGTTTTAACTTAAAAAGGGAGGTTTGTGATGGAAACAGTTGTAAAAGCACTCTATAACGCTTCCTTCACTATCTGGAACACCTTGATGGGTCTTGCCATGACGCTATTTTCCACAAGTCCGACGAGTGCGGCAGGTGGCTCACCTTACGGAACGGTGCATTCGCTTTATAACAGCATCTCAGCGGCTACCATTCCCATAGCCACCTGCTTTTTCGTTATAGCGATCTATAAATCGGTGGTAACTTCTCCGCCGGAACAGCAGGCGCAGCGGTTTTTAATGGATGCGGTCAGATACTGCATCATCCTGTTTGTGGCAGCGCATCTGTGGGAAATCCTTGGCTACATCATAGAGTTTTCAGATGGAATTACATCAAGCCTTGGAACGGCAAGCGGCTACACCCTTTCGATGGGAGGAGATTTGGAGAGGATAATCCATGACTCATTAGAGCTTCCGGAGTTTGAACTTTCGGGAGAGTGGATAGGAAAACTCTTTGAAGCGCTTGGCTGCGCAGCACTTCTACTTATCGGCGGAGTAGTCCTTGTACTTGTGATGGTTGCCAGTTGCCTTTCCATTATCAGTTCTGCATTTCAGAGAATCTTAAAGCCGCTTATCATCATGCCATTTGCAGGAATAGCAGTAGCAATGGGAGCAGGAGGTCATGAGATCGGAAGAAGCATGCTTCAGTTTTTAAAGACCTTCTTTGGCTTTTGCATCTCTGGAGCAATGATGGTGGTCATCATAAAGACAGGCTGCACCTTATGTACAGACCTTGTAAGTGCAGGGCTTTCCGGTGGAAGTGATATTGAAAATTGCATCATGATGACGGTTCAGGCATCTATCACACCGATTGTGATCGCAGGCCTTGTAAGAGGAACAGATTCAATCATAGCAAGGATGCTGTAGGAGGTTTAGTTATGGCACAGATGGAAAGAAACGTAAATTTAGAGGAAATAGACTCAGATGCGCTCTTTGGGATTGATGCACTAAAAGGTCAAAGCATCTTGCAAAAGATCATCTTCTTTACCTGCCTTGGAGCAGGGATTGTAGCAAATGTATGTATGCCGATGTTTCTTGGAACACCAAGAGCGGTATGTATCTTCATATTTCTTGGGCTTATCCTTATCGGCATTGCTTTTGGATGTAACTATACACAGGACATGACATACGGAAAGTACATTTACTGCTACTTTTTTAAGCCGGTAAAGACCTTAAGGTATGAATCCACAGAAGATATCGGGCGCATCAAGAAAAAGGCAGAAGAGCTTAAAAAGGAAGAGGAGCTGCTTCTTAGAAAGGAAAGGGAGGCAGATCCAAAAGCTCAAAAGAAGCTCCTTATTAAGCTTCTTGCATTTGTTCTTGTCTTGGTAATAGCAGTCGTATCAGCACTTATCTATGTAAAGGCGGTGCGTCCTGTAAGTTATCACCATGAAGTAATAGAGGAAACGGAGGTAAACAGTGAACAGGGAAACTGAACTTAGAACCCTTGCCCTAACCCTTGTAGAAGAGTTCTACGAAAACCAGGGGCAGGGAGTCTTAAATAACTTAAACAAAAGAACATACGGAAACCTTTCATCCGATAAGGATAAAGTTTTACAAAGCATCAGGGAGAGCCTTTTTGATTTTCAGGATGAAAACGGAAATGAGATGACAGAGGAAGATAAAGACCTGGTACTTTCCTTTGTAAATAAGGAGATTTGGGGATATGGGCTTATTGATGAGCTTATCCATGATAAGACCATCTCTGATATCAAGATCCATGACGCGAATCATATCAGGATCAAAAGGGAAGGAAAAAGGGAGAGCAGCACCATAACTTTTCCGTCAGAGGAAAGCTATGAGAGGTTTGTATCAAGACTTTTAGAGCGAAACAAGGTAAATCTTGGTACGGCAAATGCTATCCAGACCTTTACCGATGCAGATCAGGATGACTTTATCCTGCGTCTTGCAGTCATAAGCGGACTTTTAATTGTCGGAGGAAGTCCCTGCGTAGTCATAAGAAAGATCCCGAAAGACAAGTTTTCCTTAAAAGAGCTTGATCAGATGGGAATGTTTTCAGACAGAGTAGTAAGGAGCATGGATGAAGAAGAGATCAGGGACTTTTATATTTCAGAAGATAAGTCCGAGTTTGATATCCTTCTGCACCGCATGATAAGTGGCAAGGGAATCCTTTTTACAGGAAAAGGCGCATCGGGAAAGACAACGCTTATGAATGCCTGTCTTGAAAAGATCCCTGAAACAGATTCTGTCATGATCTGTCAGGAGAATGCAGAGCTTTTTGACCTGCATCATCCGGATTTAATTGCCGCTCATGTCATGGTAAACGGCGGAGATAGTAAAGTCAGCTATAACCTTGGAGACCTTACAAGAGTAGCACTTCTTGTAGACCTTGACAGGGTAATCGTAGGAGAGGTTAAGGAAGGATCGGAAGCTGCCGGACTTTCTAAAGCTTCTATGACAGGGCATAAGTGCTGGACATCTGTACACGGCGAAAGCTGTGAGATGGCAGTAGAGAAGATGGCAGATTATATCTCACAGGCAACAGGCTATGGAAACAGGGAAGCCTTAAAGCAGCTCCTTGGATTTGAGTATGTGGTGCATCTTAGGAATTTCCGTGTGGATGAGATTGTAAGAATCATGGACTTTGACCATGAAAAAGGAAAGCTCGTACTTGAAAAGGTTTATCCCTTTACGAAGGAGGCAGTATGAAAAACATAGTAGCGGCAGTACTTGCAAGCGTGCTCTCTCTTTCCTTAACGGGCTGCAGCGTGTTTCAGACTTTAGAGGGACAGACAGAGGATAAGCCAAATGAGTACTCAAATGTCTATGAGCTAAGTAGCGGCAAAGCCTATGTCTGGGAGCATGAGGGAGAAACAGATATCAGAAATGATTTATCTCAGGACAGGGTAGGAGATCCGGTATTCTTTGCCTGCCCCTTAGGTGATATCAACTTTAAGGGCGATGAACTGTCAGATATCGACCAGTATCCAAGAAGTATCTGGATCCCGTCAGATGTAGATGATCAGATTCCAACTGTAACCAGTAAGAATGCTCTTATCTATATTTCAGATACCACAGTACCGGAGGAGATCATCTTTGAAAGGTTTGCTGATTACGGGTATTCCATCGGAGTATCAAACATGGAAGCTGATGGAGGCGGACACTATTTCATAACTTACGCAGAGACCGATGAGGATGATTACAAGTACTACGTGGATATGAAATCAGAGGCAGCGCAGGTAACAGAGTTTGATACTATAGCTCGTCTTTACCTTGATAAGGTAGGCGGCATGGAAGTAAATGAGGAAACCGTATCAGATGGCGGCACTGTGATGAATCTTGAAAAAGATAAATCCTATATCTGTGAGTTTTACACAGGCACCTTTTATCAGGATTTTAAGCTGAAAGCCAATATTCATAGCTTTGGAAAGCTTGAGCGGTTTGTCTGTCATGATTATGAGTTCTTGCATGCCAACTGTATAAAGATTGAGATTCCGGAGTGGTTTAAGTCAGGGTACTACTTCGTGCAGGGCGTAGGACTCTTTCGATATGTAACGGATGAAGACCTTTTAGCCTATAACGGGAAGGCGTATGATCCGGGCATTAACTGGAATGATCCTATAAAGCAGTATGACGAGTACGGTGTCTGCATCTTTGATCCAAGCCTTGACATTAATTATGAAGATATAGAAGAAAATTCCGATCCAGGGCTTGATGAGTCAGAGATTGTGATAGGGGCAAGTCCCAAAGAAGAGGAAGAAACAGAAGGGAGTGAGATAGATGAATCCAGTGAGGGTAGCACTTTGGATAGTGATAGCAATTAGCATATTTATCGTAAGCCTCATTATCCATAAGGAGTTTTTAAAGCGCAGCATCTTTCAGGAAATCTACGGAAAGTATAAAGGAAACCTTGAAAAGAAGGTAAAGGAAGAGAACTGGTTTGTATCAAAGTATGGAGTGATCGAAAACAGGAGCTTTCTATATAAGATTGACAGGCTGATCACCATGAGCGGACTAAAGAAGACTTTTCCGCATCTGTCGGGAGAGGTCTTTATAGGGATATTGTTTATAAGCCTTATTGCTACAGCGATTTTGGTATCTAACCTTGCAGGTAATGTGTTCCTTGGACTTTTCATAGCACTTGCAGTAGTAACGGCAGAGTTTCTGGTGGTGATTTTTTTATCGGGAAGAACCTATAACCAGATCGAAGAGGATACGAGCCTTTTTATTTCAATCCTAAGTAACCATGCAAAAGGAAGCTCAGATATTGTAACCATTATGACAAGAACCCTGCCAAGTATGGACGGTCCCATAAGAGAGCTTATAAAAAAGTTTTTACTTGATGCAGAAAAGACCGGAGATATCGACATTGCCTTTGATGTAATGAAGGAATCTGTAGATAACAGGACATTTCAGACCATCATCGTAAATCTTAAGAACTGTATGCATTATCAGGCAAATTATGAAGAGGTATTGCAGCAGATGATGAATCAGGTAGCGGAAGCCATGAGCGCAAGGGAAGAGAGGAAGAACATCCTCTTTTCCATGAAGATCACTCTTGTATCCATATCCATCATGAGCGTCATAATTGTAGCTCTTATTGGAAAAGGTATCGGAGTAGATGTAAAGGCGATACTTACAGGGAACATGGCAGGACAGTTCATTTTGTTTATTACAGGTCTTTTGTATCTGTTTGTAACCACAAAGCTCTTCGGAGTGGATAAGTAAGGAGGAAAAGATGATAGTAGGACTTTTATTATTTTTGATCTTTGCACTTGTCTTTACTACGATACAGACCCTTCTTCTTAGAAAAGAGGGATCAGATAGTAAGACCTATGCAAAGGAGCAGCTTGAAAATCTTAAGAAAGGCAGGCACTTTCAGGAATTTGTTCTCAGAAAACAGATAAAGCTTAAAAAGTACGGGGCAGATATTTTTGTAAGAGACGGAATTTTGGTTTCCCAGTGGTATCTGTATAAAGCGCTTTTTGCTTCTGTAGCGGGAGTGATCACCTTTGTACTATCTGTAAAGGTTTTTCATGCGGATGCAGGGTACATTATCACAGCGGCAGTTACGGCTTTTGCCTGGTTTTTCCTTGATCTGTATCTGTCTTTGGAAAACAAGCAGAGTAATGAAGCCATGATGCCGGATATCTGCGAGATGAGTAGGTCGGTTCTATATGGCAAGCGCGGCGGTCAGTACATTATTGATGCCATAAAAGATGCCTGCATAGTTGTTGAGAACAAGCGCCTTAAGATGGGAATGATCAAGCTTAGAAGTAACCTTGATGCAGGACGCAGCCTTGAGGAATCCTTAAATGAGTTTGAGATGAGCTTTACAACACCTGAGATTGCAAGCTTTTGTACGGTGATAAAGTCCCTGCAGACAACAGGACATGTAGAGGAAGCGCTTAAGACTTTGGAGAATAACATCGAGCGAGGACAGGCAGGTGTAAACAAAAGAAAGTGCATTGTCCTTGAAAATAAGACGATGGTGTATGTGCTACTTATAGCATTTGATCTTCTGATCATGATTTTATACTGCATCATCATGAAGCTACTTGATATGCAGATCGCATTTTAGGAAGGGAGGCAGACATGAGAAATCTTTTATTCAAGAAGAAAAAGGCATCAGTCATTGAAAACGTGCTTGTAAGCCTCATCAGCATTGTTATGGTCTGCGCCTTTCTTGTGATCGTTTTTGGAGCCTTTTCTTCTATTAATGATAAGTGGTCGATGAGGCAGGCAGCAAGAGAGACACTTCTTATCATGGAGACGGAAGGGTATCTAAAGCCGGAGGATGAACAGGCACTCATACATGAGCTTGAAGGTTATGGACTATACAATATTAGTCTTTCCGGCACAACAACTACGGAAGTTGACTATGGAGAGAGGATATATCTTAAGATCACAGGAACTTATGATGACAATATTCTCGCATTTGCTGGTGGTATCTCGAAGGTAGCACATCACCCGACAACCATAACCATCCATAGGCAGACTACGGCAAAGCAGTAAGGAGGGCGTATGACAAAGAAGAAAGAAGCGACCGGTGCAATCGGATATGTGATGCTCTTTACAATGGCGATCATTATGGTCATCATTACGCTCTTTATGCTGGCAAGCAGCAAGTTGCAGACCATCCAGCACGATGTGGATGATGCTTTGGCAGATAGTGTCCTTGCAGCCCTTGTTGCAGATGATATCTATTATTTTGAGACCTGGGAAGGAACAGGTACGGCGGTAGTAAGATTCAGGGATCTTGATGAAAGCTATAGACTTTACAGGGACTGCATGAAGGATGCCATTGAATCAAAGAATGACTTTTACGGAAATATCCGCTATCCCACATTTATCTGCTATGAAGTAGAAGACGGGGAAGTTACCATCACAACCTTCAATGAGTCAGGCGGAAGAAGCCAGACGCATGGGGCACTTGGAGATGTAAAAACCCCGACAGGTGAAACAGTAAAAGAAACAAGCGCCTATGGGAAGGTCACATTTGACTTACAGAGCCTTATCGGAGGCGAGCCCATAGGAAAGAGTAGAGATCTGTATTGTACATTGGAAATCAACAGTGAAGAAAGTTACGAGGAGGCAAAATAATGTTTGAGAAAAAGGTTAATACCAAAGAGGTCAAGGAAGCAGTAAGGAAAGAAAAGAAGGAGAAAAAAGCGGTAAGTAAGACCGGCATAGTAAAGATTGTACTTGTACCGCTTCTTATCACCGCAGTCTTAGTCGCAGCCATCTATCTTGTGATGGATAAGATGACAGAGCGTGAGACCCTTCTTAAGAATGTGGTTGTAGCCAGTCAGGATGTGAGGGTAAACGCCTATATCACACCGGATGAAGTTGATCAGTATTTTGATGTGATCCAGGTGGACGGGAACGCGGTAGCTGAGAATGCCTATACGTCTCTTAAGGACTTAAAAGAAAAGGGCTTTTATACCAATATCCCCATTGGAAGCGGTCAGATCCTTTACTCCGGTAATATCAAGCCCACAGATGCAAGGCTTGATAAATATAAGTCCGGGTATGAGGTGACAAGTATTGCAGTTTCAAACTTCGATAAGGGCGTAAACGGAAAGCTAAGAGAGGGAGCAATCATTGATGTATATGCAGTTGACCCTGCAACAGACGAACTCACTCTATATGTGGAAGATGTATACGTGGCAGGAGCATTTGATTCCTCCGGCAATGAGCTTACCACAGAGGAAGGTGTAGCCCAGAGCTTTACCGTCTATGTAAAGGCTGCCGAGATCGAAAACATGAACCGTGCGATCAACTATGGCGAGATCCATATTTATCAAAAATAAAATTGGTATTAAGAAATAATAGGATGATGCCGATATATCAAATAGCGATGGAAGCGTGTTTTTCAATGGATTGAAGTTCGTTGAAAAATGCGCTTTTCCTTTTGAAGGAAACAAACGACGGCTCGTAATAAGGAGAAGCCCTATGAATATATTTCTTAACCCGAATCATGAAGAGCAAAAAAAGATTACAACATCCAAAGAGCTTGCCCAATATATCTTAGAAAGTGGAAATGATATAGAAAAGATGTCAGAGGAAGACCGCACTAAGATGGATGCCAAGATAACTGCCAAGCTTCAATCTGGTAAAAAGCTGTCACAGAAAGAGATGGACTATCTAAGAAAAACCAATCCCATCATGTACGCACATGCTTTGAGAGTACAGAGAATGGCAGAGGCTGTAGAGGAACAGCTAAAGCACGCAAAGAGCAAGGAAGAAGCTGACCAAATCATAACTTCCGCTTTAAGTGGAATATCAAAAAATGACCCTGACAGGGAATACATTTTTGCAGCAGTAAACAGGATTTCCACGGAGTTTCATAAATCCGGGGCATATGAAAAGCTTCCTAATACAATAGAAGAGGGCGATAAGAAAAATAAAGAAAGCGGAGATGTCTTTTCTGATGCAGAAGATGAAGACGAAGACTTTGACCTAAAGAATTGGAGCCCCCTTACAGAAGTATACGATAGCATGCCGACATTTTCTGCTGGAGCATAAAAGACATCAATTTTTTGATGAGAACGGTAAAACTATAGCTTATGTTTTGGTTTTGTAGGAGGTTTTATGAATGTAATAGGATTAGGAGCCTATGGCTTATTAAACAACAATTTTGCAAAGAAAACAAATACAGAAGAAATGCAGGCTTCAACCTCGTTTGCAAGTATTGTACAGAACAAGTTGGGCGAAGCGGATGAAGCCAAGATTGTAGGAGAGACAAAAGTTAAGGCGTATGATGACAAGCCGGTATGGCATTGGCATGATGTACAGTTTGGATATAGTGCTGAGGTATACAGAAACGAAGGGAGTACGTCAGAGTATACCGTCAAACTAAAATATGATAACGGGAAAGAGGAGGAAAGAATCGTTGATGCTGAGAAAGTAAATGCTTCCTCCTGCAATATGGTTGATCTGTCGGTAAGACTGTATCATTTGGAAGCCGAAGGAAAAATCGAGAATCCCGCTCCGGAAATTATTCTGGCTCATATTTATTTGCAGCATAGGATGCCGAATGCA
>JAGAXP010000218.1 GCA_017940955.1 Oribacterium sp.
ATAGTTTTTACGTTAATGAGTCAATCGAGTCCTTTTTCTGATATGACCTAAAATTGCATTATGGGACATTAGGTCAAACATGAGTACTTATCATGTTGACTGCAAATACAGAAAACAGCAAAGAAGTCAACCAGCGGTACCAAATTGTCCTAAAAACCTAATTAACTTTGTTCTTCATTAAACAAGGGTCGGCTGAACTGTTACCATAAATCCCCGAATTTCAGCTTTTTATTGCCTGATGTGTTTCAATCACGGTTTATCCTCGGTATAATGATATTGGTGTGAGCATCTTGTGCGAAGCGTTACTATATCAGCATTAAACATTCGTATCACAGATTACGGATGGGGAATAATTTAAAAATGAATAGTCCTAACTATATCAAGGCAAAAATCCTGACACTGATACCGCTTGGTGTTTTTGTGCTCGGTTCCATAATCCTGGGATCCATCGCGATAGATTATTTCAAAACCGGCAATGATGCAACCGCCATAGCATTTATCTTTGTAAGCTCACTTTGCCTGATCCTTACAACAGTGCCCTGTATGATAATGTCTGTTTTGGGAACCTTATCCGCTTCAAAGGCAAAAAAAGAGGGCATAGTCCGGCCCCGGATATTCTTCATTCTGGGAATGATAGAAATCGCGATCTACGGTGTCGGTATACTGTTAACTATCATTGCTGTTCTCATGACACTGATTGCCATGAGATGATAGCGGACTCTGCCGGGAAGCAGTCTATATTGAAATCCATATAAAATAAAGAGCTTTGTCTTTTACAGCGTAATGAAAACATATTATTAAACCAACAGGAGGTTGAAATCATGGGATTATTCGGCAAGAAGGATGAAACAAAGACAAAAGAGGAGCTTGAAGCGGATCTTGCCAAGTTAAAGGCATTTGCAGCCCTCACCCCACAGGAGATGGCAAAAAAGATGGAAGAGGCACAAAAGGCTGCTCAGGAGGCTTTTGACAAGCTGACGCCGGAAGAGCAGGCACGTGCAAAGGCTGAGGCAGAGAAACTGATGCGTGAATCAGAGCAGGAACGTAAAGCTCTTCTTGAAGAAGCTCAAAAGTTTGGCTTGAAAGTTCCCAAATTCTGTCCATACTGCGGAACCGAAAACAAGGGCGGCAATTTCTGCCCTAGCTGCGGAGCTCCATATAAAACAAACTAAGGTTTATACAATACAGCTGTAGTCCACCGGGGAAGGTTTTCACCGGCGGAAACCTTCCCCGGTGGACTACGAAAAACAGATTTTTTAAACATAGCGGCAAGCTGCATTCCGATGCGGTTCGCTGTTTTTTTAGTTTATAGAAAGTTTATAATTATTGTTAGCACTCGCCATTGACAAGTGCTAACAACAGAGCTATAACATAGTTGTAAACAAAAAGAGGGGTTCAAAAAGATATGAAACTGATCAGAATCTTCCGGGATCGCAACCGATCCGAGGTTGATCCAAAATCGAAACAAGTCTTCAAGAACCTGAATATAAAGGAGGAATTTGATATGTTGTACATGCCCAGTATTTTTGGTGAGAACTTTATGGATGACTTTTTCGGTGACTTCGACCGTGACTGGCACTCAAAGCCTGCACATAACAAACAGCCTGCCAATCTGATGAGAACTGACATCAAGGAAAACGACAAGGCTTATGAAATGGCTGTCGAGCTTCCGGGTTACAAGAAAGAGGACGTTAAATTGGAGCTTAATGACGGCTACCTGAAGATTAGCGCAATACATAACGACAACAAAGAGGAGACAGACAAAGAGGGCAGAGTGATCCGCCGTGAGCGTTACAGCGGCTCGATGCAGAGAAGCTTCTACGTAGGAGAGGATTTCACACCACAGGACATCGAAGCTAAGTTCGAGGACGGAATCCTCAAGATCGACCTTCCCAAGAAGGAAGTAAAGCAGATTGAGACTCCAAAATACATCGAGATCAAATAATGGCTTTGCCGTAAATGTTGATTCACCTGTATACAGGAGATGAAACTCTTGGAGGGGATTTCACATCAACAGAAACCACAGAAAAGAGTTAGAAACTTATGTATCTGAGAGCGAACCAGCCAATATTGTCAGCACCAATGTAGCATTACATAAGCACAGGGTTATGTTTATCATAGCCCTGTACTTTTTTTATTGTCTTATAATAACAGTTTGTTGTACACTATTGATTACAAAGGAGACTTTACCATGAACGAGAATACACAGGATTCAACTGTACAAATAGAGTTTAATAAAGTCCGTGACCTTGTGATACAGGGAGTAGAGCAGGCTACTAAGGGAAAAACCAAAGATTTCAATGAGGTTTGTGAAAGACTGGAGAGGAAGTACAAAGATGCAGTACTTCAGCATTGAAATCACCGGTCTTGCCGAAAAGGATCTGGAGGACATTGGTGATTATATAGCTTATAGGCTTCACAGTCCCCAGGCGGCATTAAATACCTTACGAGGCATCCGTTCTGTAATAAACCAACTTGACCTCTTTCCTGAAAGAAACGAGGTGGATGAAGACGAAACCCTTGCAAAGCTTGGTTTATACAAGGAATATTACAAAAATTACAAAATTTACTATCTTATAGACAAGGATAAATAGCAAAGACACGAGTACGGATAAATCCTGCTCGTGTCTTTTTGTGCATATAAACATAACCATATAAATGATTTAAGGGGGAACTAAATGATTATCATCTTGGCTGTTTAAGCAATGTTAACTTATTATTGCTTCCGGTAACCATTTCATGGGTTATATGTGAGGCTTTACGTAATCCTGATTTTTCATAAGCCGCTATAACTGCTCCGATAACTGCTAATGTGACGATAACTGACATAATGAATACCTCCTTTGAATTTCTTTGTTTGACACTTCAAATGATAAACCGGAATGATACATGAGTAAAATTCAATATATTCCTATTTAAACATTCTGATATGGAATGTATAATCCGAATAAAAGAAAACAGCGGATTGAAATATATCCTGCTGTCAATTATGCGGTTGTATGGCGGCAGCTGCCTCGCATAAAGAGATAGCATCGGCTTACGACACAACAAAGGAGAAATGAGGATGACTGATAAAGATATAGAAATCCTGAAGGATCTATCGGAAACACACAACATTACCAAAACGGCCCAGCGTTTGTATACCACACAGTCAGCCCTTACAAAACGTGTTCAAAGCATTGAACAGGAGCTTGGCTGTCAGCTGTTCATACGATCAAAGAAGGGCGTGGTCCTGACTCCTGTTTCAGAGTCCATACTTCCGTATGTCAGGAAGATCCAGCATAACCTTGAACGGATAAAGAGCATCACTGAAAATCCCGACGGAGAAATGGGCGGCACGTTGAAAGTCGGAGTGGCAGCGAACTATGCCCGGTACAGGCTGGCGGAGACATTGGAACGGTACATAGAACTGTATCCAAAGGTTGATATCCGGGTTACTGCGAGAAGAAGTCCGGATTTATATAAGGAACTTATTTCGGGAGAGGCCAATGTTGCCATCATACGAGGTGACTATCCATGGTCCGAGGGTGATGTGGTGCTGTTTGAAGAGAAGGTCTGTCTTGTCATGAACGAAAAAATGAAATCGAGGGATCTGAATAAAATCCCTTATATAGACCGTACTTCAGATGTTGGATTTGAAGCTGATGTCAGCAGATGGATGATTGAGAACAGTATCCGTAAACATACAAGCCTGCAGATAAATGATGTTGATTCCATCAAGCAGATGATAAATCGAAATATCGGTTGGTCTATACTTCCCGAAATATGTCTGTCTGATTTTAAAGGAAGCGTCGAGCCACTGGTATTTCGTTCAGGAGAAGCTTTTATGAGACGCACACATCTTTTATATCGCCCGGAGTATTTCAAACTGCCTCAGGTACAGGCCTTTATTGATACAGTGAAGGAATGCAACAAGTGAGCTTTACGGGCTTCCTGAAAAGAAATGGAAGTTTTCAATCTTTCTTCCTTGAACAACTTCCTTTCAGATACTACCTTTCCCTATGATTCCTCTTCAAGTTCAGGACATCAGGCCGGAATGGGTCCTGACGGCGGTCATGGCGGAATGAGTCCGGACGGTGGTCATGGCGGACCGGACCAGGGAGGAAAGGGATTCGGCAGACCGGATAAAGGCGACAAAAAGCCCGATGGTGCCATGGGTGCAAATGATGATAACGCTCAGGGCGTTGCCCGTATCCCTAACTTCAGGATCCCTAACTTCTTGACAATATGCAAAATTACCTCTTGACAACATGAGATTTACAGGGTTATAATGTACAAGCTTTTTCAAATATTGATTTTGAAAAAAACGGGGTGTGGCTCAGTTTGGCTAGAGCACCTGGTTTGGGACCAGGGGGTCGCAGGTTCGAATCCTGTCACCCCGACTTGTACAAATTTATATTGATATCGGGGTGTAGCTCAGTTTGGTTAGAGCGCTTGGTTAGGGACCAAGAGGTCGCAAGTTCGAATCCTGTCACTCCGACGATCACATCACGGAGGTTCGTTTATCGAACCTCCGTTTTTTCGTCTTCCGATCCATGATATACTATGAAGTAATACGGAGGCACAACATGACTTTTTTTCATTTATCAGACCTACATTTGGGTCTCAAACTCATAAATCACGATCTGCTTGAAGATCAAAAATACATTCTCGAAAAAATCATCAACTACGCAAAGGAATATAAGCCGGATGCCATCCTGATAGCGGGAGACATCTATGACAAAGCCATTCCGCCCATAGAGGCTGTGGAGCTGTTTGACGATTTCATCAGGAAGCTTACAGAAGCCGCTCCGGATGCGGAAATAATGCTTATAAGCGGAAATCACGACAGCGCACCGCGGGTAAACATCTTCAGAAATATTCTGAAACGGCAGAAGATACATATGATAGGAACTCCGCCGGTAGCTCCGGAGGAGCACATCGAAAAGGTCACTCTCGAAGATTCCTTTGGTCCCGTCAACTTTTACCTTCTTCCCTTTGTGAAGCCTTCCATGATAAAGGCCATTGTCGGCACTGACAAAAACGGGCTGAATCTGTCATATGACGAATCCCTGCACAAACTCCTGGAACGGGAGCAGATTAATGCCGAAGAACGGAACATCTTCGTAAGCCATCAGTTCTACCTTCCCAAGGGGAAATCCCCGGAGGAGATCGAGCGAATGGATTCCGAGATACATACCGTCGGAAACATTGATCAGGTTAATGCTGACCTTCTGGAATCCTTTGACTATGCAGCACTTGGTCATATCCATAAACCCATGAAGGTTGGCAGTGAATTTTACCGCTACTGCGGGACGCCTCTTGCCTGCTCAGTTTCAGAAGCCGGACAGGAGAAGGGAATCATCAGGGTCACCCTTGGGCAGAAAGGAGACATTGGCACAGAGATTCTGCCTCTGGAACCTTTAAGACAGGTTCGCGTCATAAGAGGCGCTCTGTCCGAGGTTCTGACCCGAAGCTCTGACGATTATGTAACTGTAATCCTTGAGGACAAAGTCGATCTGGATGTTTTTGATATTCAGGACAGGCTTCGTAATGCTTTTCCGAATCTTCTGGAAATACGCCGGGAGACCCTGAGAAAAGCAGACTACAAAAACCGTTTTGAGCCTGAACGGACCCTGGATCCCTTTGAGCTTTGCAATTCATTTCTGAAAGATCTGGACGAAGAAGAACAGGCACTTTTGAAAGATGTGATCAATTCTATACAGGAGAGAGCATTTTGAAACCGATAAATTTAACCCTTCAGGCCTTCGGGTCCTACGGAAAGAAAACCAATATAGATTTTACAAACACAAGGCAGAACCTTTTTCTGGTGACCGGAGATACAGGTGCCGGAAAAACAACTATTTTCGATGCCATGGTTTTTGCGCTTTACGGCGAAGCCAGCTCCGGAAACAACAAAAAGGATGGAATAGAGCTTCAAAGCCAGTACGTGGATTACGATGTGGAGCCCTTCGTGGAGCTTGAATTTTCCGAACTTGAAGGCGGAGAGGAACAAACCTACACCGTGCGCCGCGTCCCCAGGCACCTTCGACCCGCAAAACGTAAGGGTGCAAAGGATCAGATCATAAGTGAATCCCTGTCCCTTATCATGCCGGATGGCTCGGAATATCCGCAGAAAGAAGCTGACGAAAAGCTCCGGGAGATTGTCGGTCTCACCAAAAGCCAGTTTATGCAGGTAGCCATGATCGCCCAGGGCGAGTTCATGGAGCTTTTGAGAGCAAAGTCAGATGATAAAAAAACCATTTTCAGAAAGCTTTTCGGAACGGCACTATACCAGAAGCTTGTGGATGAGCTTTTAAGCCGCAGAAAAGATAAACTGGAAACTATATCGAGGATCAGAACCGCCTGCCAGACAGAAGCAGGTCATGTAAAGATTCCGGAATATTTTGATAATGCAAAAGAACTGTCAGACTTGCAGCAAAGCATCCTTAGATCCGATCGAATGAATATTGCCAACATGGAGCAGTTTCTTCATATCCTTTCGGAGCTTTTGACAGTGATATCAGATAAGCAGAAATCCGAGCAGCAAATCTATGACCTTCTCACCTCTGACCGGGATAAAAAAATGAAGTCTCTTACAGAAGGGCAGACCATCGCCATATCCTTTAAGCAGCTCGAGGAAGCGGAACATTCTCTAAGAGAATGTGAAGCAGCAAAAGAGCAGATCGAAAGCTCTCAAAAGCTTATTTCCGATATCAAAAAGTCCTATGAAATAAAGGGCAGCTTCCTTAGATATAGTGATGAACAGAGTCTTGTGTCTGAGACCGAAAAGAAGCTTAAAGAGCAGGAGGACAAACTGCCTTCCCTTTCCAAAGCCGAAGCTGACGCCGCCCAAAAAGAAGCAGATATGCAGAAGGCGGCTGCCGC
The DNA here is from genome assembly GCA_017940955.1 of Oribacterium sp. Next base: position 6,868 of record JAGAXP010000218.1, read on the forward strand.
AGAAACAGAAAGCTACGCGAAGATACATGACAGAGTAAACAAATCTCTTGAACTGTTTGGCAGGATAAAAACAGTCGAAGCAGAAGTCAGAAAATCAGAAGAAAACCTCACAGAATTTGAAAAAGAAGCCCGAAAAGCCGAGGAAGCTTTTCAGTCCTGCGAGAAAAATGAAACAGAATGCAGAAAACAGGAGGAAGAACTTTCCGATACCCCGGAGAGGCTCGCCCACTGGCAGGCAAAAAGCAGCGAACTATCAGCCCTGGACACAGAATACGAGGCTGCAAAAAAATCCTGTAATGCTGTAAAAGAGCAGTCTAAGCTCCTTGCAAAAGCTCAGGAAGACTACATTAGCATAAAAGAAAAGTTTAACCTCCATAATGCTGACTACATAACAAAGCAGAACAGCTTTCTGGATGCCCAGGCGGGCTTTCTTGCAAAGGAAAAGCTGAAGCCCGGGCTTCCATGCCCCGTTTGCGGCTCCCTTGATCACCCATCCCCATGCCTTCTTTCGGATGAACATAAGGAGCTGACCCGGGAACTTATCGATGAACTGTCAAAGGAAAATGACACTTTAAGAAACGCCTCTGAAAAGGCTGCCTCCCTGGCAAAAACCGCAAATGAACTTCTGTCCGAAAAGAAGGCCCGCTCAGAGGAGGATCTCCAAAAGCTTCTGACAAAAATCAAAGCACTTCTTCCTGAGCTGCCTGAAGATACGGATATAAAAGCTGCCATGGCAAGACTTAATGAGTGGAGAAAATCCTTCATCGGGGAAGGCGAAGTTCTGAAGAAAAAGGACCTTGCACTCAAAAAAATCAAGGCTCTGATTTCGGAAATAGAAGAAAAGAAACCCGGACTAAAAAAGCAGGCGGAGCTTGCTATGAATCAGCTTTCAGAACAAAGGATCACTCTTGCGGAACGAAGACAAGCCTTAGAGAGTCTCCTTGCCCAGAAGGATTTTGAATCCGAAAATGCCGCAAAGGCTGCACTTGATCAGGCAAAACAGAAAAAAGCTGCTGCCGATAAAGCTTTAAGTGATGCCCGCAGTGACTCTCAGACAGCAAAAGCCGCAAAGGAAGGTTCGGCAGCCCTCATCACAAGATATACGGCCGAGCTTCCTTCGCTCAAGGAGGAGCTTTCGGAGCGAAAGAAAAACTATGAAGCCATGCTAAAGGACCATTTCATGTCCGAAGAAGAGTGGCAAAGCATTACCGAAAATCATCCTCAGGCAGAAGCCGCAAAGCTTCAGAAGTCCATTGATGACTACACCCATAAAAAAACCGCAGCTGAGGCAGCCATACATACGGCAAAGGCAGCCATTGGTGATAAGCGGAAACCCGCGCTGGAGACATTAGCACAGGAAGTAAAGGAGGCCGAAGAAAAGTGGAAGCGCGAACAGGATATACTGAATGCCCTGAATGATGAGCTGAATGTCAATAAGCGGGCCTTCGATTCCCTGAACCCGAAGATGTCCGAGCGTGTCGAAGTTGTCACTGATTTTAACCGTATAGACGGACTATACAACCGTCTTGCCGGAAAGGTGACCGGTGCCCGCATGGACATCGAAACCTTCGTACAGAGATATTATCTGGAGAGGATACTATATGCCGCAAACTTAAGATTCAGCGATATGTCGGCAGGACAGTTTGAACTCCGTATGGTGGAGGATGACCAGGCAGGAGAGGGCAAAAACCGGGGACTTGATCTCATGGTTTATTCCACCGTCACCGGCAAAGTCCGTGAGGTCCGGACTCTTTCCGGCGGTGAATCCTTTATGGCAGCCCTGTCCCTTGCTCTCGGAATGGCTGACCAGATACAGGAAAACTCCGCTGCCATAAATCTGGATGTAATGTTTATCGACGAGGGTTTCGGCTCCCTTGATGACCACTCAAGAGACCAGGCCATCAGAGTACTCCAGCGAATGGCCAGCGGTTCCAAGCTGATCGGTATCATCTCTCATGTGACGGAATTAAAACAGGAAATAGAAGACCAGCTTATAGTCACAAAGGACGAAGAGGGCAGCCATGTAAGGTGGCAGATAAGCTGATGCTGACAGGCTGAACTGTTACGCATATAACGTCTGCATCACGAACAGAAAAAAGGCTCTGTGACACACCACAGAGCCCTTCGCTGTTTAATTCACGTATCAATTATATCCAACCTCTTTGGCAAAATCCCTGACCTTAAGCCTGTCTTCATTGGGAGATTTTGCATAGAAGAGAGTATTGTCAACTTTACAAAGATGAAAATAATCCTTGGCACCTTCCATTTTGAAAACAAGATAATTCTGTCCCACATGACTGGAATAATCCTTAGTCACAAAAGTGTTGTCCAGGGTTTTTCTGAAAATATCGAACTCATCCTCCGCTATGTCCCGGTTATCAAACACATAAAACTGATAGGTGAGAGATTTATCACTGTTGCTGGCATTAAGGGCGATATCAAGTCCCCTGACACCCTCAAAGAGATGTGTATCATCAGTAACCTCAAATCCGGCTTCATTTGCAGCCATGATAAACTGCTGCTTATCTATAACTCTCTTTTTTATCTCAAGATCGCTGAATATAACCGCAAGCGATGCAAAAATCATGACAAAAACGCCGAAGCACACAAAACGCCCTCTGAACCTCATAATACTCTTTTTTTCCTCCCTGAAAAAACACTCTTTCTTCCTTGAAATCGCGTTTCCCTAATGCCAAAGATTCTATCACTGAGAGCATCACAGAAGTGTCACAAAAAAGTAATAATCAGAGATGCTTTTCGCGCATTTCCTTTGACATAAAAAGAGGAATAGTGCTGCACTATCCCTCAAATCCTTTTTGATATCTCATCATGCTATAAGCGCATATATTCCTACCAGCTCAAGAAGCGGCGGCTGGTATTCTTTACCGACGAATGCATAGGAAAGCTTTCCGTCCGTGTAGGTAGCCACGGTTATGTGTCCGTTATTTCCCCTTGTATGTACAATTATGTTTCCCATTTTGTAATCATTTTCTTCGTCGAACTTTTTGTCTACGCCGCTGACATCTTCCGTACCGTAGCCCTGCCGGAATCTGTAACCTTCCTTGCCGTTCTTGTCAGTATAAACAAGCTCTATCATAGTTCCTTCAAGCGCTCTGTACTCTATATGATTATACTGCTTTAACCCCCTTCTTACCTTATCTGAAACTATAAGCCCTGATGCATCCTGAGCCTCCTCCAGACTGTCATAGGTTTTCCAGGTCTTTCTCGCTTCCGTTTCCTTCTGTTTGTCTAAAATGGAATTTATCACCTCATCCTTTAACTTTTCCATATCCTTTACGATTTCTTTGGGTTCCGGTTTTATCGGTTCGCTGTTTTCCACGGATTCTCCGACAGGAGCTTCAGTTTCCTCTTCGGCTTCCTTTACTGTTTCTTCCGATACCTCTTCTGTGGGTTTTGCTTCAGCAGTTGTTTCTTCGGTTTCCCATGCCTCAGTGGCCGCTTCCGGAACCCCTGTATCGCAGGCGTTCAGAAATAAAAGTGATATGATAAGAATCACAAAAACAACCGGGAAGCGGAATCTGTACTTTTTAACAGGCACCGGATGCTTATGGCTTTTATCCTTGGAGGATACTATAGAATTATGTATTTTATGATCAATCAGTTTCATAACACTCTCCCTTTATGTTCACACACACTTTATATCGGCATATTCAAGGATAATATATAAGTCTGTCCTCATAAATCTTCGTTTTCGTATAACTTTTATTATTTTCAACACGATAATTATTATATCAAAAGGTTAAGATTTCCGAAATTTGTATTCACAGAGAAATAATTTTAGTATAATCATTCTAATCAGTTAATTTGTACCGAAAGGAGAATGCTTATGAGATATTCTATCGAAGGCGAGCCGATGCCCGTTGTTATCTGTGAACTTGAACCCGGAGAAGAAATGATAACCGAGTCCGGAGGAATGGCCTGGATGACACCAAACATGCAGATGTCCCAGGAGGGCGGCGGTCTTGGCAAGATGTTCGGACGTATGCTCACCGGTGAGTCCATGTTCCTTACACATTACAGATGCGAGGGTGGTCCCGGAACCATTGCCTTTGCTTCAAGTTTTACCGGAGCAATCAGACCGGTTGAGATCGGTTCAGGCAGAGAACTCATTGCCCAGAAGAATGCATTCCTGGCCTCAACCACAGGCGTTGAACTCTCAATAGCTTTCCAGAAGAAGATCGGAGCGGGATTCTTCGGTGGTGAAGGCTTCATCATGCAGAGACTAGCCGGAAACGGCATTGCTTTCCTGGAGCTTGACGGACACGTTAAGGAATATACCCTTGCACCCGGTCAGCAGCTGGTCATCGACACAGGTTATCTTGCAGCCATGGAAGGAACCGTCACCATGGACATCCAGCAGATAAAGGGTGTTAAGAACGTACTTTTCGGCGGTGAGGGTCTCTTCAACACTATCGTTACAGGTCCCGGAAAGATATGGCTCCAGACCATGCCTATACCTCAGGTTGCTTCACAGATCATTCCTTATCTGCCCACCAACAGCAAATAATTCCCGAAAACACAATTACGCCCGCCATTCCGGCGGGTTTATTTTTACACCTTAAACGAAAGGAACTTTTTGAATGAAAGTTTTCGCATTTATCGCAGACGGTTCAGAGGAGGTTGAGTGCCTCGCGGTTGTAGACCTCTTAAGAAGAGCAAAATTCGATGTAACCCTTGTCTCAATCAATAAAGAAAACCGGGTTCACACAAGCCATGACATAGACATTATCACAGACACCACCATAGATAAGGTTAATGTTGACGACGCCGACATCCTCTTCCTCCCGGGAGGCGGAGAAGGCACGAAAAACCTTAAGGCATCAAAGGCTCTCAGTGATATGCTCCTTACTCACGCCGGAAAAAACAAACCTATAGCTGCCATCTGTGCGGCGCCATCGGTTCTCGGCCTTCTGGGACTCCTCAGGGGACGTAATGCCACCTGCTATCCCGGCTTCGAAGACCAGCTTACCGAAGCAAATTGTGTTCATGACGGTGTCGTAACTGACGGCAATATCACAACCGCCCGCGGACTCGGCTACGCTCTGGATCTCGGACTCCGGCTCATAGAGCTGTATAAGAGCCCTGAGGAGTCAAAAAAAATAAAGAGTGCTATACAGTACGATCAGAAAGTATGAAATTATTATAAATTTTCATGCTCATCCAATCTTTCTTGTTTTATTTAATGGTATAATGAACCAGGATATACAAAAAGGAGGTGGTTCCCGTGGATATTTCAGGAATCTCAAGTGCTTCTATGAGCCTCTTAACGAGGAATGTAGGTTCCGATATCGGAACTGCTCTTTTAAAAAAGGCTTTGGACAACGAAGAAGAAACCAACAACAATATGATGAAGCTTCTTGAACAGGCAGCTAACCCCGATCTGGGAGCACATGTTAATACAGTAGCCTGAGATACAGGTTTTGACGTTTCTTAAAGGATCAAAGGACAGGTTTTCACAGTGATGTGATGACCTGTCCTTCTTGTTTTCTATAAAAATTCCATAAAAAACTGTATTTTTCCAGGATCTCCAAAGTTTAGTGGGGTTTCCCAAAGTTATTCAGGGTCAGACATTGGGGTCTGACCCTTTTATCATGCCTTTTTATTGGGGTTTAACATTGGGGTCTGGTTTTGGGGTCTGACTGTGGGGTCTGAGATTGGGGGCTGCTATTGATCAGAACCAAGTCTCTCCATCACCGCGGCTTGCTTTTTCAACCTCACGTATCCATTTCCTTGAAGCCATAGGATCATGACCTCGGTAAAGTAGATTTTTATACAGCTCATAAGCCGATTCTCCGTCA
>JAGAXP010000219.1 GCA_017940955.1 Oribacterium sp.
TATCAAACTCTCAATCATCATAAAGACACATATCATTTCTTGTACAATATAAAATAAAGTGCTAAGCTTTTATTAATGATGATTGTGCATATTCACCACAAGCAAAAACCAATCTATCATGCAGAGTATTTTGAAAAGGGGAAGACTTTACATCATGAGGGGAAACAAAAAACGGAAAACCGCAGCAGCGATACTTCTGACAGGAGCATTGGCCTTTGGCAGTGTGAGCACTTCCTTTGCAGGAGTTATAGGTCATGGAATTTCTATCGGGAAATGGCAACAGGATTCAAAGGGCTGGTGGTACCAGTATTACAACTCATATTATCCTGTGAATAAGTGGGAATATATCAATGGCTACTGGTATCATTTCGGACCTTCGGGCTACATGGATACCGGCTGGTACACAGAAAACGGCGTTATGTATTATCTTGATCCGGTCAACGGTAACATGTACCGGAATTGTCAGTCAGTTATAGATGGATTCACCTATGATTTTAATGATTCCGGTGCTGCAAACGTTGAGAATCACTTCAAAAGTCCTGTAGTGATCCCCCCTGAAAACCAGAAGAGCGACCTTGAAAAGCTTGTAGATGCAATGTGTGACGACGTCCTTTCAGGACTGGTCTATGACGGTATGAACGATCGTCAGAAGCTCACAAACATCTACTACTGGGTACGCAGTAATTTTTCTTATGGAGGACACTCTGCAACCAGGGACTGGGTAACCGAGGCCTATGAAGGACTGCGAAGACACCGCGGTGACTGCTACACTTACTTTGCGGTAACACAGGCACTTCTCACCAGGGCAGGATTTCCAAGCATTGAAGTCATCCGCTGTACCGACAATGATCACTTCTGGAATCTGACAAAATGCGACGGACAATGGTACCACTTTGATACTACACCAAGAGCCGCAGGCGGAACCTTCTGCCTTCTGACAGATGCAGAGATGCTTTCATATTCAGCAGCCCACAGAGGATGCTTTGCATTTGACCAGAGTCTCTATCCTCCGACACCGTTATATTGATTCCATCGACCATCAGAATGAACTTCCTGTTCAATTCCGCTTTGATCGTCTATACCGATACATCGTATCCATGTCGGTCTCATTTCGAAAATGAATACGGTATCAATTGAAGGTCCGGAGGATTCTGTTTTTCAACTATACAAATTACTTATTATTTACAAACCGGAGAACAACCATGGAAGAACTTATCGAAATCCTTAAAGATATTGACCCAGACATAGACTATGAAACCTGTGACACCCTTGTGGAGGATGGCGTCCTGACCTCCTTTGAGATGGTAATGCTGGTGACGGACATCAACCAGAGGATGGGTGTAAGCATTGCCCCCGAAGATATCCTCCCGGAGAACTTCAGCTCAGCCAAAAAGATTTACGAACTTATCCAAAAATCACGGGGAGAGTAATCTGACATGTTTCTGGTTTCCTATCAGTTTCTGCTGTTTCTGGCAGTTCTGGTCATACTTTATTATCTTATTCCGAAAAGATTCCAGTGGGTTTTAATGTTTACGGCGGGACTTCTTTTCTATTCCTGCGGAGGTCCCGGCGGACTGGTTTTTGTCCTGGTCACAATCCTGTCCACCTGGGGACTGGCACTTTCCATGAGTAGGATTCCAAAGGGAGAAAAGAAACGAAAGTCTTTATTTATCCTTGGTCTTTTGCTTAATACAGGCATTCTCGCCGTACTGAAATACACAAATTTTTTCCTTCAAAACATCAATGCACTTCTGGAACCGCAGGGCGTAAGTTTCTCATATGTGAACTGGCTTCTGCCTCTTGGCATTTCCTACTATACTTTTCAGTCTGTAGGGTATTTTATCGATGTATATCTGGGGAAGACAGAACCCGAAAAGAATCTCGGACATTATGCGCTGTTTGTGACATTCTTCCCTCAAATGGTTCAGGGTCCCATCAGCCGATATGACGAACTTAAAGATCAGCTTTTCAAAGGCTATGACTATGATGGCGGAAGAATACGAAGCGGACTTCTCAGAATGCTGTGGGGCTATTTCAAAAAGCTTGTGGTGGCTGACCGTATCGCTCCACTTGCCATCACCATAGCACAGGCACCTGAAGGCTTCGGAGGAATCTGGGTTTGGATAGGCATGTTTTCCTACACCATCTGGATGTACTCGGATTTTACCGGAGGAATCGACATAGTGCTTGGTGCTGCAGAGCTTTTCGGAATCGCACTTCCGGAAAACTTTGATCATCCGTTTTTCTCAAAAAACCTCGCTGAGTTCTGGCGAAGATGGCACATGTCACTCATGCGCTGGTTACGTGAATATATTTTCTTCCCCATTTCCATGTGTAAAACTGTGGGGATGCTTTCTCAAAAAGCAAGGAAGCATTTCGGGAAAAATATGGGCCGAAGAGTGCCTCTCTATATAGCAAGTATTGTCACCTGGTTTGTAACCGGCATCTGGCACGGAGCTTCCTGGAATTTTGTATGCTGGGGCATGGCAAACTGTATCGCCCTTCTTATTTCTCAAGAGCTTTCTTCCTGGTCGAAAAAATTCCGTAAAACCCATACCTGGACAGAGTCCAATGCTTACAGCTGTTTTCTGGTGGTGAGAACTTTTCTTATTTTCTGTATGCTGGAAATGTTTGAATACTATCCGTTTTCATCGGTATTCCGGCTGTTTGTCAGCATGTTCACAGAATTTGATCCGAGGCAGCTGATGGGCGGAGCCCTGTTTAACCTGGGAATCACAGTACAGGATTTCACCATCCTTGTCCTGTCAGTAGCTCTGATGGTCCGGACCGGTTTTGTCAGCCTGAAAACTCCCATGAGAGAATGGCTTTCGAAGCGTCCGGCATGGCTTCGTTTCATTTTGGTTTATGGACTGTTCCTTTGCGTTTTGATATTCGGGATCTACGGACAGGGCTATGATGCCAGCCAGTTTATATACAATCAGTTTTAATTCAAACCGAAACCGGCTGAACTTTTTTCAGCCCCGTTGATTCTAACAACATCGGACTCCAAAAGGCTACCAGGCAGTATGTTGAATTTAAATCTTAATATCATAATCAAAGAGCAATACATGCTTTTATAAAGGGGGAACTATAATTTGGACTCCAGAAAACATATCCGAATCTTTACAGCAGCTCTTATCATTGTTGGGAGCCTTACAGCATTAACACGACTTCTGGTACCCAAATATATGGGGCAGGTTACGGAAGGTGCCTTCATAGGAGAGTACTATGAAGACAAATCTTCCCACGACCTCCTGATACTGGGTGACTGTGAAGCCTACGAAAACATTTCCCCCGTTGCACTTTGGAAGGAATACGGTATCACCTCCTGGATTCGCGGAAGTGCACAGCAGCTTATACCTCAGTCATATTACCTTTTGGAAGATACACTCAGGTACGAGACTCCAAAGGCAGTTCTCCTCAGCGTTTCTGCCATGCAGCAGATCGAGCAGGTGAGTGAAACCTACAACAGGATGACCCTGGACGGTATGCGATGGTCCGGTGCAAAGCTTATGGCGATACAAAATACCATGATGCCGGAGGAACACCTTATAGAATATGTTTTCCCGCTTCTCAGGTTCCATTCCAGGTGGAGTGACCTTTCAGAGGATGACCTGAAGTACTACCTTCACGGTGAGCCCGCTACACACAACGGTTACTATCTGAGAGCCGATGTGAGACCTGCAGGAGAATTCCCTGAGGAGCGCCGTGTCCGTAATCCGGAATTTGAAGCAAAGGGCTATGAATACCTCGATAAGATCCGTGAGCTCTGTGATGAAAAAGGCATTAAGCTGATGTTTTTTAAAGCTCCTTCACTTTATCCCGTCTGGCATGAGGAGTGGAACCTGCAGATTGAAGACTATGCCGGAACCTACGGTATCCCCTACATTAACGCACTGGAAGATATCGAAAAGATTGGCATTGATTTCGATACCGACACCTATGACGGCGGTCTCCATATGAATGTTTACGGTGCCGAAAAGGTTTCCTCTTATCTTGGGCCAATGCTTCTGGAGGCAGGTCTTCAGGACCACAGAGACGATCCTGAACTGGCACTACTCTGGAGCGAAAAAGAGAAGCGTTACGAAGATGATAAAGCTGCTCAGACTAAAGAATTTACTGAAAAAGGATATCTTTCAAAGTTCGCAGGAAATGATACTTAATGCACGCAAAAATCCACTTTACCAACCAATTTTCAAGCTAATACCATGATAGTTTCCTGCCGATATAACTATGGTAGAATAAGCCCAAGCGCTTTTTTAAGATATCACCTGGCTTCAAAAACAGGAAAATCAAAGTAATAAACGTAACAGTTCAGTCAGTGGATCACCAACCCCGTCCCCCTGGTCCACCGACTGAACTGTCACTAATAAACTGAAAGGAAAGGACTATGAAGAAAGCAAAGATATTAACAGCTTCACTTTTAACTGCATTAACTATGACCATGGCACCGGTGACAGCATTGGCCTTCAATTTACCTTTTGCAAATCAGACTCAGAAGGAGGAATCCTATACCTTTAAGAGTGGTCTCACAGAGATAAAAATGGGAGACGAGGCAGCAACTGTTATTGCAGCTCTCGGGCAGACCACGAAGGCGGTTTTCGAGACGGACAGCTGTGCATATCAGGGAAAGGACAAGGTTTATACCTACAAGGATTTTGAAGTTTCCACTTTTCCAAAAGACGGAAAGGAATGCATTTCAGCCCTTGTCATCACCGGGGCAAATGTAGCAACCCCGGAGGGTATAAGTGTCGGCTCAAAAGCCTCTGACGTAACCAGAATCTACGGCACAAGCGACGGAAAGTACGGAATTTACCGATATGATAAAGGTCATTCCGAGCTCACCTTCTACACAGATGCGGCAGGTTCCGTAGAAGAAATCGAATACATTTACAAACAGTGATCCGGAGGAAAAAATGATCAAAAATGTACTGGAGTATCTGGAAGCCTCTGAAAAGACATTTCCGGGTAAAACTGCTTACATGGATAAAAACGGCAACATAACCTTTGGAGATTTAGGTGACAGGGCGAGGAGGCTTGGTAGCTTTCTCGCCCGTAAATCTGTAAAAGGAAAACCTGTTGCCGTATTCATGGAAAAATCAGTGGATATGATTCTTGGATTTTTGGGGACAGTCTATGCCGGGGGCTTTTACTGTCCCATAGATGTGACCATGCCTGAGGAAAGGATACGTACCATTTTTTCGGTGCTTAACCCCGCAGTTGTCCTGACCCGGGAAGCAGATCGTGAAAAGGTAACGGAGCTTATGGCCGGACTTGATGGCGACACTGAAATTGCTGTCTATGAGGAGGCTGTACAGTATCAGGTTAATGCTTCCGTCCTGAACTCTGTCAGAAACAGAAGTGTGGATTCTGACCCTCTTTACGTACTTTTCACCAGCGGATCCACAGGCGTCCCAAAGGGAGTTGTAGTCCCTCACAGAGTCATGATAAACAACATGGAATGGCTAGAAAGGGAATATCACTTTACATCTGAAGATGTGCTTGGCAACCAGGTACCTTTCTATTTTGATGTGTCAGACCATGACATCTACAGTGTATTGAAATTCGGCTGCAGCATGGTTATCGTGCCGTCGGAATACTTTGCTTTCCCGGTGAAGCTTGTTCAGTTCCTGAATGAATATAAGGTGACAGCCATTTTCTGGGTACCTTTTGCACTCTGTATGGCAGCAAATCTTGACGCCTTTAAGGCAGAGATCCCAAAGTATCTGAAATATATCTTTTTTGCCGGCGAAGTCATGCCGGTAAAGCAGCTGAACTACTGGCGGAAGCATTTGCCAGATGCACTTTATGCCAATATGTACGGCCCTACTGAAACCTATGTGTGCACCTACTATAATCTGGACCGTGAGTTCAATGCTGACGAATCTCTCCCCATCGGTTTTCCGGTAAGCTATGCGGATATTCTGGTGCTTGACGAGAAAGGAGGCTTAGTGGAACCGGCTGAAGACGGAACCGAAAGCCGGCAGGGGGAACTTTGTGCCAGAGGATGCACACTGGCACTTGGCTATATGAACAGCCCTGAGAAAACAGCGGAAAGGTTTGTTCAGAACCCCCTTCAGAAAAGCTGGCCGGAGATCATCTACAGCACAGGCGACATAGTCCGCTATAACTCCCGTGGAGAGCTGGAATACCTTAGCCGGAAGGATTTTCAGATCAAACATCTAGGCTACAGGATCGAGCTTGGTGAAATAGAAACTGCAGCCGGAGCAGTGCAGGGCGTCGAAACCTGTGCCTGCGTCTATGACCTGGGACGAAAGATGATAGTTCTGGTGTACTCCGGAAAAGAGATTTCGAAACGTGATATGCTCCGCGCCCTGGAATCAAAAATACCTAAATATATGCTGCCGAACCGGATGCTTCACTTAGAGGAACTCCCTCACAATGCAAACGGAAAGATCGATAGGAAGAAGCTGGAAGAGATGGTGATTTAAAACTGCTGACTGCTTCATTTGAAATTTCAGGATATGTTTAACATTGATGAAGCTTTTAATGCTATATACAAAGTATAGTTGTATACCTATACAAACGACTGTATCTAAACTATGATTCCAGTATAATTGTTTAGACAGCCGATTAGATCTGCATCTGTATGTCGGATAAAAACCACGAAAAGCAGGTGTTTACAGATGAGCCGATTAGATTACATCTGTATGTCGGAAATAAGCGGCGCATAACATGCGCCTATAGAGGGAAAAATAGTTATGAAAATATATGTGGATTTTGATGATTGTCTCTGTGAGACTGCCAGAGCATTTACCGTAATAGCGGAAAGACTTTTCGGGAAGAAGGTCCCCTATGAGGAAGTACGATTCTTTAACCTTAAGACTTCCTTTGATCTTACGGATGAAGAATACGAAAAAATGATGATTGAGGGGCATCTTCCGGAAATTCTTTTATCCTATGAAGAAACACCGGGAGCGTCAAAGGTTCTTAATGAGTGGATGGATCAGGGGCATGAGGTTACCATCATAACCGGTCGTCCTGCAAGTTCCTATGAGAACTCCCGAAAATGGCTGGATATTCACGGTCTTGACCGGGCAAAACTCTTTACCCTTAACAAATACGGAAGAGACTCTTTTATCAGGAAAAGTGATTTCAATCTGGAACTGGAAGATTACTACAAAATGAAATTCGATCTGGCAGTAGAAGATTCTCCGATGGCCTTCAGATTTTTTGATCATTTGCCGGACCTTAAGATCATGGTTTTCGACCGTCCCTGGAACCGGGAATATGAATTAACAAACAAAAACTATACCCGCTGTCCGGACTGGGAGTATATCCGTAAAATTTGTGGGAGAGAGTTATGAAAAAAATAAACATCATTACAGCATTGTTAGTTACCGCATTATCCTTTACACCGATATTTTCTTCATATGCAGATACTTATACGGGATATGAATTGACTCTGGGAACATATCCGACAGTTCCTGCTGCTAACGATATATTACAGAATACAGTTTCCGAAAACCCGGGATCTACTGTTATACCGCAAACAGGTAATGGTCCGACAGGAACAGACGAAGATACAAAAACAGAAGAAGAGCTGCTTTTGGAGCAGCAGAACAGAGCATGGCTTCAGGAACAGGAACGTCTTCAGAAAGAAGCTCTTCACGCTCAGAAAATAGGAGAATTTTATAAGGATTCTGTTGTTATAGGAGATTCGGTAGCAGAGGACTTTTCCCGTTATGCTTTAAGAAATACTGCATTACCCATATTCCGGAATCTCAAGTTTCTCACCAGAGTAAGTTACTCGGTTCATAACGCCTTTATGGCGATTTCCGGCAAATCCAAACATCCCATATATCAGGGACAGCAGATGTATGCCTGGGATTCCCTAAAGCTTATGGGAGCAAAACACATTTATACTTTCTTTGGACTGAATGACCTTTGGGGAGGTGTAGACAACACTGTGGCAAAGTATCTTCAGTATATTGCAAAGATACAGCAGGAGATACCCGGTATAAAGATCACTATTGTAAGTACAACACCTATATATGCTTATGCTAAAGAGGAATTTAACAATGACACTATCCGTGCATTTAATGCAAAGATGGAAGCATTGGCAGCAGAAAACGGCTGGGGATATCTGGATGTAGCATCAAGGCTCTATGACAGTGACGGTTGTCTCGCAAAGCAGTATTGCAGTGACAAGGGTATTCACCAGACAAACGCTGCTTACAAGCTTTGGCAGGCTGCCTTCGAAGAATATGCGGAGACTCATCTTGATGATGTACAGGCGACTCCCTGAGGGAGCCGCCTGTTTGTTATTTTGCAAGGTAAATCTAATAACCGGCTATGGGATTTTTATCACCTGAATAGCAAAAATTTCCTGATACCTTATAAGAAAACATGCCTGAGTCGAAATTAGACATAAGGTATTGTGTGGTTATGTCTGTATAGTTTTTCTACAACAAGCTTTAGCGATCGTCCCTTTAGTTATATGGAATCTCAGAATGCTGACCTAATGAGGAAAAAACATGGAAACACTTCAAAAAAATGAAAAGAGACCGCTGATCACTCTTGGCTTAGGTATATCCCTGGTTGTAGTGATCATCCTGTGCATCCTGTATACTCTGTATCATGTATCAAAAGACAATCTGATAGGCATGTGGAATAACAGTGCCATACAGATGTCCTATGAAGTCTCCTACTATCTGAATACTCCGAGAGATGCCGTTAATTTCACAGCACAAAAGATAGAGGGAATGATGGAGGAAGGCTGCACCAATAGGGAGATTAAGGATTTTCTCATTAGCGAGACAGCTGTTTATTCCAGACTGATAGACAGTAATTATACAGGAATATACGGCTACTGCAGAGGAGAGTATCTGGATGGATCCGGCTGGATAGAACCAGATGATTACGTGGCTACAGAAAGACCCTGGTATATTGAAGCAAAAAATGCAAACGGAGAGGTTGCTTTTGTAAAGCCTTACTTTAATCTTCAAACCTTTGAACTTATGATGTCTGTAAGTAAGCTCCTGAGTGACGGTGAAAGCGTAATTTCCATGGACATTTTCCTTGACAGTGTTCAGAAGCTGGAAGACAGTATGCTTCAGTCTCAAAGAGTAGATGCCGCTATGCTGATCGATAAAAGCGGTATGGTCGTAGCTCATTCTGATCACGATGAGATCGGCAAAGAATATCTCATACTCGGTAACGAGTATGAAAAGGAGCTTGTATCTACTATATTTGAAATAAAGAACGGTGTGTCTTCAATAAATTCGAAAAATGGAAGAGAGCTGGTTTTCTGCCAGCAGGTAAATAATGACTGGTACTCGGTCCTCATCCTCAGTGAAAAGGAGATCCTTGGTCATATACAATATATTTACCTGATTTCAGGAGTGATACTTGTGGCTATATTTATGGTGTTCTTTGCAGTATTCAGCATTTATATGAGTAAGCACAAGGAAGCAGGAGAACTGCATAGTGAGATCCGGGCAATTTCCGATATTTATGCCAATATGGAGCTCATTGATATCAGAAACGGCAAAGTTAAACCCATAAGGGAAAGCCTTGTTTATAAGGATGTATTTAACAGCGGTAATAAATTTACCAATGATAAGCTTGAAGAAATGGCAGAGCATCTGGCCGCAGAATCTTCCAGAAGTATGCTGGTGCAGTTTATGGATTTTGATACCCTCCCCGATCGTATCGGAGATCTGAAAACAATTTCTCATGAATACCTTGACAGGAACGGTGAGTGGAACCGCATGCACTTTATTGTGGTGGAACGGGAAACGGACGGTTCCATCAGAAAGCTTCTTTGGGCGATCCAGTCCATAGATGAGGATAAAAAGAGGCAGGAACTATTCAAGAATCTTGCAGAGACAGATGCATTAACACATATCTTAAACAGAAGCGGAGGAGAGAGCAGGATATATTCACTTCTCGAAAAAGGTAAAACGGGAATGCTGCTTCTTTTTGATGCAGATCATTTTAAATATGTTAATGATACCTACGGTCATGATATGGGTGACAAGGTCATCATCGCTCTGGCACATTGTCTGAAAGATTCTTTTAGAGATACCGACATTGTATTCAGACTGGGCGGTGACGAATTCGTGGCATTTACGTCAGGCGTTGAAAATGAAGACGTCGGACGGCTGGTGGTTAACAGACTGTTTGCAAATATAGATAAGATTTCCTTTGAGGAAATGTCAGACTGGAAACTCAGGATAAGCGTCGGAGCGGTACTTTGTTCAAAAGAGAACAGGGAACCCTTTGCCACACTTTATCAGAATGCTGACAAAGCAATGTATGAAAGCAAGCAGCATGAAGGAAACTACCTTACGTTTTACGGAAATATGGTAAATGATTGATTCAGGCTCATTTGTGGGGGAGTTATGAAAATAAGAAATAATTGAAGCGGAAACACGTCTTGCAAGAGTAGATGAAGAGTATGATCTGCTGCGTAAGTTTTCCAATTTTCATTTTAGTTCGATTGTAAGTTCCGGTGCTTCAATTGATGATTTAAATATTGACTTATTAAGAGAATACTTTTCTATTACAAGCTCAAGACAAATCAGTGATGGAATGGGAAAGAAAGAGCTGGCTAAGGCCTTGGATTTGATTGATAAAAATGATCCAACTGAAAGACGGGTTAAAAATTATGCTGTACTCATGTTTTCCGGGCATCCGGAAGATCGTATTCCATATGCATATACGGAACTAATTGTTGATATGTTTGGCACAAAAAGAAAGATGGAATCCAAAGTATTTAAAGGTGCAGTTTGGAAACAGTATTATGCTGCGTTGGAGTACATCAATAACAATTACTTAAATGAATTGGTTATACGTGATGATGGCAACTCAGATAATCGTAAAATCGAGAACTTCACGTTTATTGCACTGGAAGAATTGCTTGCAAATGCCATTGTTCATAACAACTATGAAAATGGTAAGCCAATCCAAATATATGTGTCTGAAAAACAGATAAACATTGTGAATTATAACAAGCCGTTACCGCCTATACGCATAAGTGATCTGAATGAGAGAACTTTTTTTAACGAGCGAGACACGGAGAATCCTGAAATCAGGGATATGTTTAAAGCCAAAGAAAAAAGTTTGGATTGAGACTGAAACCAAAGATTTCAAGCAGAAAATCTTGGATTCGAGGTATACAAATAAAATAAAACAAAACGTATTGAAGTTATATGAGGAAATCGGGACAGAGGTTTTTGGGAATTCTCGAGTAGTCGAAATTCTGGGATGTTCGGAAGTGACAGCAACGTCCTATTTGAAAAGGATGGAGGATGAACTGAAAATCATTGTTCCGGTAGAAGGAATGGGAAAAGGGAAATATAAGTTTTCTGTATAAGTAATAGAAAAGGTTATATGGTGAAATTCTGCTGTTTAGTAGCTGTTTGATCGAAAATGGAGGAAGAGTGTATAAAGCGATATTCGTGAACAAATATACAGGCAGACAGTATTGCGAAAATATCGGACAATATGAATTCGATAATAGAGCAAGAGGATTTATTGTTTCTGCTTCGAGTATGATGTCAAACTATGCAGATTACAGTATCTGATTGGCAGTCTCAGTAGTCTGTTTTGCGGTAGTAACTACGAAACTGACTACGATTTGGTCGCTACACTTTGCAATAATCTGCCATGATATGCCGAGATTCGGATTTTGACCGATTTTACGAAATGCTTGAGAATATTGACGAAAACACCGCATTTGTGGGCGGTTTTGATGAGTAAAAAACAATGATAAGAGTGCTTTTTGTCTGCTGGGGCAACATTTGACTAAATGGTCAAAAACCCTGTATTTATGCGGGGTTCAGACCACCGGGCAGGACTTTTACCAACATTAGGAAAAGAACTTTTCGATGCGACAAACAACAGAATATATCTTAGTGAAGGCAGTCGCTTACCGATGAATTCAGTGCGAATGAGAGGTAGACGCCTTTTTTGCTTTAAAACAGACATCCCCGTGCATCAGGCGTCACTTACTTGCTGTGCAGTTTTGTCAAAAATTATAAAAAGTGACAAAATTGTACTTGATACCGGCAGCGTCATGCTGTATAGTATAGATGCAGTTACGTCATTTTTTTAGAAAAGTGACAAAACTGCAATATGCTGAAGGAGGTGGCAGGGATGAACGAACAAAATCAAATCACAATCTTCTTGAAAGAAAACCCGTCGTTTACCACAAAGGATTTTGTTGGGATGGTAAAAGAATCCCAGACAGCTTATTCGGACCGGAAGGCATACCGCATGCTGCAGGATCTTCAGGACGACGGGCAGATCATGAAGGTTGGACGCGGACATTATTCAAAAACTTCAGTGAAATCGCCTTATCATTTCAAGACGTCTTCCCTGATGGATGAGTTGGTCAGTTTGATTGATAAAGAGTATCCGCTGATCACATATCAGACATGGGAGCTTTATCAGTGGAATGAGTTCGTGAACCATCAGCTGGCACATAACGCTTACTTTATTGAAGTGGAAAGTGGGCTGGAGACAACAGTCTTTGATATGCTGCTGGAAAAGTATCCTCGGGTTCTGCTGGATCCTGGTATGGAGGAGTATTACCGGTATCGTGCGGATGATATGATTATTGTCCAGAAATTGATATCCGGAGCTCCAGCACCACAGCCGGGAAGCAAACAGGCTTCGCTTGAAAAGCTGCTGGTGGACATATTCAGCCGGAAGTTGACAGGCCAGCTGATCGAGCGAGCTGAGTATCGACAAATATACGAAGATGCATTTGGCAAATATGCGATCAATGAATTGGCATTTTTTCGCTATGCCGGAAGGCGTCATCTAAAATCTGACATCCGAAAATTTATTGAGGATGAGACAAATATAGAGCTGAGATCGGAGGAATGGACATGATTGATAAGAAAATCTATGATCTTGACTATATTCGTGAATTGCAGGCGAGGTACAAGACAGATCCGGGCCTGTTGGAGAGGGTACTTTATGCATTTGGACTTCTTGAGGCGCTCGTTAAGGTAGGGATGAAGTTTACCTTTAAGGGCGGCACAAGCCTGATGCTCCTGTTGGATCATCCAATCAGGCTATCTACGGATATTGACATCATTGTGGATCCGGGGACTGATGTGGAGAGCTACATTGAGCAGGCGGGAACCATCTTTCCCTTCCTGCGAAAGAAAGAGGATATCCGTAAGGGACGGAACAATATAGAAAAACGCCACTTCAAATTTATCTACTATTCCCCCGTTCGACAGAGAGAGTTTTACATATTTCTGGATATTGTTTTTATGGAATCTCCGTATGACCAAGTTGTGACAAAGCCCATTCGTAATGATCTGCTTGTCACAGCTCCGGAAGATCTTGTGGTAACCATGCCAACGATGGAATGCATTCTAGGAGATAAGCTGACTGCTTTCGCCCCACATACCACAGGCGTCCTGCTGGGGGCGGGAAAAGAACTGGAGATTGCCAAGCAAATGTTTGATGTAGCCACCTTGGCAGAGCGGATGCAGGATCAGAAGCAGTTTCGTGCGACCTACGACAGAGCCGTTATAGAAGAACTGGCTTTCCGGGGATTGAAATTGGAAAAAGAGATAGTTCTGAGAGACACCATCCGGGCCTGCATCAGCATTATAAGCCGTGGCGAATATGATAAAGAGGACTATGTGGAATATCTGAAGGGTATCCGCTCCCTGACGGATCATATTCTTGTGAAGAAATTCACACCGGAAATCGCTGCTGAGAAAGCATGTTCAGTGATGTGTCTTGCCGCCAGTGCTTTGACACAGACGGATTATCCGAAGATTGCGGATGCAGCAGGATATGCGAAAGAACGTCTCACTGGCGACCAATATAAGCGTCTCGCTTATATCCGGAAGAGAAATATTGAAGCTTATGGCTATCTTGTGGAAGCTACAAGGATGCTCGAAGGTGTTTAATGTTTATTACATTACATAGACCGATTAGTATGTTCCTTTTATTGGAATAAACTGATCGGGTTTTTTTATTTCACGCAAAGGAGGACGTCAGATGAATTATGAGCAGTTTCTGGAACAGATGAAAGAGGATCTGCAGGCCCGGTTTACAGAAGACCTGCCGCCGGAGCTTGCCGATGTGAGGATCGGGATCGGGATGTGGAGAAACTCCAGGGAGAATCCTACCGTGGGATTTCTTTCCGCAGCGGGGACTCCCCGGTCGAGGCCAACCTCAACATGACCGGTGCCTTTCTCAGGCCTATGAAGCGAGCCGTCCCTATGAGGACATTTTGGAGGAGGTGGAAGCACAGCTTATGAAGATCGTGGATCATACGCCCCAGTTTAACATCGGGGAGCTGACAGACTATGAAACCATGAAACCGAAGCTGATGATGAAAGTTATTCCTCAGAAGGGAAACAATAGCATGATAAAAATTTTATTCGTCTGCCACGGCATGGTATTAACCAATGGCTAGAAATCCTTTATTTTCAAGCATTTGACGGAAGAAAGAAATGAATTTACAACTAGTTTACAACTTTTAAAATTGTTACGATACGAATTAAAAAATGAATATGAAGGACACTTAACCTTAAGTGGCTTTGGCTACTACAAAACGAACCCGTCCTAGGGTGTCAAAATCAGGAAAAGTAATTCTGTAGATTGACACTCTGGGGCGGGTTTGTTATTGATGAGAAACTATGGTTTCTATTGAAACTATTCCTCGAAAGGAATATAATAAAATAGTCAATTTTTCGACTTTTATGGAGGATTTGTTATGGAGTATATATCTACATCGGAAATTGCAAAAATTTGGAATGTTTCACGTCGTCGAGTTACGACATTATGTAGAGAAGGCAGAGTTGAGGGAGCAGTTTTTGCTGCCAATACTTGGCTCGTGCCTAAAGATGCAAAAAAACCCGAGGATCCGAGAAGAGTCCGTAAAATGGGACAAGATAAACAGTAAAATGATAAAAGCCATAAAAATGGCTATTTTAGAATAAATTGGAGGCAAATATTAATGGCAATAAGAAGTGCAAAGATAGATCAAAAGGCAGGCCTTATTTGGGCAATTGCAGATAAACTTACAGGACCATATAAACCGCATGAATATGGGGATGTAATTTTACCGCTAACCGTTATACGAAGATTTGATTGTATCCTGTTTGATACAAAGGATGCAGTATTAAAGAAATATGAAGAGGTTAAGAATCTTCCGATGAAGGATGTGCTTCTTCGCAAGGCTTCGGGTTTTGATTTTTATAATACAAGTAAGTATACATTTGAAAAACTTATGGATGATCCTGACCATATCGAAGAGAACTTCAGAGATTACTTAAATGGATTCTCTGAAAATGTACAGGACATTATCCAGAAATTTGAGTTTGACGGTCATATAGCATGGATTGATGAAAAGAAGTCCAAGGTGGGATATGAGATTCCATTCACAAGATATTTTTACAAATATGAAGCACCGAGACCATCAGAGGAAATTATGGCGGAAATTATGGAACTTGAAAAAGAATTGTCCGGTAGTCTGGAGGAGGTATTTCGCTAATGGCTAAGAAAAAAAAGATTTCCATCCGATCCTCTGCGGCAGAGTATTTGACATTTATTACTGCAACTGGTGAAGGCGGGATAGAAGCAATTTATGCTGATGAAAATGTTTGGTTAAGTCAAAAAATGATGGGTGTTCTTTATGATGTTGGGAAGAGCACAATTAATTATCATTTACATAAGCTGTATGAAGATGGCGAAATAGATGAGAATTCAGTTGTTCGAAAATTTCGAACAACTGCCGATGACGGAAAAGATTATGATACGTTACATTATAATCTTAAGGCTATCATTGCAGTTGGTCATAAAGTAGATTCGGAAAAAGCAGTCCAATTTCGTAAATGGGCAAATACTATAATCGAAGAATATACGATTAAAGGCTATGCCATGGACGATGAAAGGCTCAAAAAGGGCGGTAGCATTTTAACGAAGGAGTATTTTGAGCAGTTATTGGAACGTATTCGAGAAATACGTTTATCGGAACGAAAATTCTATCAGAAGATAACGGATATTTACGCGACTTCAGTCGATTATGATGCGACAGCAAAGGAAACAAAGAGATTTTTTGCAGCTGTACAAAACAAGCTTCACTATGCTGTTCATGGTCAGACTGCAGCAGAAGTGATTTATAACAGAGCGGATGCTGAGAAAGAGCATATGGGACTCACGACATGGGAAGGGTCTCCGAATAGCAAGATTCATAAGTATGATGTTACCGTGGCAAAGAATTATTTAACGGAAGAAGAATTAGCTATCCTTAGTAGAATGGTTACGGCTTATCTGGATTTGGCAGAAAGTATGGCAATGCGAAATATTCCTATGACTATGGCAGATTGGGAAATTAGATTGGATGGTTTTCTTACCTTGATGGATCATGAGGTCCTAAAGGACAAGGGGAAAATCAGTGCGGAACAAGCTAAGATTCATGCGGAAACGGAATTCGAAAAATATAGGGTGATTCAGGATCGATTATACCAAAGCGATTTTGATCGATTCATGGAGTTGGAAGAACATTTAAAGGATGATCGTAAATAAACGAAAAGGAAGAATACTCTAAATGAGAGAGATGAAAGATAGTGGTATCGAATGGATTGGGGAGATACCTAGATCGTGGGAATTAAATAAAATCGGAGCATCATTTGGAAATACCTCGATAAGAGGTCAGCTACTATTGGAGCCATTAGAGACTATAGCTCTATGGAGTTTATCATTGCCAATACGGATGAAAAGATCAAGGCTGAGCATGACAAGATGTCCGGCCTTGGGAGTCCGAAGTACGGTGATATGCCAACAGGTGGACACAACAATACTGCCGGAGAGGACAGGATCATTGATGGTATTGAGAAGATTGATATCCTGAAAGAAAGATACCGTCAGGCAGTTGAGTACATGGATTGGTTCCAGCATTCTTGGGATAAACTTAGCAATGATGAAAAGTATGTACTGGAAACTTTCTATGAAGACAATCTGGATGTTACAGGCAACATCTACGAAATTTGTGAGCACTACAACATAGAGTGTTCCAGCGCCTACAACAGAAAGAATCGAGCGTTAGACCATCTCCAGACCATGCTGTTTGGCAAAGAGTGATATGTTAATCTATAAATATTCTCCCCATGGTTTTAAAAAAAATAAAAAAATTATAAAACCGCTTGACTGGCCCCAAGGGCCAGGTTTTATCATAAAACCATGAGGAGGATCAATAGATGAAGAAAAGCAGTGAGGTTTGCAAATTACTTGGTGTTACAAGAAAAACATTACGAGGGTATGACAAGATTGGATTGTTGCATCCCACAGAAAAAACTGACGCTGGTTACTGGCTTTATGATGATGCAGCAATCTTAAAAATAAAACAAATTCTTATATATTCTGAAGGCGGCTATAGTAGAAAAGAGATAAAAGAAATATTAGATTCACCCAGAAGTATATTAGATGGAGGATTTGATGAGATCATTGAGCGATTAGAGCAAAAAAAATCACGAATTGAATCCTACATTACTTCATTATCTTTGATGAACGAGTTTTTAAAAGCTCCTGAACCGGTGCTTCAAGTTTTAGATAAATATTATTTTAATACTCATCCAGATAATGGAAATTTTATGCAGCAACTTGAAGAAGGTGTAAGCGCGGTTGGACAAAAGATAGATAACAGTAACGTTGATTATATGAGTAAATATTTAGTTGTTGTTATGGAACTGATCACCATTGGGTTATTAAAGAATAAGGAAATAAATTCAGAAGAAGTAAGAGCATGTTTTGTTTGTTTGAACAAAACTGTATGGAATCTATTTGTAGGTGGGTTGTCCCAAAATACGGTGGATTTTATTTTAAACAATAATGATAAATATGAATTTGCACAATTCATGTCAAATAGATGTTTATCATTAATTCAGGAACTTAATGTAGAAGCTTTTTTAGAAGAATTTTGCGGTGCAGGTTCCTACGAGTATTTGATAAAGGTGATTAATGGCCTTTGTGTAAAAAAAGAAATGGTAACGATGAAATTTTAATTATAAAAAAGGAGATTATAAGATGACGAATACAGAAATTACTAATTCAATAATTAACGCAGTTACAAACAGTGAGAGTATGCCTTTAATAGCTGTCTGTGGTGCAATGATGGGTACATATATTGCTTATGAATATTTTCATACAACAAAGCTGGCTATGGCGAATAATTATAATTCATCTATAATAGACTCAAATGGTAATGGTATTAGTTTCATAAAACAACAAGAAGAGAAACAGATAAATATGCAAGTCTAATGATGTGGAGGTAATAAAAATGTTTTATTCAGCAAGAACAATAGGATATGGATATGGGATCAATGCACAAACAATGAACAGAATATTGCGTAAGCTAGGATATCTTGAAGGATATCCTGGGAACTACAGACCAACTGAGATGGCGGAACCATATGTAAATGTAAATGATCATAATATGGCAACTAATGGAGGATATACAAGATTTAATGCCGCTTATGAAACAATCAGCTATAATGAGGACTTTGTGGAATTACTTAAATCACAAGTAACGCAGGAACTTATTGATGAAGTAAAAAACGAAATGCTTGAAGAAAGAAGTAATGGGTAGAAGATGGAAATGAGTAAAAGCGTGGACGCAAAGGCATATTACTCATGATATACTTATATCGTCGAAAGATGTACAGAAGCCGAAGGGACAAAACCCTCCGGTTTTTCTTATACAAAGAAACGGAGATGACATGCCACTTAAACCTAAAGTACCTTGTAAGCATCCAGGATGCCCGGGGCTTATAGTATCAGGACAGAAGTATTGTGCGATACATAAGCCAATGCATCCTGAGGAGATAAGGTCAGCTAATGCAAGAGGATACAATTCAAGATGGAGAAGAGAGTCGAAGCAGTTCTTAAAACTTCATCCATTGTGTGCTGAGTGCTTTAAGAATGGAGTAGCAACAGAGGCCACAGTTGTTGACCACATCATTCCTCACCGAGGAGACCAGAAGCTGTTCTGGGACAGAAGTAACTGGCAACCGTTATGCAAGAGGTGTCACGACAGAAAAACGAGGACAAAAGACCAGACTCCGACGTACCACTACTGAGTTAACGGGGGGGTAAAGTTGATCTCTAAAACCCTAGGCCCCAGGCACCGCCGCCCCCTGATTCGTTGACTTTCGCGAAATTGCATAGGGGGGATTGAACCCAAAACGTTTAATAACTCAAACTTCCCACACCCAAAAGGTGTGATGCACCTTGAAAACTCTATACTTTAGACAAATAAAAAGGCATAGGTCGCTTTCAAATAAGGTATAATGAATTTACCACAAAA
>JAGAXP010000220.1 GCA_017940955.1 Oribacterium sp.
CTCTCTTGAGAGCTTTTCATTAAGCTCCTTTGAAACCGCTTCTTTCTGGCAAAAATGCAATGTCTGACATAGGCATGCTGCCTTAACCCTTTTCATCATTAAACCTCGCTTTCTAGAATAAAAAAAAGAGTAGCATAAACTGGCCTTACGCAGAATCTGCTACTCGACTTGGTACTATTGTATCATTTTTATATTCTTTCTTTCAAAGTACATATTTCACAAATATTTATAGCTGGTGTATTGTCAGAATCTCCCAATATCTGTTTAAAAATATGAACTTGGCTCACATTATTCCGCCCCGATACATGCTCAGATCAAATTTGATCATTCAAAAATAATTTTAACTACCCCTCTTCGTTTCAGACTCATTTAAGCTTTTAGGGATATTATACGTCATGTAAGAAATGAATTTCAGATCCTACAAACATTTAAATCGTTATGGATCACACCACACAACATCTATATGGGATACACTCCCGAAAGAAATGAGGATACTACTATGAAGAAGAAAATACTTATGCTTATGGCAGCATCTATGCTTGCCACAAATGTTGTTGGCTGTAGTGCAGGGACAGAAATTCCTGTTGCTTCATCCGAAGATACTACTGAGAAGACTGAAACAAAGGCTGAAACCGAAGCGGAATCCGATACTACTGAAGCTGAAGATGCTACAGAAAAGTCTGCAGAAAAGTCAAGCTACGAGAACAGCGAAGATGGCGGGCATGCCATACATGCTGACGGCGAAGACATTAGCTACGAAAACATCAAAGTAAATAAGACCGGCGAATCCGGAAGTGAGGAAGCTGATTTCTATGGGGACAATGCTGCCGTATTTGCTGAAAACGGCGCAACCTTAAACATTAAAAATGCCGAGATCACAACCGATGGCGGTCATGCCAATGCTGTCTTCAGTTACGGTGAAGGCACCACTGTAAATATTTCTGATTCTACCATAAGAACCGCTTCCAACAACTCCGGAGGTCTCATGACAACCGGTGGAGGAACCATGAATGCCGAGAACCTCGACATCATCACCCAGGGTGGATCATCGGCGGCTATCCGTTCCGACAGAGGCGGCGGAACCGTAAACGTGGACGGCGGATACTATGAAACCAACGGTTCCGGTTCTCCGGCTATTTATTCAACAGCTGATATCACAGTAAAGAATGCTGAGCTTGTTTCAAATGTAGCGCAGGGTGTTGTTGTTGAGGGCAAGAATTCTGTAGCCCTTGAAAATGTCAAAATGACTGCAAACAACATAAAGAAAAACAGCAAGAAATCTGACGTTTACCAGGCTGTAATGCTCTATCAGTCAATGTCCGGTGATGCCGATGAAGGCACTGCTGTATTTAAGATGACAGGCGGTTCCCTCGTTAACAAGAATGGCGGTATATTCTATGTTAACAACACAACTGCCGAGATAGATATCGAAAATGTTGACTTCACTTATGCAAGTGATGACTTCCTTCGCATCGAAAAAGCCGGCTGGGGTTCAGAAGGCTCAAACGGCGGACAGGTTACATTTACTGCAGCAAAGCAGGAATTCGAAGGTAATACTGTTGTCGACAGCATTTCCACCCTCAATATGTACCTTAATGACGGCACTCTTTACTCAGGTGCTATCAATACCGACGGTGCCGCAGGTGCGGTTTACGTAGAGATTTCCGAGGACTCCACATGGAAGCTGACAGGTGATTCATATATCACAAGTCTTTCCTGTGATGAGGATGCCATCGACCTTAACGGCTTTACACTTTATGTTAACGGAACTGCATATGAAGAAGGAACAAGTTCAACCGGAACAGCCGTTGAAGCCTACAAGAGTTCTTCTTCCGACAAGAACGGCAAGTCAGGCAAGGCTGAAAAACCCGACATGAAAGATAAATCCGGCAAGGGCGAAAAAGGATCTAAGCCTGATGGTGATCATGCGAAGTCAGGCAATAGTGAAAAACCTTCAGGAAAGCCATCCGGAAAACCTGATGGTAACAACTCAAAATCCGAAAGCGGTAAAACCGGTTCAAAACCTGACGGCGATCATGCGAAACCTGAAAACGGCAAAAAACCTTCAGGTAAACCCGACAGAAAGCCCGGATCATCAGCTGAGTACGGAGATCAGTCATCAGTTAACAGTGAAACATCTCAGGACAATTCTTCAAAGAATTAACCCTTACTACAATCCCATCTTTTTACACTATCACCCACCTCAGTTCAAAAAGGCGGCCCCCCTCCGGGAACCGCCTTTCAACTAACTATTCTCTCTATTTTCTCTCCTTTTACGTCGCTGCTCCCGGTTGTTTTTCTCAGATTCAAAAATCTCTACCGCCGCATCCGTGAGTTCATCCGGCCATACTTTACCGCTTGAAATCACCTTTGCCCATGGACATAATTTTTCATAATCGTGATCGAATACAACCGTATATGGTGGGCCGCATCTGTCATCCACATCCATATACAGATGCCTTCCCTCAGTTATCAGCTTATAAACATCGATTTCTCTTGCGCCGTCTTCCAACTGATCATATATTTCCTTTGTTATTTCATACAAATTGTAGGCGCCCGGTCCACCACGTTCGGCTGTATAAAGATTTCTTTCTTCATCATAGCAGGCTTTCCAACCTAATCCTTTTTTGAATTCCATGATCATCCTCCTTACGACATGCTCCAACGGTTAAAAGTATTATTTCTTTAGAACTGTAACCAATATAATCTGCAGAATAACTATCACCGGTATACCATATCGAAAATACCAATGCCTGGTTTTATGATGAAAAAAATGCATCCCGAAAAATGCTCCTACACTGCCTCCGATTACCGCCACAAGAATAAGCTCTTTCTCACTGATACGCCATCTTCCTTTCCGCGCCTTTTCCTTATCGATACCGTACAACAGGAAGGCAATGACATTTATCACAATCAGATATGGAATTGATACATCGATCATTGTTAACGTATTTCCTTTTTATAATCACTGATTTATAAAACCTGGTACCATAATTCCCTGACTGCTCCCACGGGAAAGCCCGTGTGAGCAGTCAGATTACCTACTTGCGCGCGGCGACGATATCTGCAAGGTAACAGGGCGTAAAGTACTTGTCCATGAACTGGTAGTAACCGAGCAATGGGAGCACAGCCTTGTACTGATCGGCAAGAAGATCCTTCTTGATACGTATGTCGCCAGGTCCGGCGATGTCCAGGACGTTCTGTTCCTCTGCCGAGTATGCCTTCCATTCAATCCGGTCGGTCGAAGGATTGCCGCAGCGAGCGAAATTGGTCCACGTCTGCTGAACAGCTTTGTAGATCTCATCGGAGATGTTTGTGCCGTTAAAGGAGCTGTTCGTACCGATGTCACGAAGGTTGAACACGAATATGAGTTCTACAGAATGTGCTGCGCCTATATCCGCATTGCTGCCCGGGTATGACCAGTAGTAGCAGAACGTCTTGTTGAATGCGCTCTGAACGTCGAGCTGCTGAAGCATCGGAATCCTGAACATGAGCTCATCTATGAATTCCGTTTCGATAAGTCCGGGTTCCCGGAACCTGCAGACCCGCTGGAACTCCTCATAATACTTCTTGTCCTCTTCTTTCAGGTAGGGAACCGCGTCGCCCACAGCGCGCTGGGCGAATAGCTTTTGTTCTTCCAGGCTCAGCATAGCACCCTCTCCCATGAACAATCTGGCCTCATCGGCCGTACTGCCTGCCATGATTGATATGTGCTTTGCGTAGCCTTTCCGGTACAACTCGATGGGAGCCTCAGGGAGCACCTCAGTTCCATAATATGGACAGGAAGTGAACTTGCCTACCGCTTCAACATACGCTTTTTGGAGATCCTCTTCGCTCAATGCCATGATGTCTTCCATGGTTTTGCAGCCGGTGTACTCGAGCAGTGCCTTAGTTTTGCCCTGCGCGGATTCGCAGTCAACCGGGAAGGCCAGACCGGTTGAGCCGCTCTGGGCGATAACCTTCTGGAAATATCGGTTCGCTTCCTTCATGACCGGCAAAATGGATACCGAACCGCCTCCGGCGCTTTGTCCGAAGATGGTCACGTTGTCGGGGTCACCTCCGAATGCTGCGATGTTCTCGTGCACCCATCTGAGTGCCATTGCCTGGTCCAGCAGGCCGTTACAGGGCGCTGTCTTGAAGTTTTCTCCGCCCGGCACCGACGAAAAATCCATGAAGCCGTACATATTCAGTCGGTAATTGATATTCACCATGATGATGTCGCTTTGCGCCTGGACGAGATTGGCTCCTGTGTAGGAGATCTGCGAGCCTGAGCCGACGACATACGCACCGCCATGGATCCATACCATTACCGGCTTTTTCTCGGTCTTATCGTCGGCATTGACCCAGATGTTCAGGTAGAGGCAGTCCTCGGACATCAGCTTCTGTATGCAATCCTCATAGCCGAGTGAGCCGTAAGCACCCTTTCCATAGTACCTGGCTTCAAAGACACGGTCGCTTGTGTCCACGTATTCCGGTGCCTTGAAGCGTCGCTCGCCCACAGGTGGCTTAGCGTAGGGGATGCCCAGCCACGACGCAACACCGTTATTCTCGGTTCCAACGAAGGTTCCGTTTACGCATTTCACCGCATGAGCCTTGTCGTAGTCTCCGGTGATTTCGCTGTTCAGGCACTCGTACGGCTCGAAAATAGCCAGATCCTTAAACTCTCTTTTCTTGTCACTCATTGTTTTCTCCTTTAAATATTTTTCAAGCTTATTAATATGCTGCTTTTTATGACTTTCTCTGGTAAGTCGGCTACAACAGATGTAATTTGACATGAAAATATTATAATGAATATGGCGCCAAATTACCACCCGAATACGATTTGCAAAAATAATTTTTATTTAAAAACAAATTCTATATGATTTACAGTTCATCTAAACATAAAAATTGCCCGAGCCGGCGATCCGTTTTTTATGGATATTCGCCGGCTTGGACAATTTTTTCTGATATATTTTTTTAAATACAATAATACTTTGTGGGCTTAATCACACATGATCTTTCCGTCCGATACGGTAAGATCCCCGGGAAATGCCTTCCATTTAAGCGCATCAACCCCCTTGATCTCGTTAGTATACAGCTGCATGGACTCTCCTTTTATAAATTTGAGTAAAAATGTCTGAAGTATTAATGACAAATCTTTGTTCATCACACTGCCATACATACGTAAACCATTACTGTTTCCCAGGAGTGTCGCCACTGCATCAACCGACCCCGAACCCAGCTTTTCGAGTACCGGTTTCTCATCCCAGTACATAACATATACTCTGCTTCCGCCCTCGGAAAGACTTACCGCAACCCGGTAAATACTAAGGGCGAGCCACTCTTCTACAAGCTTTGACTTTGTATCAAGTTTAGCTGAAGCATCCGCCTGTGTCCGGATATATTCCTGTACCGCATCAACTATCGGACCATTAATGCTGCTTTTGATCTCGGACATAGTTTCGGATATGAGAACCTCATAATTCTTTTTCCCGACAAATGAGCGAAAAACTGAAGTTTCATTACTTGGAATGCCAATGATGAAATCTATGTCTGAAGCATATCCTTCCCGGTAGGCATGGTACAGATCAGCAGGAAAACATGTTCCGTCGCAGACAGGTCCGCAAAAGTCCTTCCAAAGCTTTTGTGATGCATCCTTCAATGATCTCATATCAAGCCGGACAAGCTCATCCATCGTCTTTGTATTTGTCTCTTTTAACAGATTCTCTGCCAGGATTTGTGATCCGTCCGGCGTGTCATATATCATTTCAGGACTGCCAAAAAATACAAAAGCTTTATTAAACAGCCCCGTAACACGCTTATCAGCTGTGAGCATACAGATAGATGCCGCTCCGGACTCAAATCCAATTACCGAAATCTTTTCAGGATCACCTCCGAATGCAGCTATATTTTCTTTGATCCATTTAAGTGCCGCAATCTGATCAAGAAGCCCCAGATTTAATGCGTCAGGGTAAGCCTCTCCTCCCGGGACAGTTGAAAAATCGATAAATCCGAATATACCAAGGCGGTAATTGAAGCTGATAAATACAACATCCGGATGGGATCCGGCATAATTGTAACCATCAAGCAGGGGATCGGCAGATCCTCCGGAAGTAAAATCGCCGTGGTGGAACAGCACAAGAACGGGCTTTTTTGATCCTCCTGTTTTTTTAGTTCCTGTAAAAATATTTAAATAAAGACAGTCTTCACTCTGCCTGTGAAGCTTTAAGATCACTCCACTATGCTCGACCTGTATGGCCGAAGCTCCGAAATTTACAGCTTCAAATACATTCTCCGATGAAGGAAGCGGTTCGGGAGCCTTCCATCTGAGTTCACCAACCGGTGGCTTTGCATAAGGAATCCCAAGATATCGGATTACGTTCTTTTGCTTTTCTCCGACGAAGATACCGGTTCTTGTTTTTACTGCGCAGTCTTTATCGTATTCACCGGTTATAACCCGGTTCTGCATGTTGGTTTCCTCGATATCTTCTTTTTTCACATCGAATATAAATCCTTCACTTCCATCCCCGTAAAGCTTTCGGATCTTCCGTATGTGGTATGCACGTAAGAGAAGATTTATTACAAAACCGATAACGGGAAGCCCGATGACAAATGCGGACTCTTCCATTATGTAAGCAAGCATTGATACACCCATCCATCTTACAGAAATACACTGGGCAGTCACAACAATCAGAAAAATCATCACAAAAGTAATTGCACGGTTTATTGGCTTTTTCTGGACAGCCTTACTGAAGACGATAGCGCTTATGAGCTCTTCAAGAGCAATTCCCAGAACAAAACATGCCGCTATACATGCGGGTTGCGGCCAGCCAAGATGGTATGCGATGTTTTCGCCAAAGCCATAACCCAGCGCAGCAATGAATGCGACCATGAAATCATCAATTGTAAATAATCTTTTCATAATACTCTCCTGATCGTGTAGACGGATTTCAATACTGCTTAACCGCTTAATAGATATCATTTAGCTTGCTGCGCCAGGGCCCTTTCTTAGGGTGAACTTACTCTTCAAATAATGCTTCCTTAATCATTAAATTCTACACGCTGCATAAATTCCAGTGGAGTATATGCTGGTATTGAGCTCTTCATGAAGTCTTTTACATTTCTTGTGATGATAAAATCAGCATCAATTCTTTTAGCCGTTTCCATCTGAACAGCATCTTCAAAGTCTTTTTGCTTTTTTATAAGAGCGTTTTTCACATCTTCTTCAGTCAGATCCTCAAATGTAAAGATCAAGGATAGGGCTTTGTAAGTTTCTTCGATTTTCTCAGGAGTAAGCTCTCTTCTTAGGATATAGACCATATTCATGAAGGTAAGTACAGAAACGTATCCTGTAACTTTACGAGTCTCACACAGCTTCCAAATGATAGCAGAATATTTATAATGAGGTTCTCTCTTCTGAAGAACATCGAGTATTATATTTGCATCAATCAGTAATTTCATATTTCTCTTTTAAAGCTTCCTCTCTGGCATCTTCATACTCATAGTTACCCTTTAAAAGTCCTGTGAGAGAATCTGTAAGGTAAGACACTGTTTTAGCTTTAGGAATTAATCTGCCTACTTCCTGTCCGTTCTTTGTTATAATAACTTCATTGCCATTTATGACCATCTGCAAGTATTTGCCAAACTGATTTTTCATTTCTGTAGCGGTTGCCATTGCTTCTACCATGATAACAGCCCCCTTTCGTATTAGCTAATTTGATTGTAACATAAATCAACTAATACTCAATAATGTTTTTGTCCATCACTTATTAGATGAAATCTAAAAATATACAAATCCCGCAAAAAACGTTGTTGTCATGCGGCTTTGACCGCAATTAGGAATTATTCTGTGAATAATTCAGGTTAATTTATAATGTTTCACAATTTTAAAAAATATGTTTCACAATGTTCCGAAATACTATATATTGTACATTAATCACCATTAAACAACTCTATATTGTATCTTTCTTTTCTTCCCAAATACTTCTTGCTCTATGTTTCACGCCACTGTCTCCCTTTCGTTTACGCTAAATATTTTATAAAATTTATAATTGTTTTATATTTATACCATGTGTATTTTATTATATCCAGAACGCTCGTTTGTGAACCCGGTTCACATCTGTCGCATCTATATTCTTTATTATTATTAAAATTTAATTGGTCACTATATACATATATTACCTATATATTTATTTGAGCGAGATCTGTTTGTAATATATAATCCGAATATTATTTTGTGGATTTTGAGATAATTGTGAAATAATCATTTCTTCATTCATTATTTATTTAATGTAAACATTTCGTATTTATCAATCCCGAATTCAATTTTCACTTCAAAGTTGTTTAGGTTTAACATTCGATCCAATATCCGATAACCCGAATGTGAACCGAGTTCACAAACATGTGTTCTTGAACTCGGTTCACATACTTTGGTATATCTCCTACCTTTACTCATCCCGAAAGATAATTAAATCATCACACAAAATCAAAATCATACAGTATTTGTGTCAACCAATATCCGGACAATATAAAAAGAAAAATGGTTGATATTTAAACCAAATATATATCAGTGTTTATAACTAACAATCTGAAATAAATATATTAAGACTATTATTGATATCCACTTTAGCTTTAGTCCAGCGTAAGATCAAATGCAAACACATCAACACGAAATAATAAAATCACAAATAAACGCCAATAAATTCAAAATCAATATAATTACTTTATTCAAAAATAAAAAATCAGATACGTTTATAACCAAAAACTATTTCCGTAGAATATCTGCAAAAATAAATAATTGTACATACACCGGTATAAACTTAAAACCCATACAAAGTAACATTTCAGTGAGTGGACCAGGGGGACGGGATTGGTGGTCCATTTTTCTAAAATGGACCACCAACCCCGTCCCCCTGGTCCACTCACTAAGCTGTTACCATACAAAATAGCACAAGAAAAAATATATATCAAAAATATTTCATTTATGCAAAAAATATAGTACAATAAATATGAATTATTATTTTACAGAACATCTGTACGGAGGAATAAATGAGCATTATTTGTGCATTCAATAAAAAAGGTGGTGTAGGTAAGACCACCAGCTGCGTAGAACTTGCGTGTGTACCTACACTGGTAGGTAAAAAATCCCTCATAGTCGATATGGACTGCCAGGGTAATTCAAGCCAGGTATACAGAGCTTTTAATGAAGAAAATCCTGATATAACAGACCTGCTTTTCGGTGATGCCACACTTGAGGAAGTGCTGGTACATTCAGAATTTGGAGTAGATGTACTTCCCAATAACAAACATGTTAAAAGACCGGATCAGTTCTTCTATTCAAACGGCTATCAGGAAAAGGATCTTTTCAGACTTAAGGAAGTCCTTGATAAGGTAAAAGGAGACTATGACACTATAATCATTGACAATAACCCTGCAGCCGACAGCTTTTCGGATATGTCATTGATAGCATCTGATTACGTACTTATCCCGGTTGACTCTGCGAACTTTTCTTACGATGGAATTGCAGACGTAATACAGGACTATTACAGAATACAGGCAGATTACAACAGTGAATTACAGATCATAGGTGTACTCCTTGCACATGTTAAAGCAAGAACCACCCTTGTACGTCAGAAGTATTCAGCATACGATGCCATGTTCCAGAATATAGCATTAAAGTCAGTAATAAGAGATGATAACAATATCGCTGAATCTCTTTCCAGATATATGCCTATTTACTTTTACGATAAAAAGACCAATGCAGGAACCGACTACATAAATGTCGCTCAGCAGTTGTCTTTGATCGATCTGGATGATTACAAGAAACTCCTTAGAAAATACTCAAATGCCAAAACCAGATTTGAGATGGATAAGCATTAAAAAAATCTTAGAAACAAGAATTGCATAATGGATATAAAAAGTCTTCAAGGCTGACCGCATCTTCATCTTAGTTTCGGATATTAAGACTCAAAAACCAGGATTTTTAGAATAGGAGGAGTTAAATGGCAGCAAAAAAAGATGCCGCACCCCTTGGATATAACAACGCGGCTATATTATTTCAAAATACACAAAAGAAGCTTGATACTGTAAGTCTTGACCTAGGTAACGGATCAAAGATCGAAATGATCCAGTATGAGAAACTGGTCACATTCCCTAACAATAGAGATATCGACGACACAGATATTGATATATTCTCAGAAAACATCGAAAGAAACGGATTCCAGTCAGCCATCGTCGTAGCAAGAGAATTTGAAGGTGGAGAAGAAAGAAGCGGAAAAGCAACCGGTAACTTTATTATTATTTCAGGTCACAGAAGATATGCCGCATTTTCTCTGATACTTGAGAGAAACCCTTCCTTCATGCACAGAAAGCTTCCTGCATTGATCCTCAGGGATGATATCCCATGGACAGAGCTTGAGGAGTTAAATCTCCTTATGAACTATGATGCTGTATCAGAGTCCTCACATCCCGGAGATATGAGAAAAAGAGTTTCCAGACTTATGGAACTTCTTCAGAGCAGAGGCATCGAAAAGAAGTTATACGACAAAATTGCAGAAAAACTTTCTATTTCTTCAAGACAGATCAGAAAGTATGATTCGATCAACAAGAATCTCATTGTAGGTCTCCAGACATTGCTTGATGAAGAAAAAATTTCAATCAATCAGGCAAACCAATATGCATCACGAAGCATAGATGTTCAGAACTATATATTGAATTATATTAATGAACATGGCGAGGCTGTAACTGATGACGAATATCAACAGTTAAAATCTCAGGATGAAGAAAGACAGGCCGCACAAAAAGCTGCTGAAGAAAAGCTTCGCGAAAATGAGCAAAAGCTCAAGGAACAAGAGAATGAAATCCTGAGGTTGAAGAACAAAACCCTGGAACTGGAATCTCTGGTTAACAGCGATCAGGAATCCGATGAAAGCTCTTCACTTGAACTTATCAATACTCAGGCTCAGCTTAGAAGAGCTAAGGAAAAAGCAGATAAATACCATAAGATCCTTAAAGAAGCTAAAGAAGCAGATGAGGAACAGCTTAATAAATCTATAGGCATTTCGGCACCCATTGCCGTAAATGAAATGATATCCAAGATAAATGACAATGTCATAAAGCTGGTTAAACGAAAAGAGAAGAGAGGATATCAGTTCAGTAAGAACGATGTACAAAAGATCAGAACCATCATAGATGATCTTCAATCCCTGATCTCAGATATATAAGACTTAGAAAAATAAAGTGTGAGTAAATTTACGTACAAAATATAATTTGATTTGTTCTGACTACTTGATCCGGATTTAGAAATATCAAAGTACAAAACACCAATGAATAAAGCCTGGTTCGCTTTATCATTGGTGTTTTTAATTTAAAAAGATAATGAAAAACAACTACTACAGCTTCATGATTTTGAAAGTTAAGTAAATTTACGGTCGGGGCACGGTATTGTAGTAGTAGATAATATTAATTTATATATTTTATTTATTTTATAATCTTATAGAAGAAATCCCGTCAGAGTTGAGTACATATACGTTGAAAATAGAGCGGATATACGGAGAATAGAGAGTGGAAGTACGTTAAACAGTGAGTGATAGTACGTAAATATTGAGTTTTTGTACGGTGAAAAACATACGTTTATAAAGGAAATCAATAAAAAAGGTGAGTAAATTTACGGATAGATAATATGGGAATTGATTGATTTTACGGCTTAACGGTAGTGCGTACGGTACAAAAAGTTGAGTGATTATACGGTACTTTTAATTATAGGAAAAAGTACGTAAAATCAAAGGTTTTAAGGATAATGTAGCAGGTAAAAGTTGAGTAATTGTACGGAACTTTATTTAATCGGAAATAAATCAAAACATTAGGGATCTATAGAAAAGGTGAGTAAATTTACGGATAGAAAATACGAAAAATGAGTCATTTTACGGACAATCGGAATAGAACCGCTATATAAAGTTGAGTGAATTTACGGAAGTGGTGGTGATTATTACGGAATACCATGCTTGAAATTGAGAGAATTGACGGTAGATTTATAGGGAAAGTTGAGTTATTATACGGCAATAGTGTTTTTGAACTGATGAAAGTATAGTAAATTTACGGAAAATAAAATCCGAAGGGCACATAATGCTGAAAGTTGAGTAAATGTACGGATCAGATACGCATACAGGAGTACAGCATTAAGCGAAAGTTGAGTTTGCATACGGGAAATATAGAAAATTTACGTAAAAAACCTGCCAAAAAGTGAGTGGAAATACGGAAGGTTGAGAAAAAATACGTAAAAGTTGAGTTAATTTACGGTGCCGGAATCATTGAAATACACTTTATCTTACTTTACAATAGGATTTAATCAATAAGAGAGAATAATCCGTATGATCACTCAACTTTCGGTGCAGTCTGCTTATGATATGTTAAAAGAAGGTTGATTAAAATTCCGTTCAGGAATTCAGCGAATTACAGGAGTTTTTATTTTTATGAGTCACAGTATAGAAAAAGCTCGAAAACAAAAGGTTGCCAAAAGCACAAAGATGGTTCAGGAGGGAAAATTCTCGCTTACATTGGTTGAAAGTAAAGCCGTAAATTATCTCATCTCTAAGATAAAGCCCACGGATGATATCAATACGGTATATACCTTTAACTGCAGCGAGTTCCAGCAGATCATACATCGCAGTGCATCAGCCAATAAGCTGAGCTATACCAATACAAAGGCAATACTTAATGATATAGGACAGAAAACCTGGTGGATAACATTGGAAAGCGGCAAGGAAGCAATGGTCCACTGGCTTAATGTTGTGCATATGGATCCCGGAAGCGGTGATGTAGAAATAAAATTCCATGAGGATATGTTTCCGTTTCTCTATAACCTTATGACCGACAAGGAAAAGTATTATATAGCGCCACGTCTTGAAGAGACCTCGCTTATGACGCATAAGTACAGTCCGAGAATCTTTGATCTTTTGAGATCCTATCAGTTCAATAATAAGACCTGGACATTTGAGCTTGGAACCGGTACGGACAATGACTTTATGAGAAAGATAGCCGATTGGGAACCGGATCCGAATAAAAAAGGAAAAAATATAGCGAAGATCCCGAAGAGCTGGTCTAAGTTTTCATTTTTTGAAAGAGATGTACTTGCTCCGGCAAAGGAAGAGATAAATCATTATACAGATATAAAAATCGCGTATGTGGCATTAAAAACCGATGCCATGGGCAAAAAGTATCGCCGTCCGGTACGTATAAAATTCCTGATGGATGCAAAGACCAGCGGAGAGTTAAAGGAAACCCAGAGCATTCTGGATTCAGAGTACAAAGGCAATTTTGACAATATCATCGATGATACCGAACCTCATCAGATGACTCTCGAAGAATCATTTTTCGGTAAGGATTTCATGCGGAGTGAGTCGGAAGAAGAGCTCTTTACTGTTGATGAAGTGGTGGAAGATGCTGCCAATGCAGAAGAGCTTGCTGAAAAGAGAGCGGATGAGACGGTTTATCCGATATTTTACATGGCAACCTACAAGGATTTTTCAGAGGATCAGATTGATAATCTTTATCATGCATGCATAAAGAATCTTAAACCCGGACAGATCCGGATTGATGCTTATGATGCCTGGGCTACGGATTATATGTCTCACTACTATGACTGGATAAAAGCAACACCGGAAGATACAAAAACTACAACCTATAAGCGGTTACTGGCAAGTCTGGTAAATGATTATGAGCAGATAGCACAGAAGCCAACAATGTGGGATAAGAAGGGTTAAAATGGCAAAGTTTAAAGAATATAAAAACGGAATAGTCGGAATAAAACACGGAATATACTATGTTGTTTCAGGTGAAGGGAAAACCTTTGACATCGTAGACAAGGAAAAAAACAGCATCGAAAAAGGCTTTGGAAGTATAGGTGATGCTGAGTGGAGGATAGATAAGATCACTGCTGATGAGGAGATGCTTCAGTACATAGACGCTGCTTCGCAGATGACCATAGGGCAGCTTACAGGAAAGATGATGGAGATTTTCAATACATGGGATGGCAAGGTTATGCCTAAGGA
This sequence comes from Oribacterium sp., assembly GCA_017940955.1. The sequence continues at coordinate 14,028 of JAGAXP010000220.1, forward strand.
AGAGAAGAAAAAGCTGTCCATTGTTGAAACCATAAGAAACAGGAAGGCCAAGAAACTGGCAATATAAAAAGAAGGGGAGCCTGCTCCCCTTCTTGATTATGTCTCATTTACCTGACCGATGATCACGCAGTTTTCTGAATTTTCTGTTTTACTGATTGCTTCCGGATCATTTTTTAGCTTAAAGTGCTCGCTTAGCGGCATGGCCATGATCTTAGTGGTCTTGCTGAATTCGTTGTAGGAAAGGAATACAAAAAAGTTATCAATTTCCATCTTTTCAGGATCAGGTATGCTTTTATACAGCACAAGCTCGTGAATAGCCAGTAGCAGGATGAAGAAAGGACAAGCAGTGAAGAAAATCTGATAAAGATCATATGCTTCAAAGAATCTGAACTTCTCATAATTAAGAGAAATCTGGTAGGCTCCGTACATCATCAGAAGAATAAAGGCATACGCAAAAAGGTAACGCTTTTTTATTTTATGAAACTCCTTGTGCATGTCGGTACGGACTTTATATTCCTCTTTCCATTTTTTATAAAGCTGGTTTCGTTGTTCGGCATTGATCTGAAGCTGCATATGTTATCCCCCTCCCAAAAACCGATTCTAAAGGTAACAAATCATAAATTAACGAATGTATGATCGTTAAAAACAAAACGAATAATGCATAAAAATGAGGTATATTTATAATAGCGTCAAAACCCAAATGAAATATTACGAAATTAGAAAAATTTCATAATAATATAATCCCTCGTTTATCATTTTCGGGGACATTCGGGAGATCGGTATTAAGAACGGAAAATCAGGGATGAAAAATAATCAAACTATAAAAATTTCTAATTATCGGAGAAAGAATGAATAATTATACTTTTTTTGCAACCATATCCAGAATGAAATATATCGAAAGATGGGCACTAATGAGGAACTCACGTCCGGAAAACCTCAGTGAACATGCTGTCGAAGTTTCTATGATCTCCCATGCTTTATGTATAATAGGTAATGTAAGATACGGGAGACATCTTGACGGGGAAAGAGCTGCTCTCATCGGCATCTATCATGATGCCTCTGAGATCATTACCGGAGATATGCCCACTCCTGTAAAGTATTATAATGAAGAAATAAAGCATGCTTACAAATCCGTTGAACGTATAGCGGAGGATCATCTTCTGGAAAGACTCCCGGATGATCTGAGACCTGCTTTCAGCAGTATCTTTAAGCCCGATATAGAGGATGAGGATGAAATGTATATGCGTAAGCTTGTTAAAGCAGCCGATAAACTATCGGCGCTCATCAAGTGCATCGAAGAAGAAAGATCCGGTAACAAAGAGTTCACTACAGCACAGAAATCAACATTGAAAGCCCTGGACAAGATGAAGGAAGAGCTTCCGGAGGTAAAGGACTTCATGGATGAATTTTTGAGCTCATATGGCAACACACTGGATGAGCTGGCACTATGAGCTGAGATCCGGTTTTTATGAACTGCCGGTAATCTACCGGACAACAGCTTTTAACATCGAAAAGGTATTTAATATGGCATATTTTGGAAAATTCTATCTGGATAAGGAAAAGGATGTTATCGTAACTTTAAGCATGAAGGAAGATGTGATGTCCTATATACTTGAGACTCCAAACCACGGCACCGGGAATCTGATAACAAATTTTGCCAAAGTGTGTGATCTTCCCATTACTTATAATTCAGAGGGACTTAAGGTGATCGAAGGCATGGTTCCCTGTTATTTTAATGGAGAAAATGAAAAGGTCTACATACTCAGGATGGGAGATACCAAGGTTGCCAATATCTATCCCGACGGGACTATCGAGAGAAAGGCCTATGTGCCTGCAATCGCCAAAACTCTTATGAGTCAGACAAAGGGATATCTTCTGGACATCAGGAAGACTCTGGTAAAAACCTACATCAGGGAGGATGTGAAATTCCATACGGATCTTCATACCCACAGAAGTGCAAATCTGAGCCCGGATATTCTCATCGCCATTGGCATCCATCATCAGATAAGGTATCCGTACTATTACATCAAAAAGCTGGGTCTGAAGATCACTCCCGAGCAGCGTGAAGCTCTGGAGGAGCAGAGAAAAAAGGTTTCTTTGAAATTTAAAAACAGCGGTCTTCAGGGCAAATATCTCGAAAGAAAAATAGATGACAACACTGAGATCAATTTTGCGGATCTGATCCTTAACAATATTTCCGGAAGCCGTTATAACATTCCTAAGATAAGAGCATCCCTTGCGGTGATGAAGGATGGTCAGGCGGTTTTCACTAATCTTGAGAAAGTATATATTTACAGATATGTATTCACAAAGGGAGTGGAAGCCCGGAAGAAAATAAAGATAAAGGATATAGAGTCTGTACCGGATAAAGATATCGTTAATGCACTAAAGCAGATGGAGATGGACAGGAGAAATCCGGATTACGCCGACAATACACTGTATCAGGATAAGCTTCTCTGGACTGCAAGAGCTTACCAGAAAAATGGAATCGTTTATGCAGAGATTTCAGATACAGCCCTTGTGAAGAAAGAGGAAGCGGCGGAGACCTTACAGCAGATACATGAGGTTATGCCGAAGATCACCAGAGAAACCGGAGTAACTTTGAGATTTCTTGCTGCTCTCAGGCGTATCCCACTTACTATTTTAAAGGATCAGGTAGCCCGCGGCAATTATTTCACTGAGAATCTTCAGGTGCTGAAGGCCGTGGCTGTGGATCCGTATATTGCGGGAAGTGATTTTGTGGGCGAGGAGATCAATGATATCCTCGAGCTTAAATCGGTTATCGGAGCTATCGTTAAGATAGCGAAGGACATACCGTCCTATGTTGTGAGGATCCATGCAGGTGAAAATGATTCCCTTCCGGATAATGTTTTCAACAGTATTAAATGCGTTGAGGAAGCATTGGCAGAGGATCAGAATTTTCCTCATATGAGAATAGGTCACGGACTTTATACTGCGGATCTTGATACGGAAAAGGGCAGGGAACTCATCAGAAAGCTTTGCGAGCTGAAGGTTGTGCTGGAATTCCAGATTACTTCCAATGTTCGTCTCAATAACCTTTCAACACTGGATACCCACCCATTAAAACAGTATTTAAACAGCGGTATAGCATGTATTCAGGGAACAGACGGCGGAGCACTTTACGGAACGGATTCTATTGATGAACAGCTGTCTCTGGAGCGTATGCTGGAGCTTAATCATAAGGATTTTTTAAAGATGCGTAAGGCGGAGGATGCCATACTCAGTAAGTCCATGGTTGAGTTTAATGAAAAGATCCAGAAATTCTATGCAATGTGCAAGGGTATGTCGCCGGAAGAATTCCTTAAGGAAAGGATCGATGCCGAGTCAGAGGCATTTATGGACCTTGATGGCGGAGAAAGAAAATACGACAGCGCCCTTGAATTCAAGGATAAGATAAAGGAGATGCCGGAAAATCTCATACCTGTAGTCATTGCCGGAGGAAGTTTCAACAATGCCCATCACGTGACGAAGCTCCGTGAGCAGGAATGTAAACTGTTGGATGATCTCATTAATAAAGGAGATCCGGGCAAGATGTTTTTCGTTGTGGGACCCTCCATGACAGGCTATGAAAAGTATGTGCAGGAACAAGCCGGTGACAGATATCAGATTTTTGTTTTTGTGCCTGCCACAACCACTGAGGAAGAGATCAGTAAACTAAGGGATGTCAATGTCGGAGTCCGTGTATCCATAGAATCATCTCCGCTTGGTACCTACAAGAGCTTTGCCTATGAAATATTTAAGCGTCGTCAGTCCGTTATGATAGCTCTGGATGGAAACAGCGCAGCCTGCAATCTCATGCAGGATGCGAGAAACAGCAGGTATGAAAGCCGTATTTTTGTTGATTCCCGCGCCAAAGTCCTGAAAGCAAAGGCAGATTCGCTGCAAGGATACATTACCTATATAAAAGATGGAGATAATGCTGACGAGATACTGGTATATGTTGACAGGTATCTGGGAGCATCGGAAGAATCAGATTAAGGCTTTAAATGGAAGTATGAATACTCAACTTTCAGAATATCAGGAGCATTTGGCAGCGATTGTGAGGGTTGAGTGAATTTACGGTTTAAAAGGAAGATGATGTGAAGAGATATTCAGTACTGTTTGTGATGTCTAAAAATGCAGCAGAATGGAGCCAATCAGATCTGCATCTGTATGTCAGAGATAAACGGCGAAAAACATGCGTTTATAGAGGAGATTGTTATGACAGATTATCTTATCGGAGTTAAAAATAAAAAGAGAAAGAAGTTCCGTTCTCGTATATTAGCTGCCTTTCTTTCTCTGACCATCATTTCCGGGTGTATGACATTGCCATCCTATGCTGTGGAGGACGAGGATGATCCTGAGTTTGACGGAGTTGTGGATGTAGAGGCGCTGGGCGGAGTCGCCAGATTCGGTAGTCCGGTGTCCAATCCTGCTCATGCTGCAGGCATCCTGGAAGCACAGGAAGCAGCGGTTTTGCATGGAGTAAGAAACAGCTACATGATATGTCCGGATGGGCTTGAAAGGTATTTTGATGAGAACGGTGAGATGGTGAGAGACCGTCTCGTTCCGGACAGAAGTGCTTATGTTGACATTGACGGCGTAAAGCTCAACCCTCAGGACAACAACATTAACAAGACCTTTATGAAATATGCAAGCCACGGAAGAAGAGCCATTGCCTACGACAAGTCTTCCCACTACCTGGAGGTTTGGGATAACGGAAAGGTTATAAAATCATATATGGCAACTGCCGGGGCGGGTGAAGGCAGCAAGGAAAAGCAGGGGGATTATAAAACCCCTGTGGGATACTACTATATATGTGAAATGAAGGTATCCGATGCCTTGAAAGAGGAAATGAAGGTAAACTATCCGAACATAGTGGATGCAGAGAATGGACTGAAAAAAGGTATCATAGGACAGTCGACCTTTACCGAGCTCCTGAATGAAAACCGGAATCTGGAGAAACCCTCCGGAAAAACCGGGCTCGGCGGAGGTATCGAGATCCATGGTAACGGCCAGCTCATGGATGCCACCCGGGGTTGTATAGGAGTCAGTAATGAGTGGGTCAGAGACATCTACGATTTAATGGAGCTTGGTGACAGAGTTTATATAGTTGAATAACAGCCGGCTGGATTTACATCTGTTTGTTAGAAATTAAGGCTTGAAAAACAAAGTTTATGAAGCGATCAGATGTGCATCTGTATGTCAGATAAAACCACGAAAAACATTCATTTTCAGATGAGGAAAGAATTCAATACAGTGACATTTGCATGTCATATAAAAACAACAAAAACAAAGGGGTTATAGAAGAAGTATGAAGAGGCTGAACATTTTTTTGATTTTGGCAGTAGCGGGAGCACTGATGGCAGAAGCTGCCGCCTGCAATGCAGCGGGAATTCCTGAGGCAACAGATGCTTCAGAGGCAACGTCTCCTGCGGAGGTTACAGGGGAGTCCGACGGAACGGCTGAAGGCGGTTCAGGTGAACAGGAAAAGATAGTAATCGAGAGTAATAAGATAGAGAGGGCTAAATTTGAGTTCCCTTATACTTCGAGAGTATTGACTGCGGTAAACGTTCACGCTGACTCGGAAAGTGATTCTGAGGTTCTGGGAATTCTTGAGGAAAATGCAGAAGTGACCGTAGAAAGGAACATCGAAGGATGGGAGCAGTTCAGCTTCGACGGAAAGACCGGATATGTGCTCAAGAAATATCTGATTCCGGATCAGTATGTTGCCATGAACAACCAGTTTCTGGAGTCACCGGTGGACATCAGCTGGATCGACCCTTCAAAGCCGATGATAGCTCTGACCTTTGATGACGGACCTAAGGCGGAAGTCACAAACCGTATACTGGATTCCCTTCAGAATAACGGAGGACATGTGACCTTTTTTATGCAGGGAAGCAGGGTTGTTGGTGAAAATAATGACTGTGTAAAGAGAATGGTGGAGCTTGGATGTGAGCTCGGAAACCATACTTATACACATAATTATCTTGATTCCATCGCTCTTGATGATATCAGGACAGTGATCAGAGAATGTGACTATATGGTAGAGGAGACTGTAAAAGTTGCGCCTACAGTTTTCAGACCACCAGGAGGAAACCGTACTGCTGAGATCAATGCCAAGGTTGGAGAACTGGGGCTTCCCATGATCATATGGTCAGTTGATACCCTTGATTATTCAACCAAGGATCCTGACAACACCATAAAGGTGGTGCTTGAACAGGCGAAGGACGGAGATATCGTTCTCATGCACGATACTTATGCCGAGACTGCCACAGCAGCCGAGTATCTCATTCCTGCCCTGCAGGAGAAGGGGTTCCAGCTTGTGACCGTAAGTGAAATGGCCAAGGCCAAAGGATATGATATGGTTCCCGGTTCGGAAGTTTATAATATGAGGGGATAACAGTATCCCACACCGTTAAGCTGATTAGAAAAGGTGGTCACATTTGTGGCTGCCTTTTTCAATTTATGAAATCAGAAAGACATTCTTTCAGGTTATAAATAAAAAATTTTTTATATAAAAAATAACTAATTGTAATACTACATATTGTTTGAAGAAATATAGTTTGCTATACTCGTGATATGCGGCGTTAAAGCATAAAAGTGTTAAAGTATGTGCGGATACTACATATAGCTTAAATAAGACTATATATGGTATCTGTTCACAAAAGAAGGAGGATAATGTATGAAAAGAATCGCAAAAGTCATGGCATCTGTTCTTTTGCTCTCAACGGTTCTCACAGCCTGCGGAAGCAGCGGAGGAGGAGCAACCATTGAGACGGTAGCAAAAACAGAGGCTGCTACAGAGGCTGCTACAGAAGCTGCCAAGGAAGAGAAGGCAGAGACTGAAGCTGCAGCTGACACTGGAGAAGCAGCTGCAGACTACCACATCGGTATCGTAACCGGTTCAGTTTCACAGTCGGAGGATGACAGAAGAGGAGCTGAAGCATTCCAGGAGAAGTATGGTGAGGACAGAATCATCCTTGCTACATATCCTGATAACTTCACAGAAGAGCTTGAGACAACTGTTCAGACCATCGTAAACCTTTCTGATGATCCTGAAATGAAGGCAATTATCGTTAACCAGGCTATCCCCGGAACAACAGAGGCTTTCCGTCAGATCAAGGAGAGAAGACCTGACATCATCTGTATCGCAGGTGAGTCACATGAGGATCTTCCTGAGATCGGAAGCGCTGCTGACCTTGTATGTAACAACGATTTCGTAGCACGTGGATATCTCATTATCCGTACAGCTCACGAGCTTGGCTGCGATACTTTCGTTCATATCTCATTCCCTCGTCACCTTTCATACGAGACCATGAGCCGTCGTGTTGCTATCATGAAGGCTGCTTGTGAAGAGTTTGGCATGAATTTCGTAATGGAGTCCGCACCGGATCCTACAACTGACGTTGGTGTACCGGGAGCACAGGCATACATCGCTGAGCACGTTCCTGAGTGGGTTGAGAAGTATGGCCAGAATTCTGCTTACTTCTGTACAAATGATGCTCACACAGAGCCGCTTCTCAGAGGACTTCTTGAGAACGGCGGATACTTCATCGAGGCTGATCTTCCATCACCTCTTATGGGATATCCCGGAGCACTTGGACTTGATCTTACAGCTGAAGCAGGAGACTTTACAAAGATCCTTGCAAAGGTTGAGAGTGCAGTTGTCGAAAAAGGCGGTGCCGGCAGATTCGGAACCTGGGCTTATTCATATGGCTACACAGTTTCTGCAGGTCTTGCACAGCACGCTATGAACGTTATCGACGGAACAAGTGAGCTTACAGATATCGACGATATCTCAAAGGCTTATGAGGAGTTCTCACCCGGAGCTGCTTGGAATGGTTCAAACTATACAAATGCTGATACAGGTGTTAAGGCAGACAATACATTCCTTATCTATCAGGATACATACATCATGGGCGATCCTGGTAAGTATATGGGATCAACAGAGATTGAAGTTCCTGAGAAGTACTTTACTACAAAGTAAGTACAGCTAAAGGATGCTTTCAGATTGCGTCGCAAATAGGTTAAACTACCGTGGGGAGATGTATATCTCCCCATATTTTTGGGATTAGCCATATCGCTATCGCGATAATCAAACTTATTGAGAAAAGCTTAAATATATCTCAATTTTAGAAAGGTATTATAACAATGAGTAAAGCACCACTACTTGAAATGAAAAACATTAAGAAGGACTTTTTCGGGAATCAGGTTCTTTCAGACATTAACCTTACAATAGAGGAAGGTGAGGTTGTAGGTCTTTGCGGAGAAAATGGTGCAGGTAAGTCTACGCTGATGAAGATACTCTTCGGAGCGGATGTGATCCGTGAAACCGGAGGATACGGAGGAGACATCATACTGGATTCCCAAAAGGTGTCATTTCAGTCACCCTTTGACGCCATTGCCGCAGGAATCGGCATGGTTCATCAGGAATTTTCACTTATTCCGGGTTTTACTGCAACAGAAAACATTTTATTAAACAGAGAATCAAAGAAAAAGAGCGTGCTGTCAGACCTTTTCAGTGACCGTATGGATACACTGGACAGAAAGGATATGGACAGACGTGCCATCGAATCCATAGAAAAAATGGGTGTCACCATAGATAAGAATATGCTTATAAGCAACATGCCTGTGGGACACAAACAGTTTACGGAAATAGCAAGAGAGCTTTCAAAAGAACAGTTGAAGCTGCTTATACTCGATGAGCCAACAGCAGTTCTTACAGAGAAGGAAGCGGAAGCTCTTCTTGATTCTATAAGGGGAATGTCTAAGAGAGGCATTGCCGTCATTTTTATCACACACAGACTTGGAGAGATCCTTGCGGTATGTGACAAAGTAGTAACCATGAGAGACGGTTACGTGGTAAATGAATCAGCTACAAAGGATACCAGCGTTCAGGACATCACAAAATGGATGGTAGGACGTGATGTTGCAGATTCAGATGTAGCTTATGTGACCGAGGATACCGGAGCGGACAAGAACATTATCATGTCCATAAAGAATCTTTGGGTAGATATGCCGGGAGAGACAGTAAGGAATGTAAGCCTTGATGTAAGAGAGGGAGAAATCCTCGGAATCGGAGGACTTGCCGGACAAGGTAAGCTGGGTATCCCTAACGGAGTTATGGGTCTTTATCAGTCAGGCGGAACGGTAACCTTTGAGGGTAAGGATATACCTCTTAACAATCCGAGAAAATGTCTTGATTCATCTTTCGCATTTGTATCGGAAGACAGAAGAGGCGTTGGACTTCTTCTGGATGAATCACTGGAGTGGAATGTTTCTTTCCCCGCCATGCAGATACAGGATAAATTCCTAAAGAAGTATTTAGGCGGACTTCTCAAGTGGAGAGATGATGCAGCCATCAGAGAAGTTACCGATAAGTACATAGAAGAGTTCAAGATTAAATGCACCGGTTCAACACAGAAAGCAAAAGAGCTGTCAGGTGGAAACCAGCAGAAAATCTGTCTTGCCAAGGCATTTGCGCTTGAGCCCAAGCTTCTTTTTGTAAGCGAACCTACAAGAGGTATCGACGTTGGAGCCAAGGCACTGGTTCTTGATGCTTTAAAGAAGTTTAATAAGGAGCAGGGTGTCACCATCGTCATGGTTTCTTCGGAGCTTGAAGAGCTGAGAAGAACCTGTGACAGAATAGCCATCGTATCCGGCGGCAAGGTGGCTGGCATACTTCCGGCAGGAGAGCAACTTGAAAAATTCGGTGAGCTCATGCTGAAAAACTGTTAAGGAGTAAATTGTGATGACTGAAAAAACTAATACGATCACTCTTAGTGACAGGGTGAAGGATATAGCAAAGGATTTTGGACTTCCGAGACTTATCATTACCGGATTTCTGGTTCTCCTTCTTGTGGTTTCACCTTTTGTAGGAGCTGATCTTCCTACACAGATATCAAATATCATAAACCGTTTCAGCTGGAATGGAATCCTGGTGCTTGCAATGGTACCTATGGTTCATTCGGGCTGCGGTCTCAATTTCGGATTGCCTCTCGGAATCATTTCGGGACTTTTGGGAGCAACACTTTCCATTGAGCTTGGATTCTCAGGAGCATTTTCCTTCCTTATGGCAATCCTTCTTGCAACACCTTTTGCACTTGTTTTTGGCTGCATTTACGGATGGCTTTTAAACAAGATCAAGGGCGGAGAAATGATGATCGCAACCTATGTTGGATTTTCATCGGTTTCTCTTATGTGTATGATGTGGCTGCTTCTTCCTTACCACAGTCCCAACATGGTCTGGGGTATGGCAGGAAAGGGTCTGAGAACAACTATTTCCCTTGAAGGCTACTACACACAGGCACTTGCAAAAATTCTGCAGATAAACATCGGAAATCTCTCTATTCCAACCGGTTCAATTCTTTTCTTTGCACTTTTGGCTTTCGGAATGTGGGCTTTCCTTCACACAAAGACGGGAACTGCAATGACTGCCGTAGGTTCAAACCCGGAATTTGCAAGATCTTCAGGTGTAAATGTTGACAAGATAAGACTTATCTCCGTTGTAATGTCTACCTGGCTGGCAGCCATCGGAATCCTCGTTTATGAGCAGGGCTTCGGATTCATCCAGCTTTACATGGCTCCGTTCTATATGGCCCTTCCGGCTGTATCTGCGATTCTCATCGGAGGTGCTTCCGTTAATAAGGCATCCGTTATGAATGTTATCATCGGAACTATTCTTTTCCAGGGTATCGTTACCATGACGCCGACAGTTATGAATAATATGATTCATCTTGATATGAGTGAGGTTATCAGAATAATTGTTTCCAACGGAATGATTCTGTATGCACTTACAAGAAAAACGGAGGAAACAAAATGAATAAGATAAACTACTCTGATTATTTAAGACGTTTTTCCGTTCCACTCATGTTTGTTATCATTTGTGCTGTGTGTGCACCTATTTCGGGACTTTCCCCAAGCTATCTTTGCAATGAGATAGTTACAAGAATGGGAAGAAATGCATTTCTTATACTGAGTCTTCTCATTCCTATCATGGCCGGAATGGGACTTAACTTCTCTATGACACTTGGTGCCATGGCTGGAGAAATCGGACTTATCCTGGTTAGCGACTGGCAGATAGTGGGCATCCCCGGAATGATACTGGCTATGATAGTTTCTGTTCCTATCTCAGCTCTTCTCGGACTTTTCTGCGGAAAGGTTCTCAATATGGCCAAGGGTCGTGAGATGATAACCAGCTACATCATCAGCTTTTTCATCAATGGTATCTACCAGCTTATCGTGCTTTATCTTATGGGTCCGGTTATCCCTATAAAGCACAGTAACATCAAGCTTCCAAGAGGCTATGGTATCAGAAATACAGTTTCACTTCTTTCCATGAGACAGAAGCTTGATAACCTTATTCCTCTTAACATCGGGGGTGTTAAAATCCCTGTGGCAACCTTCATCATCATATTCCTTCTTTGCCTCGTTATCATCTGGTTCAGAAAGACAAAGCTTGGTCAGGATATGAGAGCTGTCGGTCAGGATATGGGTGTTGCCAGAGATTCAGGTATCGATGTTGAACGTACCAGAATCATATCCATGGTTCTCTCAACTGTATTTGCGGGAATCGGAATGATCATTTACCTCCAGAACATGGGTAACATCGCGACCTACAGTTCACACTCTCAGATCGGTATGTTCTGTATCGCTGCACTTCTGGTTGGTGGTGCGTCTGTCGAAAAGGCATCAATCGGTAATGTTTTCCTCGGAATCATTCTCTTCCACACCATGTTTATCGTGGCACCGAAGGCAGGAACTGTTATAACCGGTGACTCAATGATCGGTGAGTATTTCCGTGTATTTGTATCTTATGCGGTTATTACAGTGGCTCTTATCATGTATGAGACCAATAAGAGAAAGAACAAGTCAAAGGCCGGTGAACAGTTGGCGCTGGCTCAGGAGGAAGCAAATGAATAATTCAAAAAAGAAGACACTGATATATCGTGTTGCAGCCTTTCTGGTTATCATGGCGATTGCAGCTGTTATGTTTGTAATCGGAAGAGGTCACACGGTTTACTTTGATAATAAATCTTCTGATCTGGTTGCCGAAGTTCCTTATAAAATTGAGGTAAAGGTGGATGGAAAGAAGGTCGCTTCTCTGAAGAAGAACGAGCGTGGTATGGTGGATGTCATGGGACAGAAGCTGACCATGGAGCTTGTGGTAACAGAAGAAAAGAACGGAGAAGCAGTACAAATGAAGGTTACTCAGCCGCTTCCATACAACATGGATGGAATCATTTTGAACATTCCTGCAATGCTCAACGGGGCTTCTCAGGATCAGTATATCTCAGAATTTATTTCTGTTCCTTCCGAGGCTGATGCAGCGGAAGAAGTTGTTGTAACTGATGATACAGCAGGACTCATGGATTTCGGTGAGGAAAGCGAAGCATCACAGGGCTAAAAGACCGGAGATGGAGCTTTGTTTTGACAATTGAATGAATTAAAAGAAGCGACAGTGTATATATGTCGGCTTCGATATCTCAGTAAAAAAAGCCTTCCGAAGAAGACGACGCAGAGTCAGGCTTCTTCGGAAGGCTTTTTCTCATTTATAGAATGATTCCAAAATAGTCCTGAATGTAATCAATGAAAGCAGATACGGCATTTGAGATATACCTGTCCGGATGACTCAGGATGTAAAATGTTCTGAGACTCTCCTGATCCTGAAGCTTGAAATAGTTGAGATTTGAATCCTCGTATTTTATCAGACGGTCACTTATAAAGGTGGCAGCAAAACCTGATTCTGCAAGATGCTGGGCAGTTACAAGCTGAGATAGCTGTATCTTTACAGATGGCGAAAAACCGGCATTTTCAAAAATCTTCATGGAACGGTCATGTAGGTTGTTTCCTTCTTCTAGCAGAATGAAATCAAGGTCTCTAAAGCTTGAAATAGAAACATTAGGATATTCCGGTGACAGGTGTTTTTTATTAATGATATCTGTTGCACTTAGAACACATTCAGAAAGGTTATCCGGAACAGACAGCTGTTTCGGAACAGCTAAAAGCAAATGATCTGTGAAAAGCTGAAAACCCTTAAAATTCACAATGATGTTTGGATCACAACTGATGCTTAAGTCGATTATTCGCTCTTTAAGCATTGACTCCATCTGATAAGCACTGCCTTCCATAAGACTTATCTTAAGATCCGGATACTCCTTATTAAAACCCACCAAAATGTCAGGAAGAATATAAGAGTTTATATAATTTGTTCCGCCAATAGATACGGTTCCGGTTTTAAGAGATTTAATGTCTTCAAGCTGTTGGGACAGATCCTGTTCCAAATTCTGGGTTTTCTTTATAGCATCGATATATATTTCCCCTGCAGGGGTAAGCCGCATAGGTCTGGTACTGCGGTCAAACAGAGGCATTCCGATGGAGGCCTCTGTTTTTTGTATGGCCATACTTAATGCCGGCTGGGATATGAAAAGCTTTGCTGCAGCTCTGGAAAAATTCCCTTCTTTATATAGTTCGTAAACATATTGCATATCCTGTTGCATGTTAACCTCCGATACTATAAGCGTGTACTTATATATATGTAAATACTATTGATTGGATTTTATAATGTCTCCGACGTAAAGTAAAGCCATAGTCATTGAACACAAGAGAAACAGTCTTATACGAAGGAGGCTAAGTATGCAGATAAATGCTTTGATGATGGACAACACTGATAACGTTGTAACCTGTATGACAGAGGTTAAAACCGGTGAACAGGTCAACTATATGAAGGATGACAAGCTTTATTCATTGGTTGCAAAGGATGACATTCCATTCTGCCATAAGATTGCTTTAACAGACATCCCTAAGGGAGGTCAGGTTATTAAGTATGGTGAGAGCCTGGGTGAAGTTTCTGAGAATATCGGAACAGGACACTGGATAGCTGATCATAACCTTATCAGTGTGGCAAGGGATTATGACAGTGAGCTTGCGGGTGATGATTTTGTAATGTGCGCAAAGCAGTCCGAGGGTGCACCGGAACTCGAGGGTTTTAAATTCTGGGGTTACAGGAGAGCAGAAGGACGTCCCGGTATCCGTAATCACGTTTTGATCCTTCCTACCTGTGCTTGCGGAAGCGAAAGTTCCAGAATAGTGGCAAGCCAGGTAAGGGGTGCTGTAAATATAGTATTCAACACAGGCTGTTCTGATGTTCAGGCAAATACAGAAATGAGCCAGAAGGTGCTTACAGGCTTTGCCTGCAATCCCAATGTTTACGGAGTTGTGATAATCGGACTTGGATGTGAGACTGTGCCTCACCTTAAGCTTAAGGAAAAAATACAGGCAATGACCAGTAAGCCGGTTGTTTCCTTCGGAATCCAGGATGAAGGCGGAACCCTTAAGACTATAGAAAAGGCAGTAAGAGCAGCAAGAGATATGGCTTCGGAAGCTGCTATGCAGCAAAAGGAGCTTTTCGATGTTTCCGAATTCTTCCTCGGTATCGAGTGCGGCGGTTCAGATGCAACCTCAGGAATAGCAAGTAATCCGGCAGTTGGTGAGCTTAGTGACATCCTTGTGGATATGGGTGCTACCACTATGATGAGTGAATCCATTGAATGGATTGGCGGAGAGCATGTGCTTGCAAAGAGAGCTGCTGATGCAAAGGTTCATAACGAGATTATTGAAGTTTGCCGCAGCTATGAGGATCACCTCACAGCAGCCGGACAGGATTGCCGTGCCGGACAGCCTACTCCCGGAAACAAAGCCGGCGGTCTTTCAACACTGGATGAGAAGAGCCTTGGCTGTATCAGAAAAGGAGGAACACGCCCTATAGTTGAAGTTCTTGAACAGGGTAAACGTCCTACAAAGAGAGGTGCTGTGGTGATGGATACAGCAGGCTATGATATTTCTTCAGTGACATCTATGGTTGCAGCAGGATGTCAGGCAGTGATATTTACCACCGGAAGAGGTACCCCTACCGGAAATGCCATCGTCCCCGTACTAAAAGTAACAGCCAATGAAAGAACCTATAAGAAGATGGAAGACAATATGGATATCGATCTTAGCGCCATTGTACGTGGAGAGAAAACCTTCCGCGAAATGGGTAAAGAAATGGTCGGAAACATTGAAGACATATGTAACGGAAAAATGACAAAGGCTGAAGCATTCGGATTCTCTGATATAGCAGTGGATCACGTGTGCAGATACGTATAAGGGAGGATGATCATCATGTCGCAGGCTACAATTACACTTATTATTCTGGCAGTTGCCATCACACTCTTTATAGTTGATAAATTCCCAATGGGATTAGTTGCCTTTTGTGTGCCACTTGTCTTGTATTTTACCGGCATTATTGAAGCTAAAGATATATTTGAATGTGTTATTAACAGTAACGTTCTTTTGATTTTGGGGATGTGCGTTATCGGAGCTGCTTTCTTTAAAACAGGTCTTGCTTATACTACAAGCCGTTTGATGCTTAAGCATACAAAAAGTCAGAAAGGTCTGATGCTGGTTGTATTTCTTTTGGCAGGAATTATGTCAGGCTTTGTGTCAAACAGCGGTACTGTTGCAATCCTTATACCTATCGTTATGGGAATTGCTTCCGGAGCAGAGATTAAGCCTATAAAGCTTCTTCTTCCTCTTGTAGCCGGCGCTACAATCGGAGCTGATATTTCCATCATCGGTTCACCCGGAAACCTCATTGCCAAAAACACCATAGAAGAATTCAGCAATGGAACCATGACGGTAGGATTCTTCGAATATGCAAAGATTGGTATTCCAATGCTTATCGCAGTCTCAGTACTTTATTACTTTGTTGGAGATAAACTCATTGCTGACAGAGATGCAGGTGATAGTGTATCTAAGGAGCAGGATTACAGCAATATACCGCATTGGCAGAGAATCACAACACTTGTAGTTATGGTTCTGACTATCGCAGGTATGGTGATGAAGGATTACCTCAGTTTTCTTCCGCCGATACATATCACCGCCTGCTGTGGTGCTGTAGCAATCGTTCTTGCAGGAATTCTTTCTGAGAAGGAAGCTTTTGCATCCTTTGAGATACTGACAGTTTTCATGCTTGCATTCATGATGCCCCTTGGAAATGCATTGAACAGTACAGGTGCCGGAAAGATGATCGCCGATACAGTTATCAGCCTTACCGGTAATTCAAGCCCTACAGTTCTTATGGCTGCTCTTTGGATACTTACATGGGGACTTACCCAGGTTATGAGTAATACAGCTGCCTGCACACTTCTTTGTCCAATTGCCTGGACGATAGCAGAAGCCCTGGGTGCGGATCCAAGAGCTGTAGTAATTGCAGTTTTCATCGCCAGCAGCGTCGCTGTATGTACACCTATGGCTATACCTGCAAACTCAATGATCATCGGACCTGGAAATGTAAGATTCAAAGATTTCATCAAACCGGGACTCGCTGTAAGTGCAGTATGCTTTGTGGTAAGCATGATACTTCTCCCGATTTTCTATCCGTTCTATTGAAATCGTAAAAGCTTGAAGTGAAGGAAAGAAATACATAATATATCAGGTACAGAAGTGGGTGGCATACGTATTTGCCACTCACTTTTATTTTAGAATTTTTTTAGAAATAAAATGAAGAAAGCCTAGCTGCTGTAGATTTCCTTTCCCTTAATGATATGGTAGATCCTGAGAGAATAGGAATAATAGGTATCTGCGGATGGGGCGGAATGGCTCTCAATACTGCGGTTCTTATCATCCACGGAGAGAAGGCACATTCCTGCTATTTCTCGGAGGATGCATATGCAAATATGATAAAGGACAGCAAGTATGCTGAAAATAAGGAACTCATGATCATACCTGATGCTTTTCACACTGATCTTTATGATGGCGGTGATAAGAAAGTCATACCTTTTGATAAGATCAAGGATTTCTTTGAGTATAATTTGAAATAATAAAGCTTGAAGACAACAGCAGAGACGAACTACTATATAAGAAAGAAGGAAGAAGGGCTCCTTGATTTTGACAAAAATACTTATAGCTTAAAGAAATAAGAAAGGAAGTATAATAAATGCCACATTCATCGGGCGGGGGTTCTCACTGCGGAGGTTCCCACGGAGGACACTCATTTTCACATTCATCATCACATTCCGGTTCAGGCGGTTCGTCACACCGCGTATATGACCATTACGTGCCCGGAACCAACAGATACGTATATTACAAAGCCGGACAACCGCATTATTATTACAGTGACAGAAAATATAAAAGCGAGAAAAGTCCGGTACCGTTTCTGATAGTTTTCATGGCAATATGGATTGCAATATCCATACGGTGATGAGATAATGTGAAAAGCTCTGCCCCATTATAATCTGGGACAGAGCTTTTGTCTGTTGTGTGATATTTGCTAAAATGCTTTATCAGGAAAGCTGTGATGGCTTTGTTACCTTGTAGTCTGACCAACTGCTAAGCTTGTTGGCACCTGAAAGGTCTGCAGTTTCCTTATAATCGCCGGTTACTGTAACAGTGTAGTTTGAATCACCTGAAACGATGACATTTCCGTTCTTGTCAACGATAGTCACAGCCTTACCTGATGCATCAACGATCTTACCTTCTGAGTAAAGGTTTGTAACAGTTGAGTTTCCTGTTACAGTCCAGGTTGAGGTGCTGTCAATGTAGACATTGGCATAACCGTTTCCGCCGTTACCAGCATCAGACTCGTCATCTACAAAGGCACCCTTAAGTGTTGAACCTTCGGTCATGTAGAAATCAAGCTCAGAAATGGAATCCCAGATAACATTACCCTCCATATCCTGAGAGATGGCAGTAAATGTTGTGTCTGCGCCGTTAGCGCCTGTGCTTCCCCATCCGCGCTCATTGCTGTTTCCGGTAACACGCAGGAAGAAGTCATTGTCTTCGGCATAGGTAATGTCTACATCCTTCAAAGTGAAGGTTGACTGTGTATTTGTTGAATAGAACATGCCGCCATTCTTGGCTGTGAGTGTTCCGCCGTCCATCTCAAAGGTTGAATTACCAACTTCTGAGTCGCCGGACATGGACTGATAGAGGATGACATTCCATGTGAGATTGTTCTGTGAAAGGTCAGCCATGTTGCCGGAAAGATCACAGTTGAAAAGTCTGATCTGGTTGTCGCCTTCGATGCAGATGGCTTCTGATCCGTTTGCTGTAAGGGTTGCGCCGTTAATGCTTATGTCGGCAGTTGAATATACAGCCGGAGAACCGCTGCCGTTGGAAACATAGGTTCCGCCGTCCACAACCATCTTTCCGCCGCCTCTGTCAGAACGGATAGCTGCTGAGGACTCGCCGTTTGTGGTTACTGTATCGTTCCAGGCATAGAGAGTTCCGCCGCCTGCAACGTGGATACCGCCTGAAGTGTCCTTTGCTGTTGTGATGGTTGTGTCTGCTACGTAGGTGACACCCTTATCGTATGCGAATACACCTGCACCGCCCTTGGCATCGGTTGTGATGGTTGAATTTGAAACATAAGCTGTACCGTCTGTGGCAAGTACAGCAGCACCCACACCGTAGAAGGAACTTGTGTCGCCGCCGGTTGAATCAGAGGAGTTTCTTGTGATGTTTGCGTTCCTGATGGTGACAGCTGCACTGTTTGATACGAGAACTGCATTCTGATCTGTTCCTGTTGATTCAATGTTTCCTGTGAGCTCTGCATCTGAAGTTATATCATTTACGGCAGAGTAGCTTTCAGGCTTGGAGGATCCGCCGCCTGGCATACCACCGGGACCGCCCTGACCGTTACCGCCTGGCATACCGCCGGGGCCGCCCTGACCATTGCCACCGGGACCGCCCTGGCCGTTGCCGGGTTCAAAATCGCCTCCGCCATTTATGCCGCCGGGGCCATCATGACCATTTCCGTCTGGGGCGCCCTGCTCATTTCCATTAGGAGCACCCTGGCCGCCCTCGCCGTTTGGGCCGCCCTGACCGTTTTCATCCGGTGCACCCTGGCCATCAGGCCTGTTGTTCTGCATGCCATTTACTGAGTTATCCTGTGTGGCCTCAACGGTAGTTGCAGTAGTTGAGGAAGCTGATGATCCGCACGCGCTAAGCATTAGCGAAGCTGTAAGTAATGTTGTTGCTGTGATTGCTATGTTTTTTCTTTTCATTATTTTTGTCCTTTATTTTATAGAGATTATTTGCTTTCGATGGGCATAATATAGAACAGAAAACTTAAACTATGCTGAAAAGAAAAAAAGATTTTGCATGTGGCTCAGGATACGGATATGATTATAAATAAGAAAACTTAAGGAGGCTCACATGAAAAATACCAAAAATGCAATATGGACGTTCAATAAGGAAATAGATTTTGAGGAGTGCGGTAAAGGCGTATTTTATCTCTCTCAAGCTTAAACTATTAACCCATCGAGAAAAGTTTGGATATCACCTGAAAATGTCGGCAATGTTTATCCGATCCATATCTTCGCAGCAGCTAATGACACATATATTGCATCCATCTTAGTGAAGTCAATCCCGAAGGTCTTTTCAAGCTGATTGATCCTGTATTTTACAGTATTGAGATGGAGGTTCATGGTGTCTGCGGCTTTCTCCAGGAGGATTACATTAGCACCGTTCTGCTGTGCGGTAAGAGCTGCAGAAACACCGGTTGCACCTGCACCAACTACAACTACATCTGCCTGAGTTTCTTCGCTTGTCTCAGCGGCTGTTGTGGTTTCGCCTGCAGCTTCTGTAGCACTTGCTGTTGTTGCTTCAGGGGTTTCTGTGGCAGCGCATCCTGTCATAACCATTCCTGCGATGAGAACAGTTGATATGATTTTTCTCTTCATGATATTTCTCCCGTATTTCATATTACAATAAACAACGTTAAAAAATTAACATGTACTTATAATCGCATAGCCTGATAAAAAACGATATGTCTGTTTCGGACAAACGGCCTATCGAAAAATCATCATGGCGGCTAATGTTTATCACAATAAACCGAGATTTGGCATCGACCTGATTTCTGGTGTAGAAGAGAAGTATTATATATAAAAATCATAGCTATAGTGTTATGATGACAGGACAGCAATGGTATTTTTTATTCGCATCGGGGTATTATTTGATGGTGTAAAGACCGCTATAAAAAATTTAGTCAAGGAAAAAAGGCTCTAGTAAACCTTGCAGGAGGAATCATTATGAATTTAGGTATAGTTGGAACAGGTAAAATTGTAGTTGATGCATTGTTTGCCATGCAGCCGGTCAAAGATATAAATCTAATGTCGATATTTGCAAGACCTCGAAGCCGTGAAAAGGGAGTAGAGCTTGCAAAGAAATATGGTATTACTGAAGTCTTCACTGATTATGATGAGATGCTTGACAGTGGTGATGTGGATACGGTTTATATCGGACTGGTAAACATGGTTCATTTTGAATATGCAAAGAAGGCACTGGAAAAAGATATAAATGTAATACTTGAAAAGCCTTTTGTCGGAAATTATCAGGAGGCAAAAGAACTGATCGACATTGCAAAAGAGAAGGGCTGTTTTATTTTCGAAGCAATTACGGTCCTTCACAATGATGTGATCCTTAAGATGAAAGAAGCATTGCCAAAACTCGGGCGGATCCGCATGATGACGGCCAATTATTCTCAGTATTCCAGCCGATATGACAGATATCTTGCCGGAGATGTTGATCCTGCCTTTGATCCTGCTTGCCTGAGCGGTGCGCTTAGGGATATCAATGTCTACAACATCCATTATGCCGCGGAGCTGTTTGGAAGACCTGAAAAGGTTTCGTATCACCCGAACAGAGGTTTTAACGGAGTGGACACCTCAGGAACTCTGGTGATGGAATATGACGGATTCTCTGCTGTATGCACCGGCGCCAAAGATTCTGACAGTCCCTGTTTTGTGACTGTTCAGGGTGAAAAGGGTTATATGAAGATTGATGGAAAGCCGAATGTTGCACCGAATCTTACTATCGTGACTGTTGATGACAGCGGTGAACTTGTAAAGGATGCAGCAGGCGCCATGACACGGAAAACAATAATAGAGGAATTTGTTCCGTCGGAGACTCATCACAGAATGACCCGGGAATTCATTGATTTTGCCCGGATCATAGATGAGAAAGATTACAGGGAATGGGAAAGGTATGCCAGGGAAACGCTGGATGTGATGAGTGTTCTTGACCGGTGTTGACCATATCCCGGATATAGCAAAGGCCTTTGAAATATTGACAATAAGTAACCGAACGTTTACAATTACAAATGTAAACGTTCGATTACTTTTGCGTAAAGGTATGGTGTCAGGTTCTGGAAAGGAAGTAAACATGGGTATAACAATCAGACTTGAAGAAGAAAAAGATTATAGAAATGTTGAAAATTTGATACGGGATGCTTTTTGGAATGTCTACAGGCCCGGATGTATGGAGCATTACGTTATGCATTGTTTTCGGGATGATCCAGCATTTATCAGGGAGCTTGATTATATTATGGAGCTCGATGGAGAGTTGATTGGGCATGCTATGTACTGCCGCTCGGAAATACTGCTTAGCGACGGAAGCATTAAGCCGGTTATCACACTGGGGCCGATTAGTATTGCAAATGAATTCAAGCGAAAAGGATATGGGAAGAAACTCCTGGATGCCACTCTTGAAAAGGCTAAGGAGGCGGGTTATGGAGCCGTAATCATGGAAGGAAATATCGACTTTTACGGAAAGTCCGGATTCGTTCCATCCAAATCAAAGGGCATACGCTATGCTGATGATCCTGAAGCTGATTATCTTCTTTGTCTTGAGTTGAAGAAGGGATATCTGGATGGAACAGATGGAACCTGGATTGATCCGAGCGGGTATTTTGTTTGTCAAAATGATCCGGAAGGATTCGAGAAGTTCGAAGCCGGTTTTCCTTATAAGGAGAAGAAAAAACTGCCGGGTCAGTTGTTCGGATAAAAGTAGCTGCTTCATTACTTCATAAAATTGACAAAACGTAACCGGGAGTCTACTATCCATGTAAACTCTCGATTATTTTTAGGAATCAAAGATGAAAACTACAAAAGAAGAAATATTACTGGTATCCCTAAGGCTTTTCGCTGAGCGCGGTTATGATGCGGTTTCTATCAGCATGATAGCGGAAGAGATTGGCATCACAAAAGGAGCTCTCTACAGACATTTTGTCAGTAAGCAGGAGATATACGATAAA
>JAGAXP010000221.1 GCA_017940955.1 Oribacterium sp.
GGAAGAAACCAGGATGACATCTTTACCTTCACCATTCAGATCGGAAATAACTCTTACAAGCTTTTCGATCTTTGAAAGGTAAAGCCCGCCGGTTTTTGCGTGGGTAATGCTTGCAGAACCGACTTTGATAACGATACGTTTTTTATCTTTAAGTAAAGTGCGCATTTCTTCGTTTGTCATATAGACCTCCATCTGATTTGCACGACACAGGTACATAAGTCACTCAATGCACTGCTGCGAATAGCTGCCTGACACGGACTTATGCAGAAGTTTACAATGAATTATAATGTTTTACAAGCGCCTCCGCGGTTTTCATTCCGTCCATAGCGGCGCTCATGATTCCCCCGGCATAGCCTGCACCCTCACCGCAAGGGTAGATTCCGGAGATATTGGACTCAAAATCCTCATTTCTCGGTATCCTTACAGGGCTGGAGGTTCTGGCCTCTATACCTGCCAGAACTGTATCTTCTCTTGAAAATCCCTTAAGCTTATGTCCGAAGCTTTCCATTCCTTCTGTAAAGGTCTCGTTGAAATCATTGAGGGCTGCATATTTTGAGCCCTTTTCAAATCTGAAGATATCGTTCAGCTTCGAAAATCCGTACTGTCCCTTTATCTGCGGCTTCACTTCTCCCAGGCTCTCTTCTGTACTTGCAGTATCCCTTTTGAAATCACCGTAGGTCTGAACCGGAACCTTTCCGTCAAGAAGTCTGTAGGCTCTTTCCTCAAGCTCTCTCTGAAGTTCGATTCCGCCCAGGGGCTCATTCTCTCCGTTATAATCACTCTTACGGACCGAGACGATGATGGCGGCATTGGCATTAACACCGTCTCTTGCGTGGTAACTCATACCGTTTACACAAAGCTTCCCCGATTCAGAGGAGCTGTTTACGATATATCCTCCGGGGCACATGCAGAAGCTGTATACGCCACGGCCATTCTTACCGGATGTGTGGGCAACCTTGTAAGCGCCCGGGCCCAGGGCAGCCAATGTCTTCTCATCCACATCGCCGTAAAGATCTTCATTGATCATTGACTGAAGATGCTGCACACGGAAGCCCATGGCAAAATCCTTGGCATGCATTTCAAGACCGGCTTCAAAAAGTTCTTCTATGGTATCCCTTGCAGAGTGCCCTATGGCGAGGATGATCTTTCTGTCCTTATCTCTCTCCTTATCATAGGTGAACCTGGTGTTGAACCTGATCTCTCCCCCAAGAGCCACTATTTCCTGTCTGATATTCTTAACGATATTTACAAGCTTATCCGTACCCACATGAGGTTTTGAGTCGATGATAATGGAAGAATCTGCCCCATAGCCCACAAAGAGATCAAGTATAAAACGGCTTCTTCCATCCTTGTCCTTAACCAGAGTATTGATCTTGCCGTCAGAAAAGGTACCGGCGCCGCCTTCACCAAACTGAGGGTTCGATTCCGTGTGAAGCTCGCCCTTTTCCCAAAGGTCCTGAACATTCTTTATTCTTTCATCAACATCCGCACCTCTCTCGAAAACTATGGGATGCATACCTGCTCTTGCAAGAATCAGTGCCGCAAACATACCTGCGGGACCAAAGCCCACCACAACAGGCCTGTTGTTTTCTTCCTTAAAGAATTCACGTCTGGGAACTCCGCATATCACATCATTGAGCTTTGGTTCTCTATACGAAACCGTTCCTTCAATGCTTACGTTTCTGTTCCTAAGCTTTTCCACCAGCTTTTTTTCTTTATCTTCACCAAGGGAAGTTCCTATCATAACTGTATAGCTGAAGAAGATATCCGGCTTTTTTCTGGCATCGATGGAGCGTTTTACTACTTCAAGTGTCTCTATATCCTTTGGTTCTATCTTCAACACTTTGGCACTTAAAAGCTTTAACTTCACAACGGATTCTGTCACACCAAGCTTTAACTGATTTATCTTTATCATTTCTTTTCCTTTTTACTTTTTTATTATCAATTCGGCATATCCGGGATCAAAACTCAACCCACATCTACCGGCAGAGGCAACCTGCTGCCGCATTACCCGCGATAAACCCTGAGCTCCAGGCCCACTGGAGATTGTAGCCTCCGCAGATACCGTCGATATCCAGGATTTCACCCGCGAAGTAAAGCCCCTTTACAAGCTTTGACTCCATGGTATGGGGATCCACTTCATTGGTGTTAATGCCTCCTGCCGCGCACTGGGCATTGGCAAAAGGATTCACCTCCGCACATTCTGCCTTAAAGCTGACCGTAAGTGCGCTGAGAGCCTTAAGCTGCTTCCCGGAAAGCTTCGAAACCGGCAGCTTCCTGTCGATATTTGCCATCCGGAGAAGCACATTACCAAGCTTCTGGTTGAGAAGACCTGTGAAAAAGCTTCCCATTTCCTTATATACAAGTTTCTCTGCCCGCTTTTTGTAAAATTCGGATATTTCTTCTTTACTGTCTGAAATGTTTGGAAGGAAATTTATATATACCGATACCTCTTTCCCATCCCGGAGACCGTAAGCTACGTATCTTGATATCTGAAAAACCGGGATGCCAGATATTCCGTAATCCGTAAGCTGAAGCTCTCCTTCTTCTCCGGCAACTGTTTCGCCTCCAACCCTGACGCAGAGCTTTGCATCGGTTCTGACTCCGGCCATATCCTTATATTGACTGCCCCTGCATTTTATCGCTGTAAGAGCGGGCACCTGTGGGATCAATGTATGTCCCATGGCCTTTGCCCAGACATATCCGTCTCCGGTGGAGCCGGTCTTTGGGACAGCCCTTGATCCTGTGGCCAGAATGAGCTTTTTCGCTCTTATCACCCTGTCGCTTCCCTCAATATCAAGCAGAAATTCCCCGGATTTTTCTCCGTTGCTTTTTTCTGAATTTCCCCGCGAAAAGCCAGGTACATTTTTTGAGGTATTTCCGATCTCTGAGTCCTCTTTCCTTATCTTTCTGATAAGGGTATCAAAAAGAATCCGAACCCCGGAATGAACAGCCTCCTCCCAAAGTGCCGTCACCATGGAAGAAGCCTGGTCGGAACCCGGATACACGTAAGTCCCTCTGTATTTTGGCTCAATGCCTATATCCCTGAACCATCTCACCGTCTTTTCGGGTCCGAAGCTCTCAATGGCAGTCACGGCAAACCCGGGATCACATCCCCTGTACTTGCCTCCCGGAAGATTATCCATGTCGAGATTTGTGTAGTTGCATCTACCGTTTCCGGTGGTGGCAAGCTTTTTACCCGGCTGGGGATTTCTCTCGATCAAAAGCACCTTTGCACCGGACCGGGCCGCTTCAATGGCAGCCATCATCCCTGCCGCGCCGGCACCTGCCACCGCCACATCCACAATTCCGCTATTTTTACCCATAGTTGAATTGATTTCTTTACTCACTATACTACCTCCACAGAGCAGGTCTCAGTTTTCGCCGGAGCCGGGGCCATCCCCTTTAACACGTTAAGCTGATGCTCCCCGTGTCCTAATGAATAACCTCTGACTCAGACAAACAGGAGTATCTTCAGTGTACAAATCTCTTGAGCCTTCCGCCCATAGGCATGTTATCAAGATCCTCTGCGGTGAATGCATGCAGCTTTATAAGAAGTCCGAAATAAACCACTATTGCTATAACCACTGATGGCGCAACCTCTATAACAGAGCCTATACGTCCGTATCTCTCTGCCTCCGGAAGAACCATACGGATTCCCATGGAGCAGGCGAAAGCTACGATACCCATTACGGCAGCTGCTATGATCGGAAGTACATAAGTCTCCCTCACACCATAGCTTAGCCTTACATGCTTTTTGATAGCCAGCTGATTGAGGAGGCACATCATGAAGGCAAAGATTATATTTGAAATAACCACCGCATAGATACCCATACCCGTAAGCAGCAGGGCGATAAGACAGGCTATATGTATCACAAGGGATATCAGAGCATGCTTTAACGGGATGCTCAGATGGCCAAGTCCCTGAAGTATGGCATTGCTGATGGTTGACAGCGAATAGAACACCACTGCTACAGAACCTATTCTTGTGAGCATTATAAGAAGTCCCACATTTTTTCCCGGAAATAACATGCGGCAGATAGGGTCTGCCAATGCACAAAGTCCCACCGTCGCCGGTATGGCGATCAGCATCGTAAATCTGATACTGTATCGTACTCTTGAAACCGTATCCCTGCGATTATGCTCAGCAACGGCTCTGGTAAGACTCGGGATAAGTGACGATGACAGAGCATTGGACAAAGCTACGGGAATGTTGAAAAGGATATGATATTCTCCGAAAACTCCCCACTGGGTTACGATATCCTCTGCCTTTCCGAGATAAGTCATAATGTTTCCGAATATGGAATCATCAATAACCGAAGAAATATTGTAAACCGTTGAGGATATAAGAATCGGAAGCATGGTTCCCGCAAGAAGCAGTCCGATGGTTCCGTAGCTGTCCACACGGCTCCTGTCCTCCCGTATATTCCTGTGCATTTCATGCATCTGGGAACTGTAAAGGATCAAAAAGAAAGCAAGAGCCGTAAGTGCTCCTGCACCGGTTCCGATAGCACCGCCGGCAGCACCAAATGCCGTACTGTATTTATCGCTCTGGTAGATGACATTGGCAACCGCACCCTTTTTAAACAGAATACTGGCTGCAAGAATGGAAATAATGGCATTCAGGATCTGCTCCAGTATCTGGGAGATTGCCGTGGGCACCATGTTTCCGCTGCCCTGAAAATAACCTCTCAGGATTCCGAGATAAGCCATGATCCACACAGTGGGAGCCAGAGCTCTCAGCGCGAATTTACAGAAAGGCTTCTTAAGGAATACCTCTGCAATAAAATCAGCTCCGAACCACAGCATGCAGAACATCAAAAAACCAACTACGGTTGCATAAAAGCATGCTGTTTTCAGTACTCTGTGGGTATTCCTGTAGTTACCGTTTACCATATTGGCGGAAACGATCTTTGAAACAGCCGTGGGCATGGAAAAACTGGACAGAATAAGGAGTAAGGTATAAATGCTGTACGCACTTGTATAGTAACCGTTTCCTTCATCTCCTATGATTGCGGTAAGAGGCACACGGTACACCATTCCGATGATCCTGACTACAATACTTGCCACCGCAAGAAGAGATCCCTGAACGATGAAATTGTTTCGTCTGTTTCTGTCAAAGCCCGAATTGACAGTATTTCTTGATCTTATATTCTGTGATCTCGAAAACCTGCCTTCGTTATTTCCGATATTCGAGTTTCTTCTTTGACCACTCATCTGAAATAGCCCTTTCCTTCCAATATTTCTTTCTGGCGTCTTTCCATTTCCACACGCTCGTCATCTTCCATATGATCGTAACCAAAAAGATGAAGCATACTGTGAGCCACTAAAAATGCAAGTTCTCTTCGCTCTGTATGCCCGTATTCTTCTGCCTGGGACTCTATACGGTTCTGATTGAGAACGATATCCCCGAGAAGCAGTTCTCCCGAATCAGGATTAAAGATATCTGAATCCTCTTCGTCTATAACATCAAAATCCGCCGGAGTCTCCCAATCCACCATAGGAAAAGACAATACGTCTGTTGGTGAATCTATACCTCTTGCCTCTTTGTTTAACTGATGGATACCCTCATCATCCGTGATAACAACACTTATCTCGCATTCATACGGACATTTTTCGTATGTAATGGCAGCCTCGATGATCTCATTGATTATATCTTCGAACTGCAGATCAAGTCGCTTTTCAACCTCAAAATCTATATTAACAGTCATTCCTGTCCCCTCTTAAACCAATTCTCCGCATCGTATCCCCTTACATTTTCGGACTAATCCTGATCATGCCGAACACATCTTTTATCTCTCAGTCCCTGTGCCTGCTCTCGTTTCTGTGCTCACCATAATTTTTCGGTGACATTTCATGCTGTCTTGCTCTTCTGGCGCGTTTTTCTTCATCCTTTTCATAGGCATTGACGATACGCTGTACAAGAGGGTGTCTCACAACATCCGCACTTGTCAGCTCTATAAACTCTATGCCCTCTACATTTTTAAGA
>JAGAXP010000222.1 GCA_017940955.1 Oribacterium sp.
CCTGCTCTCCATGATCTATACGCAGCTTTTCAACCTGCTCTGTGAGAAGGCAGATGATGTGTATGGCGGGAGACTACCGGTGCATGTCCGGTGCCTGATCGATGAGGCAGCCAATATCGGCCAGATCCCAAACCTGGAAAAGCTGGTGGCCACGATCCGAAGCCGTGAAATATCCGCCTGCCTGGTGTTGCAGGCCCAGTCCCAGCTCAAGGCGATTTACAAGGATAATGCGGATACCATCATCGGCAACATGGACTCCCGGCTCTTTCTTGGCGGAACAGAACCGACCACGTTGAAAGATCTCAACCAGGCACTCGGCAAGGAGACCATCGACACCTACAATACCGGGGAGAGCCGGGGACGGGAGCAGTCCCATTCCTTGAATTATCAGAAATTGGGCCACGATCTTTTATCCGTAGATGAACTTCAGGTCATGAACGGCGGCAAATGCATCCTGCAGCTGCGTGGCGTCAGGCCCTTCCTCTCGGACAATATGACCTGACCCAGCATCCGAATTATAAATACACGGCAGATTATGATAAGAGGTTCACTTTTGATATTGAGAAGTACCTCGACCACAGACTGAAGCTGAAAGCCAATGAGCAGTTTGATGTCGTGGATGCCGGATAACAAACAGAATCAGGAGGACATACCGATGGAGTCATAGGATTTACAGGACAACGGAATAATGACGATAGAAATGAAGTCCTTTGCTATAAGCACACTTGATGATATAGCAGAGGGCTTTTTTCATGCCCGGATTTCGGATCTGCCGGAAAGCAAGCCGTGCCGGCAAGAGATATGAAAGATAAGGCTTTCGGCGGCGGAACGATCCGGACGGCAACAGGCTGCAAATGCAGCAAAACAAAGTCCAGCCGAAAAAGGCTGAAAAAGAAGGAGGCCCTATATGGCATTTTTCAACAGCGCAATCACCGTTTTACAGACCCTGGTCGTAGCCCTTGGCGCAGGTCTCGGTATCTGGGGAGCCATTAACCTGCTGGAAGGTTACGGCAACGACAACCCCGGCGCGAAGTCGCAGGGAATGAAGCAGCTGATGGCAGGAGGCGGCGTTGCCCTGATCGGCACGACGCTGGTTCCCCTGCTGTCCGGACTGTTTGGCTGATCTATTGATCCTTACTTTCTCGCTCTTATCATTCGGGATCAAGAGCGAGAAAGTAAGGCGATGAGATGAATTGATTTGATTACAGATATGGCTTCAGAGTTTCGATCAGATGATGGATCATCGTTCCGGGGGTGGATCTGCTGGGTGTCTTTCCCGTATTAATCTCTTCCAACATCTTTGCGTTCCGGATCGCATCATCCATGTAAGGCCGGAGGACATCAAACATATCCGTCCGGTTTTTATAATAGGTTCCAAGGTTTTTTGACTTCAGGCTTTCGGTAAGTTTCGGCCAGTATTCATCCCGATGGAGGTCCGCCTGCAGGAACATGAAATGGAGCAGAAACCATAACTCGATGCACTGGTTGGACCATATAGGATGATACCTGGTTTCGTCTGTGCTTTCTGCGGCACATAGCTCTGCAGTACGGTCAAAGTGCTCAGGCGGGAAATCGTCCTTGTCAAAGACCAGCCAGACATGCTTATAAACGTTGTTGCTCCGGGCTACGTCTTTCACCGCCCGGTTAAAGAGGTTTACCGTGTTGTCGCCTTTACCCGAGATATCCAGATGGATGCGATCCCGGTACTTGGCATCAATCGTTTCTTTGATTTTCTCGAAATACTTCGGTTTGGTTTTCGCCCCTTCGGAAACAATCAGATGATACTCCGGAGAGATCATCTGCCGGGAATCACGACGGGGCTTCATCCAGGACTTGCCCATGTCCGATTTTTTAGGAGGCTTACGGCTCATCGTCACACCTCCCAGCTCAGCATATTCCTGAGGTAGGGGTCAGCGCCATACCGACCTTCCAGATACTGCTTATCATAAGCTGCGGTATTGTTGATAGGATCGTTATTCTCCTTGCGGAGCTCAGAGAGAGAATAGACCT
Source organism: Oribacterium sp. (assembly GCA_017940955.1). The sequence goes on from JAGAXP010000222.1 coordinate 2,011, forward strand.
CACTGCTGTTTTCCGAATTCAAAGCGGCGAACCAGATTTCGTCCCTGCGGAAGATGCTGTTCTTCATTGTGGACATGTCGTGCGAAGTAAAGAGCAGCTGGGCTCCGTTTCTGTTGATCTCCGGGTTTGTAAAGAGCCGGATGACATAGCGGAGAAGCTTCGGATGCAGCTTGGCATCCAGTTCATCAACGATTACCAGACGTCCCTCCTTCAGGGCCATCAGGATGACCGGAAGAGCGGCAAAGAGCTTGCGGGTTCCGTCGGACTCACTGGAAAAGGGGAGCTCATAGAGCGTATCATGCAGGGTCCTCTGCAGGTAAAATTCATTGCTCTGCTGATCAAACCGGTACCCGGTGATGCCGATCCCCATGTCGTTCATCATGGTAAGGAACTGCTTCTTTGAAATGTCGTCATCGGAGAGAAGGATCTGCTGCTCGGCCAATGGATTCGCATAGTTTCTGATGATACACTCTTCAAACCAGCGAATGACTTCTGCAATCACGGGGATGGAATAGCCTATCGCAAGGAAGGAGAGCAGCGGCATCTTGGCATTTACTTCGGTGTTGATGTTCTTACTCCCGAGAATGGTTCCAAGTGAGATTCCTTCATGATTTCTTTCAAAGACCTTTGCTGCCCGGCTGGCCCCGAGCTTGCGGCGATAGAGTGTTTCTTCCTCTATTACGCCGCCCCGAAGCACAATATAGTAGCGGTATTCATATTCACCGATGCGGAAAAAAAGCTGGAAGCGGGAAGGCTCCTCCCGGGAATCCTCATCGAACAGATAGGGGACACAGGATACCTTCTGCTGCATAATGAAACGGGCGTGATTCTTGCCAAGCTCATAGACGGGCTCAGTAACAAGAGAGATCACGCACCCCAGGGCGGCAAGAAGGTTGGACTTGCCGCCGCCATTCGGGCCGTAGATCACACCAACCGGCAGAATATCATTTCCCTTTTCAGTCTTTATAAGGCTGTCCTTGAACTCAGAAAGAGCCGCAGCCTGGAAATCGAATGTGGTTTCATCTCGATAGGAGCGGAAGTTGCTGAATGAAAACTGGCATAACATGATAGCCACCTCCTTCAACTGGTCTCATTCATGCCAATGATAGCATGAACCCATTGAGAAATCAATATTTAAAGCCTAAATACAAAAAATAATTACGAAAAACGACTTTAAAACTGAATTTTGGGCAGCTTAGGAGAAATACGAACCCGTGAACCTTGAATCCTGAAGCTGAGCTGAATACTACATAGCCTGTGTTCATTAAACCGAACGCGGGCTATTTTTTATGTCCTTTTCTGCAGGTGCACATGCAGATAAAGGGCATTTTTGTTTTCAAACCATATCAAACCGGTGGAGAACCTGCCGGTAACAAGAAGGAGGACTCTAGTGTGAAAGAAAGTAGAGGACAGCCAAAAACTGGCGCACTTAAGCAAGCTATTGAAAAATAGCCTTTTGCGACAAGGTTGATTTATATGGGCTTGCTAAGAGGCAAGCAGGGATTCTTCTATAATCCCCTCTGCAATTAAAAGCTTCTTAGCCTGTTTGATAGCCTTCTCTTTCTGTTTTTCCTTGAGGGGTTCGGGCATATCAATCTTGTACAGATCGGTGGGATTCCATACTTCGCCTGTAGACAGCATTTGATAGGCGGCTGTAAGGATCATCCTGGCGATCGCAATAATGGCACGTTTCTTACCACGGCGTTTCATGATGCGCTCATATTTGGCTTTGTAGTAAGGAGACTTGTTGGATTTCACGGCTGCATGGGCAACTTGTACCAATGCAGGTTTGAGGTAGACACCGGCACGTGTGATCCGAACAGATTTCTTCTTACCGGCTGACTCGTTATTACCCGGAGTCAAGCCAGCCCAGCAGCATAAGCGCTTGGAGTTAGAAAACTGTGACATATCCGTACCAATCTCAGAAATGATGGTGATCGCAGAGTTTCGATCAACTCCGGGAATGGTACACAGTAACTTGACAGCATTATCATAAGGTTCGACCAACGAATCAATCATTGAGTCTATATCGGAGATTGTAGACGTGATATAATCCATGTGTGCGTGGACGAGGCGCATGCGGTATTTCTGGGAATCAGTCATCTGATAACCTTCGATGGATTCAATGACACTCTCGGACTTCTTCTTGAGTGAGCGAAGGAGTCTGGAGGATATTTCTTCGTGGTTGATGGAGTTGTCGGACTGTTCGAGAAGGTAATCGATCACAGAGGTGGCTGATTTCCCAAAGATATCGGAAACAACCGAATCTAATGCGACATTACAGACAGTAAGCGCATTCTGAAATCGATTCTTCTCACTGCTTCTGCAGGAGGTAAGTTTATACCGGTATCTCGTAAACTCCCTGAGAATACGGATTTCTTTACACGGTATATAACTTCCCGGCACAAGCCCCAGTCTGAACAGATCCCCGATCCACTTGGAATCTTTGGTATCGTCCTTGTTACCTTTGACAGCCTTTACCCATTTGGGATTGGCGATGGTGACGTTGATCTCGTCTTCCAAAAGGTTGAACACAGGTATCCAGTACTTACCAGTAGATTCCATGCAGATATCACGACAGGAATTGTCCAACAGCCATTTCTTAAACTCAAGAATGGAATTGTTGAAGGTGGAGAAGCGCTTCTTCTGGTAAGAAGGCTGAACTCCGGAAGTGGTTTTGATGATTGTGGCAACGAGAAAAGATTTGTGAACATCGACACCACAGCAGGTCTGATAAACAACTTTCATAGGCAAAGCTCCTTTCTGAAAAATAGAGAGAAGCCATTGACTGTTCCACCACACATTTAACAAGAGTTAAAACAATTCTTAGTGTACGGTCTAAGAGAGCCACTTATTTGTGCTTGGAAGGTGGAACTTACACTGATTAATATGCTGTCTAAAACGAGAGAGTTTTTACGACTCACCTCCCCGTGCTTTGTAGTATAGCTTCTCGCTTTAATTATAGGCAGGACGTAGAGGGTAGTCGATACTTTCATCACTATTTGTGCCGCCGACCGAAAGCGGCGGAATGGAGATTAATATGGCATTTTTCAACAGCGCGATCACAGTATTGCAGACACTGGTTGTAGCCCTTGGCGCAGGTTTCGGTATCTGGGGAGCTATTAACCTGCTGGAAGGCTACGGCAACGACAATCCCGGCGCGAAATCGCAG
>JAGAXP010000223.1 GCA_017940955.1 Oribacterium sp.
TCTGTCAAAATCGTTAAAATAAAAATCCAGCATGTTCCTTATATCGGAAGGCCTTGATTTCAGCTTGGGAATTCTGACACGCAAAGCCCTCAGTGTAAAAAGAAGGTCCGACCTGAAAAGAAACTGATTTCTCAGCTCTGTGAGGTTCTTGGAGGTACTGCATATAAAACGGACATCCACATATCTGTATTGCGAAACATTGACCTGATTCATGACACGTTTGGTCCTCAGAACTCTGGCAAGCTGTGACTGCATGGGAAGTGTGAGCTTGTCTATGCCCTGAATCATAAGTGTTCCATGATTACAGTCCAGGATCGCCCCCTGAACAGCGCGTTTCGGATCACCGAACAGCACCTGCTTCTGTTCCTCGTTTGTGGTACCCGAAAGAGAAATGACCGCATATGGTTTCCCTTTTCTGTCACCTCCATTATGTATGGCCTGTGCCAGCATCTCAAGCTCAGGTCCGGCACTTGCCTCGATAAGTACCGGGCTGTCTGATTTTGCATACATCCTTGCCTTCTGTATCTCCGGTCTCAGATCAACAAAAAGTTCTTCCATCATATCAAAGGTTGCAACTGCAGGATCTCCATGCAGAAGCACCATCTCACTTGTCTTATATTCCATAATTCTTACGCCTTTATCTTTTTCGTCTGTGTAACATTTTTCCTTAATGACCATTTCATTTTGAAATGTTTAAGGGATTTTTGCAACACTAAATGTATTTTATTCTGAAATGCTTGTGAATTTCGTACAATAAAGTCCGTTTGTTTTGGCCACTATTTTGTAGAACGTACAAATCCGCTCCGCTATACTGCTGCTAAATGAAATAATGATTCATTCAGGAGGACCTATGGTTACATTTGATTACGAAGATAAGATCAAATTCACAAAAGCTGTCTTCTATAATTTCCGTCCGATACCATTACCGAAACCCTTTCAGGACGGCACCGGCGGCTTCGGACAGTTCATCCCCGAGCAGGGCTATCTGGAGCTTTCCGATCAGGAAGGGATGACAGCACACTACACAGTATCACGTTCATTTGTAAATGAAATGCTCCCAAAGCTCTTAAACGGAGAGTGCAAAAGCTATAACGAATGGCGGGATGACCTTTACTGGAAAATAAGAAATGCGGGATTTCAGTCCGGTCAGGCTGTGAATGTGGGAACGGTTGATCTTTTGATGCTGGATATACTTGCGCAAAGAGCAGGAAAGCCTATTCACCGTTTTCTTGGAGCCGAAAAGGACTGGGCTTCAGCTTACAAAGGCGGCGGATCCATACTTTTATCGGACGAAGAGCTGGTGGAAGAGATGTGCCGTTACGTTTCGGAGGGCTTCACCACAGTGAAATTCAAGGTGGGAAGTGATAAGGGTCAAAACATGGAAAGGGATCTCAGACGTATAGAAAAGGTCCGTAAAGCCATAGGTCCCGGGATAGGTCTTGCTGTAGACGCCAATCAGCGCTGGTCTGTAGCGGATGCAGTGAAATTCGCAAAGATGGCTGAGCCCTATGACCTTGAATGGTTTGAGGAACCTATACACTCATCTGATTTTAACGGTATCAAAAAAATGAAGGAAATGGGTGTTAAACAGAAGATTTCCGCAGGGGAATCCATGAGGATTTCCTACATGTATGAAATATATCTCGAAAAGGGTGTTGATATCATCCAGCCTTCTCTTGGACGAATGACCCGTATAGACGATCTTCTGAAAATACGAGATTTATGCCGTGAGCAGGGAAGGGAATTTCAGTCAGGAGGACGAACTGCCTACAATGCATATTTCGGCTGCCTCTATAACGAAAACGAACGGATAGAATTCCATGCCCCCATATCGGAACCTGTACATGAGCTGATGCTCAACGTACCGGAGATACGTGACGGAAAGTGCTTTGTAAGAACTGATATCCCGGGTATCCCTGTAAGAATGAATCTTGAAAAGATTGAAGCCCTTGGATATCTCGAATCAAAAACCATATATCAGGCTTAGGCATCCGGCTTATAAGGATGAGGAAATATCACCGGCTTAAACAATAAAAAACGGATACAAGTCTGTACATCAAAAAATCAAGGCGGAAAGCGCCTTCTATAAAGGAGAAAAACAATGAAGAAAACATTAGCAATGCTGCTCGCATCATCAATGCTGCTGTCATTCACAGCCTGCGGAAGCAGTACAACAGCAAATTCAACCACGGCCACAGAAGCAAAGGCTGCTACAGAGACAAAGACAGAAGCTGCGAAAAGTGAAGAATCCAAAGCTCCTGAAAAAGCTGACGGAAACACTGCTTCCGAAAGCAAATCAGAAACAGAAAGCAGTGCTCCTTCAGGTGAAGCATTAACAGAAGAAACAGCAGCGGCAGCAGACATCGAAGCCGCAAAAGCAGATAACTGGGGATTCCCTTCAGGAACCATAACCTGGGTAGTTCCCGGAAAAGCAGGCGGCGGATCAGACCTCGCCATCCGTTACCTCTCTGAAACCATGACAAAGGACCTGGGCATCACAAACACAGTTACCAATTACGATTCCAACACCGTAGGTCATCAGACAGTTGCCAATGCTTCCCCTGACGGTTCCACCATCACCCTCGCCACAGCTGCCCTCAATGTTCAGTGGGTAACCGGAAACTCCGAAGTAAATCCAAAGAAAGATCTGACTCTCATAGCTGCTCTGGATGATAACGGATTCTCTGCTCTCTGTGCTCCGAAAAATGCTCCCTTTGATACTTTTTCCGAAATGATCGAGTATGCAAAGGCAAATCCCGGAAAGCTCAATGCCGGTATGCCTTCATCAGGAAACAACACATTCCAGTTCGGTAAGATTCAGAAGTCTACCGGTGTAGAATTCAATTCCGTAGAGGCTTCATCAGAATCAGATCGTCTCACAAATCTTGCAGGCGGATTCATTGACCTCGGATTTGTAGGTCTCGGAAATGCCCAGGAGTATGAGGCTGCCGGAAAGCTCAAAGTTCTTGCAACCATAGCAGGAGACGGACTTAAAATCGAGGACTATCCATCAGAGACTCCTCTCGGTGATAACTACAAGACCATGCAGGAACAGGGCTTCACAGATCTTTTCTGGAATGTTAAACATTATGTTTACGGACCAGCCGGTATGGATGCCACAAAGGTACAGGAGATAAACACAGCTATGTCAGTACTTCAGCAGGATACCGATTGTCATAATGGACTTGTGTCAGTAGGTCATATTCCTGAGTGGCACAATGTTGAAGATTCAGTGAAGATTCGTGATGCTGAATATGATTCTGTAGTTGAAATAGCAGAGTACCTTAACATGAAGGTAAATGACTGATATATAAAACCTCTACTGTATAAACTACTTTTTAATGTTTTATATCGGAACATACAGATCTATTCTGTCCGATCAGATGTAAACGCATTTTTTATCTCTGGCCGGGCAGAAACAAATCTATATGTAAATTCAATCAGAGGATGTTATGAA
>JAGAXP010000224.1 GCA_017940955.1 Oribacterium sp.
AAACTTCTCCCGGATAAGTGCAGATTTTTGCTAGCGGATATCATGAGAAGATTAGATATCAGCTTAAAGCTCCATAAATTCATATTGGATTTTAGCTTTTTCAAACTGCCGACCTTAAAAAAGAGGATTCGGCATGTTTCATTTGCTCTGACATCTACTAATAGAGGTTCATTCTCAAGCAGAGCATATGTCTCAGCAAAGAATCCACCCTTTGCTACATTGCTCAGAATAGTACGGTTTCCCCATGCATCATTGCTTTCTATTGTCACACTTCCTGAAATGACAAGACCTAAAGAGTCTGTAATATCACCGGCACGCAAAATTATAGAATCCTTCATATATGTTTTCTCTACAGAAGCGAGCTCTTTAAGAGCAAGGTCAATTTCTTCAGGCATCATCCCATTGAAGATGATGTTATCTTTTAACATATCCTTATCCCAAGACATAAAATTATTCCTTCATTATGGAAAGACAAAGTATCAGGTTTTAAGAAAGTAGATGTTCGTGGTGTGGCGGGGAATTTCTTCCAGGGATTGAAGAAGCAGGCAGCATCCCTTCCTGTAGGACAGGGCATGGAAGTGATTCAGACATTTGATCCGCTCCCGCTTTATGAAGTGATGGATATGCTTGGATATGAGAGGTACACAGAGAAAATAGCGGATAACGAATACCACGCATATTTCTATCGAGTGGAAGAAAAGGGCAGTCTTGACGATATACCGGAAAGACCGGCGGTGATTACCAATTATCCGTTAATCGATGAAAACCTTGGCGAACTTGCTGTGGAGTTCTGGGATCTGACCTGGCACAGTGAGAATCGTTTTCTGGATTATAATATGCGACTGCTTTTGTCTCTTGCGAACGCGGTCGGTGCCGGAAGGAAGCGTCAGGCGATGCGTGAACTTCTGAAAGCATATGCGAACGGGATAGATTCCAGAGCGTTTGATGATGTATTCGAGCAGTTCGCATGGAATATGGGCATCGGATACTTCAGTTCGGAAATTGCGCCATCACCTTTGTTTCAGGCATATAAGACCATCAAGCAGATGGAAAAGCAAGGTAAAGACCGCACCGAGATCAATAAGGCTCTGAAAGAAAAATTTTCTGATCAGAAGCCGCAAGATAAGGGAGGATGCTGATATGGATATGCATCCCACTTGGCGCAGCTGTTATTTACGGAGGATTAAACGATGAGAGAAATGAGAAGACAGGATCGGAAACTCGATCCAGAGGGAATAATGGAGATTCTAAATATGGGTGAATACGGTGTATTAGATGAGAAGCAGAGGAGTGTGTAAAATGAATCCTCTTACCATTAAAGGAGGTACAGTGATGATTCTTATCAGTTTTGCTACTTTTTTCTTTGTCATTACATGGGACTCATAATAGGATTTGGATATGTGTGAGAATGAAATCTGCAAGACGTTTCAGATCTTTGCATTACGAGATTATCTGAAAGAGAATGACACCATCACTAAGATGGAACTCATGCGGATCCTGAATGAGAATGCTCCCAAGGATGAAAGCAACAGATTTCAGCAGCTCACGATCACCAAGAAGAAACTCCAGGAATATTTCCCAACATTCTATACCAGATCTCAGATGGAGAAAGTTCTTTTTGATCTTCTTGCTGAGTGGAAGAAAAAGCAAGACGAAGAGGGTTGACCTTACTGTTGACGTATACGGACTCCGTGTATATAATGAAACTATAGCTATATACGGATTCCGTATACAGGGAGGTGCAAGATGAAAAAGAAAGAGCTCAAAGAACTTGAATTCATTGCAAATGGAGTTCTTATTGAAAATGAGAGTATTGAAAGGATGGAAAGCGACAGAAGGAAAAGACTGCTTGCTACGTCTTTTGTTGCGGTTAGAAATATGACCGGCATGAATCGCAAGGAGTTTGCTGAGTGGCTTGCTATTCCGTACCGCACTATGCAGGACTGGGAGCTTGGTACATCGCAGGTGCCGGAGTATGTTCTTAGACTTGTGGCATATAAGGTGCTTATGGAAAAGGAGAGTGGGAATTTATAATACGGATACTAAAGGCTATTCTGCTGTTCCCGATCAGCTTGGTACTCCTGCCCGTTCGATTAGTTTTGCTCGTTGCCCTCTGCTTTTGGGGTGCTATAGGTAGTTTTTTTGAGACTGTAACGAGCATGCTGGGATTTATCATGATGGTTACAAGTGTTTTCTGCCTAATAACGAAAATAATGGATGTACCGGTTTTCGCTGAAATGTTTTTGGCAGGCGCTGCGTTCGAGGCAATTCCGTTATTACTGATCAAACTGGGAGAAGAAGGGATGCTCGGACTGATGGATCTGCTTGGTCGGGTATAAATGAGATGAAGATCTGAAAAGGTGGAAATAGACTATGGAGAAAATGAAATATGTATGTGAGGTCTGCGGGAAGACTGAAATCATGACCCCAGAAGAAGCGTACCAGGAAGGATGGGACTATCCACCCTTTATGGGAAGTTAGGGAGTGGTTTCAGCTCGGACATGTCCGCGGTGTCCTATGATGAAGACGGCTTGGGCAGCTCTTGTGCTTGAAAAAAAGCAATGTGAAGAACTGACGGATATTCAGAAGGAAACAATAATGCGAATCAAAGGTGAGCCGCTTAATATGCAGGTGGATGATTGACGGCTGTCACAGAGTATGTGGAATCACGTTCAAGTAGGGATCAGATAGGTAAGTGAAGGATTGACAGGTTGAGATATATCTCATATAATGATTAAAGAAGTGGAATCTTGATGGCATTTGAAATTGAATTTTACTCAAGCGAAGACGGAAGGGATCCGGTAGCGGAGTTTTTGGATTCCTTGGATTCCAAGATGTCTGCAAAGTTGGTAGGACTTATGGAAATACTGGAAGAGAAGGGGACAGAATTACGTATGCCCTACTCGGAACATCTTGAGGATGGTATTTTTGAACTTCGCTGTAAACAAGGAAGTAATATCACAAGAGTGATGTATTTCTTTTATGTAGGAAAGAAGATTGTAGCGACAAACGGATTTGTAAAGAAAACGCAGAAAACTCCAGCAAAAGAACTTAAGCTGGCAAAAGAACGGCGAGCAGATTGGCTAAGTCGCCATAAGGAGGGCTAACATGAATCTTAAAGAGTATAAAACCAAAAAGATGAATGATCCGGAATTTGCCAAAGCATATGAGGAAATCCAACCGGAAATGAATGTGATCCGTGCTATTATCGACGCTCGCATCTCACAGAATATGACACAGAAAGAACTTGCTGAGAGAACAGGTATCGCCCAGACAGAGATCAGCAAGCTGGAGAACGGAACAAGAAATCCTTCCATTAAACTATTGCAGAGGCTTGCAGAAGGGATGGATATGGTTTTGAATATATCGTTCACCCCCAAAGCAAGTGTCAGAAAATGAACACACCTATAAGTGAAGCAGATATTGTGGAAAGATTATCTTTCAGTATTATCGACTAAGAATCGGGATTTATGGGAGGTAAGATCATGGATATAACCCAAACCTTTTATGATAATATGGCTTCTCAGTATGACAAGCTGTTTTTGGACTGGAATGCTACTACTCAAGAACAGGCCGTTATATTGAATAAAATCTTTAATAATAACGGCTTCAGTACCAGTGCCCATATCCTTGATTGTGCTTGCGGGATCGGAACACAGGCAATCGGTCTGGCGGCTCTCGGTTATCCGGTAACTGCTTCGGATATCAGCGATGGAGAATTAGTCGAAGCCAAAGCACGGGCAGAGAGTCAAGGAGTTTCAATCCGTTTCGAACATGCAGATTTCTGTGCCTTGACTGACACCTTCTCCGAGCAGTTTGACATTGTGATTGCAATGGACAATGCGCTGCCGCACATGCTGACAGGCGAAGCCTTGGAAACGGCTGTCAGAAGTATCACTGGTCAGATCAAACAGGGCGGTATCTTTGTGGCCAGTATCCGAGATTATGACAGCCTTATGGATAGTAAGCCGCCTTATTCCCCTCCTTATATCCATAAGACGGAAAAAGGACAGCGCGTTTCTTTTCAAACGTGGGTTTGGAACGGGGATAATTATCAATTGACGCAGTATATTATCGATGACGAGGAGAATCTGCAGATCGGCAAGTTTGTTTGTGAATACCGGGCTACCCGCAGAGAAGAATTAACGAATCTGCTTTTATCCAGTGGTTGCAGTCAGGTGATTTGGAAATTCCCGGAGGAATCAGGATTCTATCAACCGATTGTAATTGCCAAGAAGTAAAATTCGAGTTTGTCGGGATGAACGTTGGAACATAAAATCGGAAGTTATGATATGTGTGCTTGACACAAATACTCCTATATCGTAGTATAAAACTACGATATAGGAGTATTTAATTATGAAGACAAATGGTGGATTTCTTGTTACAAAAATAAAACAGCTGGGTGATCGTATATTTGAAAGGATACTGGCAGAAAAAAACATTGATGCATTTAACGGAGCTCAGGGAAGGATTCTTTATGTCTTATGGCAGGA
>JAGAXP010000225.1 GCA_017940955.1 Oribacterium sp.
CTTCGGCGGAGGGTACGCCATGATCTCCCTCATCGAAGACATTTGCGTGACAAAAAAGAAATGGATAACTCATGATGAGATGATGAATATGACCGTCATCGCGGAATCCACTCCGGGACCCATCGCCATAAACTGCGCCACATTTGTGGGCTATAGGATAAAGGGGATAAAAGGCGCCTTTGCCGCAACTCTGGGCGTCATCCTTCCTTCATTCCTGATCATATATATCATCTCCTGTTTTCTGAGCAATTTTATGGAGATAAAAATAGTTGCCGATGCCTTCAGAGGCATCAAGCTTGCAGTGGGACTTTTGATATTTAATGCCGGAATCGGAATGCTTTCAAAAATGAAAAAGAAGCAATTTCCCATCATCATATTTTCTTTATCAATGCTGTTGATGCTTTGTTCCGAGCTTTTGGGATTTAAGGTTTCAACAGTTGTCATGATGATGACGGCTGGAGTTATCGGTTTCATTTACAGCAGTTTACAGAAAGTAAAAAAGTGATGTGTTATGGAGCCCCGCACCCTTCAGTGTCAGATCCTAACCCCCTGCTCTATTAACGCTGCTTTTGGGAGCCTTAATTGACATACATATACAGATCTAATTGGCTCCTACTTATAACCTGCATTTAAGAAAGAGAAGACAACTTATGATATATCTTGAATTATTACTGGGATTTCTGCAGATAGGAATGTTTGCATTTGGCGGAGCCTATGGTGCGATTCCGCTTATACGTGATGTGGTCATGAGCTATGGATGGCTAAACGAAGATCAACTTACCTACATGATAGCTGTAAGCGAGAGCACACCGGGCCCCATCATGGTGAATATGGCTACCTATATAGGAAGCAGCCAGGGCGGAATTTTGGGTGCCGTCATTGCTACCACCGCTGTCGCCTTACCGTCATTTATCATCATTCTCATCGTTTCAACCATACTGAAGAATTTTGCGGAAAATCCACATTTCCAGGCGGTGCTCCGTGGCATTAAGCCCTGCATCATAGGTATCATCATATCAACAGGGCTGTATATGATCATAAATAATTGCCGTTCCGGTGAAGGCCTTAACCATGTGAATGTCCTGATAACCCTTATCCTGCTAATGTTTATGCTGCTGCACAAGCGCTTCCTGAAAAGTAAGGCTTCTCCGATACATCTTATTATTTTCGCAGCAATACTGGGAATAGCATTCGGATAAATAAAATGATCACTTATTGTGATGGACCACTGACTCAGTCCCCATGGTCCATCGACTGAACTTTTAAGGTAAAAACAAATCCCGATTACACCTCCTGTATAGAAGTGTGATTGGGATTTGTCATTAACCGGGGGACGGTTTCTGTCCGGAACCAGACCTGCATATCACTGTCAAATACTCCAGGCTGCGCTTTCCGTCTGGAGTTCAAGCATATGCCTGAATATACTTCCCTCTTTTTCCTTGAGTTCTTTCGGCGTTCCTTCTTCCGCCACATGTCCGTCCTTCAGCACAATTATCTTATCTGCGGATTCAACTGTTCTCATTCTGTGAGCAATGACCAGCACCGTTTTATTCGCAAGAAGCTTTGACAATGCTTCCTGTACCTTTGTTTCGTTCTCAACGTCGAGGGATGCCGTTGCCTCATCCAAAAGAACGATAGGAGCATTTTTCAAAAGCGCTCTGGCAATGGAAATCCTCTGCCTCTCACCACCCGAAAGCTTTGCTCCATTTTCCCCGATGGGAGTGTCATACCCTTTCGGCAGTTTCCGGACAAATTCCTCGCAGTTGGCGGCTGCGGCTGCATTCATTACCTCTTCGTCCGTTGCTCCGTGTTTACCTAGTCTGATATTCTCCATAACACTATCATCGAAAAGCACCACATCCTGAAAAACAAAAGAATAATCTCTGAGAAGAGTCTCCGGATCAACCGAATTTATATCTACTCCTCCTACCTTTATACTTCCGTTGTTAATGTCCCAGAGTCTTGCCGCAAGTCTCGCGCAGGTACTCTTTCCGGAACCCGAAGGTCCCACAAGCGCTGTGACTTCACCTTCCTTTGCAGTAAAGCTGACACCTGACAGCACCTGTTCGTTATCGTAGGAAAAGGAGACATTATCAAACACTATATCATGTCCCTTTGGCTCAAATGTCTCAGCCCCACCTGCAACCGGTGAATCATAAAGCTCCATAAGCCTTGAAGCTGAAATCTCCGAAAGAAATACTTCCGCAATAAGTGACAGGCTCTGATCAAATGGAGCATAGATCCTTGTAATCACCAGCAGAAACATGAACAGTGTCATAAAAGTGACCTGCCCGGACAGGATAAGGTTCGCTCCTGTGAGTATCGTTGTGGCCACTCCCAGCCGCATGATTATACTTGCTCCGTTAACAAAGATTCCCGTGGCAAGCTCACCCCGTATCATGGTTCTTTCATGTTCATCGATCTTGAGATCCAGTTCTGTGAGATAACGATCCTCCTGATTTGTCGCATGTATTTCACGGATATTTTCCAGTGTTTCCTGAATTCCGTCAGATACCCTGAGGGCAGCTTTTCTGTTGATCTCCGCGTTTTTGTTTGCCATGCTTCTGCTTCCGAAAAGAAGTCCGAAAGCTACAGGCACGCCCCAGAAGCAGGCTACGGCAAGCCTCCGGTCCATTATAAAAAGCATCACGGCGATGATGGCGGTAGAAAAGTATGCCCCATAGAGATATCCCAAAACGTGGCTCCATACATGTTCCATACGGTTCACATCCCCCATCAGGGTTTCTGTCAGATCCGCAAGATCTCTCTTCCCGAAAAAGCCCAAAGGAAGCTTTCTCAAACGCTCTGCGATACCGATACGCATATCCTTCACTTCACCATAGACAAGGCCATAGGTCATGGCATATTGCTGTATGTGGGTGATCAATGATAACGCTATGAATATTATCACAGCAGCCATAAATGCCCCGGTCCCAGGAAGTCCGGCACCGTTGGTGAGCGTTTCCATGTAACACATCATAAGCTTATACAGGATACCCATTCCGCCCATGACCACCAGGTTAACTATGATAGTCCATATCATTCCCTTTTTGGTGTTGTCGATTCCTTTATCAGAAAGCGCGTACTTTCGCTTAAATGCTTCCCCAAACATCACTCATCCTCCTCATGTATCAATGCAGTTTTTGAGCCTTAATATCTGAAACCCGGATTCAAATTCAACAGGTCCATATGTCAATGATTTTTCATCTGTAATATCTGTCATACAGATATTTAATCGGTTACACCTTCTGTCTGAATCTTCCACTGAACAGCCTTGTTGTAATCCTCCCACATCCTCTGATACAGTCCGACCATTTCCTTCAGTTCTTCATGGGTACCCGCCTCATGGATCCTTCCCTCATTCATTACGATTATTTTATCTGCACCGGTTACCGTAGAAAGTCTGTGGGCGATCATGATAACCGTCTTTCCTTCAGTAAGTTTCCTGAACGCCTTCTGTATAAGCACCTCGTTTTCGGGATCTGCAAATGCTGTTGCTTCATCAAGTACGACTATAGGCGCGTCCTTCAATATAGCTCTTGCCAGGGCTACCCTCTGCTGCTCTCCTCCGGAAAGATAGGTTCCTTCAGTTCCAATCTGTGTATCTATTCCCTCAGGAAGCTTTTCAATGATATCCATGCACTGAGCCGCCTCAAGAGCCTTCAGGACCTCTTCCCTTGAAGCCTCAGGTTTGGCTGCTCTCACATTTTCAAAAATGGAGGTTTTGAACAATCTGTTGTTTTGGAATACAAAGGCAATCCTGTCCATCAGTACACGGGAAGAGATATCCTTCACATTCACTCCCCCGATCAAAACTTCACCGGAGGTAACATCCCAAAATCTCGGAATAAGGCTTGCCGCAGTTGTCTTTCCCCCTCCTGAAGGTCCCACAAGAGCAATTGTCTTTCCGGGATCCGCCACAAACGATACGTCTGTAAGCGCAGGTGTTTCGCTCCCCGCATAGGTGAAGGATACATTCCTGAATTCTATACTGTTGTCCTTTGGTTCTTTCGGATCCATAGGCTGTATAAGCTCCGGTGCATTCATTATGGTCTCGTTCCTGCCCATAGCCGTATCCGCAAGCATGGTCCCGCTGGCCGCAAACATTATCCTTGCAAGGGCTGTTGAAATGATGGCAGAGAAAACTGCATAGAATGCAAAGTCCGTAACAAATGAAGCAAAGCTTCCGGAGGCTAATGCTTTCGGACCGAGCAGAAGCACCACCGGCACCAGAAATACAAAGGCGCCTTCCGTAACCGTAAGGTTCACTGCCTGTGGCAGCTTGCAGACATTGGCCTGGAAGTTCTCAGCTTTTTGGCTGTAATCTTCTATTGCCTGCTTGAAGGTTTTAAAGGAATAAACCGTCTGCTGAAAGACCTTCACCACCGGGATTCCTCTCACGTACTCCGTCCCTGCTTTGCTCATGACATCCTGCGCAGCCTGATACTCTGCCATTAGTCCTGCATTCTTTCCGCCCATCATAGCAAAAAGTGCACCCACAGAGATAACCGCCGCAAGGAGGCACGCCGCTCCCATCCTCCAGTCAAATACAAACATAAGCACAAGGGTACTCAAAAACATCGCCAGGGTTCCGGCGATATCCGCAAGGTTATGTGCCAACAATGTTTCCGTTTCAGACGCAGCACCGTCCAGCTTGTTTCTGAGAAGGCCGGAAGCATTATCATCAAAAAAACCCAAGGGTGCTTTCATGAGCTTACGCATCCCCTGCTTTCTGATGTTTGAAGCAGTCTTGAATGCTGCAAGATGCGTACACATCAGGGCAGCAAAATATATTACTATTCCGGCAACGGCAAACCAAAAAGCCATCCAGCCATAGGCGGTAACTCCGGTGGCACTTCTGTAATCAGGCGCAACATTTATGAGATCTCTCATCACAAGCCATATGCATATGTAAGGCACCATCCCAAGGATCATAGCTATGGCTGAAAGAAATACCCCCAGAAATGTCAGCATTTTATACTTACCTGCAAAAGACAGGATTTTTGATAAAGATGATTGTTTCTTACTGTCACTCATATGATTTAACCCCTCCTTTGTAAATGCCGTTCTTTAAACCTGGTTTTTTCAGCATTCAGATCAGATTTAAATGACATAATACGAAAACCGTAGGTTAGTTGTATCTAACTTACTCATTTTGAATTTTATACCTTACTCTTTTCAAATTCAATAAGATTGACGAATATCCACCGGGGACGGTTCCCGCCGGCGAGAACCGTCCCCGGTGGATAACCCGGTGTTTTCAGAAAAGAATTTTACATTGATCAAATCCCGTGGGATAATGTGCTACACAATAATCATCCCGGAGGTCTTATGGAAAAGAATAAATCAAAGGCAATACTATATATCTGTTCATCCGCATTCTTCTTTAATCTCATGAACATATTTGTACGTCTCTCAGGCGACGTGCCAAGCATACAGAAAAGCTTTTTCCGCAATCTGGTTGCCGTGTTTGTAGCGTTTTTTATGTTGATTAAAAGCGGCGAGGGTTTCCACCCGCAAAAAAAGAATCTCCCCATCCTTTTGGGAAGATCCTTTTTCGGAACCATCGGAATACTCTGTAACTTTTATGCAGTGGATCATCTGCCTTTGGCTAATGCTTCCATCCTGAATAAAATGGCACCCTTCATGGTTCTCATTTTTTCCTATTTCATTTTGAAAGAAAAGCTGAAGCCCATACACTTCCTGATCATTCTGATTGCATTTACCGGATGCTTTTTTGTAGTGAAGCCTTCACCCGACAATATGGATCTGGTAGGTTCTTTATCAGGACTTATAGGCGGGATTTCCGCCGGGCTTGCATACACTTTGGTAAGACTGGCAGGTCTCCGGGGCGAAAAGGGCGCTACCATAGTGCTGTTTTTCTCGGCATTTTCCTGCCTTTCGGTGCTTCCCTATATTGCATTTAATTATCATCCAATGAGCCTTAATCAGCTCTCCATGCTCCTGCTTGCAGGAGCCTCGGCAACAGCGGCACAGTTTTCTGTCACCGCCGCCTACAGCCATGCTCCTTCAAAGGAAATTTCCGTCTATGACTACACCCAGGTGCTCTGGGCTGCGTTATTCGGCTTTTTCATTTTCGGAGACATCCCGGATCTTTGGAGCGTAGTAGGATACTTCTTGATCATCGGAGCTGCGGTAGTAATGTTTTTATATAATCAAAAATGATCCACCGGATAACCATCGTTATAAAAATGTAATATTTCTTTCATCTTTCTGTTATAAAGCAATGCGTCGTGGTCGAAATTCTAATCATAGTATGTTGAAAATACTCCGGAAAATTCCGGAGTATTAAGCGGTCGTGACAGATTAAAAAATATTTACTGAAGGAGGAGTATAATGTTTCGAAAACACATTGCTTTATTGACCACACTGGCCCTTATGACCGGGCTTATTTCCTGTTTTCCCAAACCGGCACAGAATAACCCGCCGACAGAACCTGCTGCAGAATCGGTTGCAGAATCGGAAGCTGCAGAAACCAAAGAAGCCGATGAAGATAAATCTTCCGATGATTCCTCACCTGCTGCGGAAGTAAAGCCGGATTCCAATTCCAAAAAAACTGACGTTAACTGGATGGAAACGATACAACGTGAGAAGAAAGCATTAGTCTTTGAAGACGGCATGGCTCAGCCTATTCTCACTTACACGAACCTGAGAGACAGTGATTATACAAATGACGGCAGTGACATCCTGAGATTCTGTGTTTATATCGAGACCGATCATGACACTGACGGCGACGGAAAAGCGGACCTTGTGGAAGCTCTGGTACAGGTTCCGAGGGCTGCTGCCGAAGGCGATTTCAAGGCTGCAACCATTTATGATCCGACTCCCTATGGCGCCGGTACGGTTAACGAGACCGAGCAAAACAGTAAAATGCTTTTAAACAAGACCCCGTTTGATTACGATAAGCTTTACGAGCCCGGACAAAAGCGTAAGCCTAAAGGAAATATGACAACTCTTGAGGCAGCTGAAATTGCATCTCCGGAATGCTGGAACTACAAAGTGCCTGTTACAGGCGATATCGGATACACCTATGCGCAATTTTACGATTATTATCTTGTAAGAGGCTTTGCGGTTGTTGAAGCGGGAGGTATCGGTACCTATGGTTCGGAAGGCTTTGAACTCTGCGGCTTTGATCTCGAGAGAGATTCACACAAATGTGTTGTGGAGTGGCTGACAGGCAAGAGAACCGCTTATACAGATCCGTACAACAACATTACCATCAAAGCAGACTGGTCAAACGGCAATGTTGCCATGACAGGCTGTTCCTACGGAGGTACTCTTCCGTTTGAGGTAGCCACATCCGGAGTTGAGGGACTGAAGACCATCATCCCGTTTGCAGGTATAGCTTCATGGTACGATTACACCAACTTCCAGGGTGTGCCCAGGGTAAATGATGCGGCCTACGCGTACTCACTTGCATCCTATAACAGCGGTGCTGCTTTCCTCGATGATCAGTGGACTGTGGTAAATGATGACTATGCATCCTTCCTGTGGCAGTTCTCAGAAGATCAGGAAGCCACTAACGGAGATTATGACGACATTTGGGAGAGGCTGGATTATACACTTGATCCATCGAAGATAAACTGCTCTGCCCTCATAGTTCATGGAATGAACGATTTTAATGTTACTACCAAGCAGTCTGATCTCATGGCAAGAGCCTTCGAAAGCGCAGGACAGCCATATAAGCTCGTGCTCCATCAGAACGGTCACTCCACACTTGACGGAATGCTCATAAATGATGAACTTTGGCAGAATATCATGAATAAATGGCTTTCCCATTACCTCTATGATGTCGATAACGATATAGAGGATATGCCTATGGTTTCGGTTCAGAGCAATGTTGACGGTTCCTTCAGGACATATGATACCTGGGCAGATTTCAGGTACCACACATTTGACTATGATAAGAAAGTCAATCCGGACAACTTCAATCACGTGGACACTACAGCTATAGGGTCAACCTTTGCCAAGTACTATCAGAGTACCGATGAATTCGGAAGAGAAAATATAAGAGACAATTACTATCTGTCATTACCGGACAGCGTACATGCGAAATATGTATATGAAGTTCCGGATAACTATACCTTCACAGGTGTTCCGGAAGTGCATCTCAAGCTGTCAACTAAAGATGTTACAAAGGACGGAATGGTGGTTTCCGCAATGCTTCTTGATACCATCGATGGCGAAGAAAGCTTCAAAGCTTATATGACTAAGCAGAGGATTTATGATACCCTTCCCACCAGGACATTTGGAGCTGCAGAAACCGGAGGCGGACTGCCCTACACTAAGGTTAAGGAATATGTACAGAGCAATACCACAGCAAAGCTCATCACCTTCGGATATACCGATCTCAAGAATCCCGGCGGCGGATATGAAGGAAAGGATTACAGAAGACGCACAGAGGAAATGAATGCCGGCGAGTACTATGACTATACAATCTATCTCATGCCAACATCCTATACCTTTGAGCCGGGACACAAGGCAGTGCTCATCATCACCGGCTGGGATCCGTACAATGACATCCTTGATGAGGACTTCAAGAACGGTCTGGTAACAGACTCTGTGGATTCTTCATATACCTATGCTTTCAATATCGACAACGAAGCTCTGGAGATGAGATTCCCGGTTATCGCAGGATCACCTGAAGATGTGGATGTGGCAACAGAAAGCGAACTCGACAGAGAAGAAATTATTGCGACCGAAAGTGACCTGAAGAAAAAAGAAATAATTGCTACTGACAGCGAAACGAAAAAAGAATGAGTAACTAATCTCTCCGTAACAGTTCAGTCGGTGGTGCTGCGATCATCCTTCTGATCCTTAATCAGAATGTAGTCTTTGCTCTGATGGGTATGATTTCATAGCAAACAGAAAAATTAACAAAATTGAAAGCTGATTTAAATATCAAAATACCGGCTCATTCAGGATGAGCCGGTATTTATTCACTATCTTTGATCCCGACCTGTCTTATGAAACAATTATCACTTTTTCCGGAACAGAATACAGATCCGAGAACCCCCATGACGGTTAACTGGAACCTGTGGCATGGCTGCACCAAAGTAAGTGCAGGGTGCCTTAACTGCTATATGTACCGTCGGGACGAAGCAATCGGTAAAGATCCATCTGTGGTTCAAAAAACTGACAGCTTCAACCTCCCGGTCAGGATTCTCAGATCCGGCCCTAATAAAGGAAGATACAAAATCCCCGGCGGATCCCATTTTTATACCTGCTTTTCTTCGGATTTCTTTCATCCTGATGCGGACGAGTGGCGTGATGATGCTTGGAAGATGATGTATGAACGTTCCGACTGTACTTTTTTCATGATCACGAAAAGACCGGAACGGATAGAGGAACATCTTCCGTCAGGTTGGGGAAAGGGGTGGGAGCATATAACCATAGCGGTAACTTGTGAGAATCAGGACATGATCGACAAGAGACTGCCCATATATCTTTTGCTGCCGATTTTCCATCATTCTGTAATGATAGAGCCAATGCTTAGCGCCGTAGACCTCCGCGCATATATAGATAAATACAGAGTCTCCGATGGGACTCCTGTCATAGAATCAGTTTCTGTGGGCGGTGAATCCGGGGCCAACGCAAGGATATGTGACTATGCCTGGGTAGAGGATGTCCATGCTCAGTGTGTAGAAAACGATATCTCATTTTACTATCACCAAACCGGAGCTAAACTTCTGAAAGACGGAAAGATTTACAACATTCCACGGCCTATGCAGCATTCCCAGGCGCATAAGGCGGGACTTGATACCTGAACTAACCGGATCAAAACATCCTTGCATCTGTTAGTATATTTGACGCCCGTCAAATATACTTCTATATACTCTTATATACTTTTTCAGGTCTTCGACACTTTTTATCACATCATCTTCCTGTAAATGGTATATATCTCCCTGAAATAACACACAGATAAGGTCTTTATCCCCATAAGTACTGTTTTCCATAAAGTTTGTATAAGATGGTCCTCAAAACCCACCGGGGACGGTTCTCGCCGTCGAGAACCGTCCCCGGTGGGTTTCTCCGGTTTACGCTTATTGATGTGCTTTTTCCTTTTCACCTGAATTAATCGGAACAAGCTTCGTACGATTTAATGCTATCATTACCGCAGGAATCAATATAAGCTGAAGGGCAATACCCGGTATGGCTCTAAGCAATGCTCCTGCCATGAATGCCTGGAACGTAAAAGCATTACCCTTAAGTCCCAGAAGTACTGTCTGGACAATACCCCATACAACTCTGCCCGCAACCATTGCTATAAGGAGGCACTTGTATAAAGCCTCCGTGCACTTCCACTTGGAATGACTGTAAAGATAACCTGCCACAAAAGCATAGGTTGCAAGTTCAAAGGCCATACCTATGGCAGTCGGATACATCGGTGGCATACCAAAAATCATCGACCTTAAAATCGGCAGGATAAATGCCATGGGTGTCCCCCACTTTTCTCCGACGATAAGCGCACATAAGAATGCCGGTATATGCATCGGTAATAACATACTTCCTATCTGAGGGATCTGCCCTGTCATGAATGGAAGCATCAAACCTATTGCCAGAAACATTGCCGTAAGAACCATTTTCTTTATTGAATCACTTTTCATACTCTCACCCTCTCATCCAACAACGCTGTTTTTCATCCGTAATATCTGACATACAGATGTCAGTCCGGTCGTCTTTATATATCTACATTCATCGCTTTTTTATTCCAACATACAGATGCATATCTTTATGGCTTCTGTATACTTTACATGGTTATCAATTCATATTCACGCGTTCCAAGTCCGATTTTTTCCGCATGTTCCAATGTTTCTTTCCATCTGACATTCGGATTGGAATCAAAGAAATGGTCGTGATGGTGATGCCAGCCGGGTTTTTGTAAATTGTCGGAAAGCTGACTGTTGGGCATAGGGGTCGATCTGAGACAAGCATCCACGCATGCCTGGTCAAGGGCAACCGGATCAAATGAAGCAAAAAATCCCACATCCGGAAGTATCGGAGCATCATTTTCACCATGACAGTCACAATTTGGCGAAATGTCACGGACCAGACTGATATGGAAACAGGGTCTTCCGGTGCACACTGCGGCACAGTACTCAGCCATCTTGCGCCCAAGTATCTCATTTGCATCAGCGTTCAGGTTTTCAATCGCATCAAATCCGCAGGCACCTATACACCGACCGCAGCCCTTGCACAGATTCTGATCAATATGAGCTTTTTTATTCTCATAGTAAATTGCATTTGAGCCGCATTCCTTTGCACACCGGCCGCAGCCGCGGCACATATCCTCATGAACCGTCGGATGTCCGCTGTTATGCTGCTGCATCTTACCCGCACGGCTTCCGCAGCCCATTCCTATATTTTTGATCGCACCGCCGAAGCCGGTAGACTCATGTCCCTTAAAGTGTGTAAGGGAAATAAAGATATCGGCATCCATAACAGCCCTGCCGATATAAGCCTCCTTACAGTACTCACCATTTGGCACAGGAACCTCTATATCATCCGTTCCTCTGAGACCATCTCCTATGATTATCTGACATCCTGTGGTGATGGTATTGAAGCCATTGATATTGGCACAATCCAGGTGTTCAAGAGCATTCTTACGTGAGCCCGGATACAAAGTATTGCAATCCGTCAGAAACGGGATCCCTCCCTGCTCCTTAACCACATCAGCGACAGCCTTGGCATAATTGGGCCTTAAATATGAAAGGTTTCCAAGTTCACCAAAGTGCATTTTGATGGCTGCAAACTTCCCGTCCATATCGATGCTGCCTATACCTGCCTTGCGAATAAGCTTCTGCATCTTGACAGTCAATGACGTTCCCACAGTTGTCCTGAAATCCGTAAAATATACCTTTGATCCGGCCATATTACCTCCTATAAATTGTCCCGAAAACAAAACTTGTGATAAGAAATATTTTACATCATTACTGTTTTACAGACAATTTATCCGGAATAAAATATTTTTTGGGTAGGCGTGTTTTGGGAGGAGATGTGTGTTGTAAAGAAAGCTGTAGTTAAGGCACTGTAAAGCACGTCACCAACCACAATATCTTGCGTTTTACTTACAATATGCGTCTACATATTGAATCCGCAACCCCTTTGTGTTATCGTTACATTATCACAAAAAACACAGGGGGGATGGATCCTATGTATCAGGTAGTTAAAAGAGATGGTGCTATAGTTGAGTTCAATATTTCCAAAATATCAGCAGCCATCACAAAGGCATTTGAAGCTTTAGAGAAGGAATATCATTCAAGCGTTATTGACCTTATATCGCTTAGAGTAGCTTCAGATTTCGAGACCAAGGTCAAGGATGGAAAGATCACCGTGGAAGAGATCCAGGACAGTGTCGAGAAGGTTCTTTCAGAGTCCGGATACTCCGATGTTGCCAAGGCTTATATCCTTTATCGTAAACAGCGTGAGAAGGTTCGTAATGTCAATTCCACCCTCCTTAACTATAAAGATATCGTGGATGACTATTTAAAGATCAATGACTGGCGAGTAAAAGAAAATTCAACTGTTACCTATTCTGTCGGCGGTCTCATACTTTCAAATTCAGGTGCCATCACGGCCAATTACTGGCTTTCAGAAGTATATGATGACGAAATTGCCAAGGCTCACAGAAGCGCTGCCATTCATATCCACGATCTCTCCATGCTGACCGGCTACTGCGCAGGATGGTCACTGAAACAGCTTATAATGGAAGGACTCGGCGGTATTCCGGGCAAGATCACATCTTCACCTGCAAACCATCTTTCTACTCTCTGCAATCAGATGGTCAACTTCCTTGGAATCATGCAGAACGAATGGGCAGGCGCACAGGCCTTTTCATCCTTCGATACTTATCTGGCTCCTTTTGTAAAGGTTGATAATCTTTCCCAGAAGGAAGTTAAGCAGTGCATACAGTCCTTTGTATATGGCGTAAATACTCCAAGCCGCTGGGGAACACAGGCTCCTTTCACAAATATAACTTTGGACTGGACAGTTCCTTCCGATCTCAAGAATTTGAATGCCATTGTCGGCGGAAAAGAACTTGATTTCACCTACGGCGACTGCCAGAAGGAAATGGATATGGTAAACAAGGCATTTATCGAGATCATGATCGAGGGCGATGCCAACGGACGCGGTTTCCAGTATCCTATCCCGACATATTCCATCACACGTGATTTTGACTGGTCTGAGACAGAGAACAACAAGCTTCTGTTTGAGATGACTGCAAAGTACGGAACACCTTATTTTTCAAACTACATAAACTCTGATATGGAACCTTCAGATGTCCGCTCAATGTGCTGCAGACTTCGTCTGGATCTCAGAGAGCTTCGTAAAAAGAGCGGCGGTTTCTTTGGTTCCGGAGAGTCAACAGGCTCTATAGGCGTTGTGACTATAAATATGCCGCGTATTGCATATCTTGCCTCTGACGAAGAAGACTTCTATAAGAGACTCGATCACCTTATGGATATCGCAGCAAGATCCCTCCACACCAAGAGACAGGTCATCACGAAGCTTCTGGAGCAGGGTCTGTATCCATACACCAGGAGATATCTCGGCACATTTGCAAACCACTTCTCTACCATAGGTCTTATCGGTATGAACGAAGTCGGCCTCAACGCAAACTGGATCGGTGCAGATATGAC